>JALYUE010000186.1 GCA_030853925.1 Vulcanimicrobiota bacterium | reverse complement strand
GTGCCGGGCACCGCCCGGTTTCGCGATGCGTCGGCGCGGTAAAAGCGGTCGAAGACGCGCTCGAGCTCCGCTTCGGCGATGCCCGAGCCCGTGTCGGCGACCGTTACTCGCACCCAAGGGTCATCCGCCGCCGCCTCGACGTCGACGTCGACGCCGCCGTGCTCGGTAAACTTGACCGCGTTGTCGACGAGGTTGCTGAAGAGCTGACGCAGCAGGTTGGCATCGCCCAAAACTTCGATTCCGCCCCTACCGGTCGAAGCGTGCAGCTCGGCCGTTATTCCCTTGGCTTCGGCACGCGGACGCGCCGCGCGAACCGCCTCTGCGAGGACGTCTTCTAGCGCGACCGGCCGGCGCGGCAGATCGTCTCCGGATTCGGCTTTCGCAAGCACGAGCATGCCGTTGATCATCGCCGCGAGCTCACCGCTCTCTTCGCGGATGGCGCGCAGACTTTCCGCCCGCACGACGGGCTCGCGGTCGGCCCAACGTTCGAGCATCTGAGCGTTGGCATTGATGACGGTGAGCGGCGTTTTGAGTTCGTGCGACGCGTCGCTGATGAATTGCCGCTCGCGCGCGAAGCCTTCCTCGAGACGCTCGAGCATATCGTCGAACGCCTGAGCGAGTAAACCGAGTTCGTCGCGGCGGTCGGACCACCCCAAACGGCGGCTCAAACGGTCGGATCGGATCTCGCGCATCGCCGCGATCAGCCGCCCGATCGGTTCGACCGCGCTCGACGCAATCGCGAAGGAGCCGGCGCCTACGACGAGGGCCGCGAGCAGCAGCACGATCGCGATGAGCGTACGAACCCGGCGAAGCGTCTCGTCGTAAATCGCTAAGCTTTCCGCGACTTCAACGTTTAGCGTGAGTCCGGGATAGCGGACCAGTTCGTCGCGGATGAAGACGTCGCCGAGCAGCGGTACGTGCTCGGTTCGGTAGTTCAGCGCGTGCGTTCGCGGTTCGCTCGGGCGAGCGAAGGCGGCGCCGCCCATGTTCGAACTCTTGCCGATCGGATAGCCCGCGGGCGTAGCGATCTCGACGAACGTGGTGGGTCCCGACCAGTGGTCGAGCGTTTCGGTCATCGTGAGCTGCTGCTCGATCGGCAGCGCTTCGCCGAAGCCGCCGAGGATCGAAGTATTGCGCGCGAGTGCCGCGATATCGGTACCGACCAAGTCGACTTTCGCGCGCGCTTCATCGAGCAAGATCGTCCGGAGTTCGACGACGAGGACGATCGCGACGACCGCGATGGCACCGAGCAGAAGCAACGCGTATAACGTCGCGATCCGCCAGCGCAGAGAGCGCAATCTCACTCGCGCAGCGTATACCCCACGCCGCGCACCGTGTGCACGAGTTTGTCGTCGAATCCGTCGTCGATCTTACCGCGCAAATAACGCACGTACACGTCGATCAAATTCGAATCGCCGAGGAAATCGCTACCCCAAACGCCGTTGAAGAGTTCGTCGCGCGTATGCACGGTGTTCGGATGCAGCAGCAGATACTCGAGCAGCGCGTATTCTTTCGCGGTAAGCGCGACCGTCCGGCCGGCGCGTCGAACCTCGTGGCGATCGCGGTCCATCACGAGATCCTTGGCCGCAAGGACGTTCGATTTGGGATGCTTCTCGCGCAGCCTCGCGCGCACGCGCGCCAAGAGTTCTTCGATCGAGAACGGCTTCGTGAGATAGTCGTCCGCGCCGCGGTCCAGTCCGCCGATCCGGTCGGCGATGCGGTCTTTCGCAGTGAGCATGATGATCGGCACGAGACTCTTCGTGCGGACGCGCGCGCAAATTTCGTTGCCGTCCATCTTCGGCAGCATCACGTCGAGAATGATGAGGTCCGGTTCCTTGAGCGCCTTCTCGAGGCCGGTGAGGCCGTCAGCGGCCGTGTCGACCGTATAGCCTTCGTGTTCCAATTCCAGGCGCAGCACGCGTGTGATTTGGGCATCGTCTTCGATGACGAGGATTTTAAAGCGGCGCTCGGGCTCTTCGCTCACGTACGCCCGTTACGAACCGGAGGGCGCAGTCCCTCGAAGAAGTTCGAGAACACGACGAGGATGGCGATCGAGATCCCGGTCGCGAGCCACGCGAGCGTCGCGGGCTCGCTCAGTTCGCGCGCGAAAAGACTCATATAGAGCGTCGCGGTCGCGCCGAACGATTTATCGCCGACGGCCAAGATGACGAGCCAAGCCGCCACCGCAAGGGCGACGCCGATACCCCACGTTTCCCGAATACTGAAGGCCGCGGACGCCGGCACCTCGCGGAAAATGGTCGCACGCAAGATCGATTCCCGCAGGCCTGCGGGCGAATGTTCCAGCGGCAGGGCAAAAATTGCCCGGTCCAGTTCGTCGAAATCGTCGTTCATTCGTTCACCAGCGTTTTGCGCAGCAGTTCTTTGGCGCGGAAAAGATGTGTCTTTACCGTTCCCATCGGTAGGTCCAATACGCGCGCGATTTCCTCGTATTGGCGGCCTTGCAAGTGGTACAGTGTGATGACCGTTCGATACTTCTCGGGCAGCCGCTCGATCGCCGACCGCAGCGCCCGAGCTTCGTCGTGGCGCTCCGCCACGTGCGCCGGGCCGGGCCCCGGGTCCGCGTAGTCGGGCATCTCCGCGTCCGAGAAACGCTTGCGCCGCGCCAAGCGGTCGCAACAAGCGTGATAGGCGATCGAGAAGATCCAGGTGGAAAATTTGGCGCCCGGCTTAAACGTGCGCAGACTCCGGAACGCTTTGAAGAAAGCCTCTTGGGCGCAATCGCGCGCCTCTTCGGCGTCGCGCATCGTGCGCAGACACAGGTGATACACGGCCCGTTCGTAGCGTTCGACCAGCGTTCCAAACGCGTCGCCGCGGCCGGCCAAAGCCGCGGCTACGAGCGCCCCGTCGTCGTTCTCTAGCGTCTCGGTCGCGTTCGGCGAGGCTGGTTCCACTAACGCGCATACCACTGCGCCACGTACGTGGAAGCGCAGTCTGAGGTTTCGCGAAACACTGAAAGCCGTCCGGCGTATCTGGTACGCCGGCTCGAGTGGTCGAGCGGCACCACCCGAGGAGGGATCATGTCGGAGTTCGGAAGTGAAGTTCTCGTCCCATTAGCGGGCATATTTTTTGCGTTCGGTCTGCCCGTGATGGCGTTTATTTTCTTCCGTGTCTTGGCGCACCGCGAGCGTATGGAAATGATCCGAAACGGTTTTGCGCCGGGAACGGTCGTGCCGAAGGGCTGGCGTGCGAACGCCGCGACGCCGGGCGCGGTGCACAACTCGATGCCGATCGCCGATTCGAGCGAAGCGGCGCACGTGACGCTCCGTAAAGGCATAACGCTCACATTTATCGGCTTCGCGATCACGCTCGGGCTTTCGTTCATCGGCTTTCACGACGGCGAGAGCGGTATGAGCTGGCATCTCGGTCCGTGGCTGCTCGGCGGTTTTATCCCGATGTTCGTCGGCCTCGCGCAAGTCATCATCGCGCTGCTCTCCGGCGCAACCTTGCAGATTCCGCGGCAATCTGGAAGCGCGCCGCCGCCGCCGTATTACGGCGAACAGCCGGGCTCGGGCGCCCCACCGAGCTACGATGCGCCGTACACGTACCGGCCCGGTACGTCGCAAGAACTGCGGCCGCCGAGGCCTCCGGAACGCCGTCCGTGAGTCAGCGCAACAAAAATGGGACGCGTGAACCGCGTCCCATTTTGCTTGTGCGCTAGAGACGGAGTGGGGTTATACCGTCTTGCAGGCGACGAGCGCCATCGCCCAACCGTTGGCGGTGCGCGTTCGAACGAGGTATCCGTCTGACGTGCGATCGTAAATCTGGAAGCCCGCTCTGAGCGCGTCGGCTAGCGATTTGAAGACCATGAGACCAGCCATGATGTCGAACCCTCCTTTCTCATTTTTGGTATCTGACTCTATTAACGGCCGGCAAAAGTAAATGTTCTAGTCTTTTTCGAGAATTCGGTGAAAGTTTTTCGTGGGGAAAGCCGGCGAGCGCCGGGAACCACGCGCGAATGCCCGCTCTTTTGACGACGCCGGCGGTCCATGCGACGGCGGTGTCCGACCGGCGCGAACCGACTCCGGGCATCGTCATCCTCAGTTGCCGCGCGCCGCTGGTCGCCCGGACCGTACGGCCCGGCCAGTTTTTGATGGTCGTTCCGCCGGGCGGCGAGCGCGTAGCGACGGCGCTCGGCGTCTACGAAGTCGAAGGCGAGCGAGTGTCGTTCATGCTGGCTGTCGTGGGCCCGCGCACGCGCGAACTCGCGTCGCTGCGCGCGGGCGATGCGCTCGATATGTTTGGTCCGCTCGGCAACGGTTTTACGCTCGAGGGAATCGGCGACGACGTCGCGCTCGTTGCCGGCGGCATCGGCATCGCGCCGTTGCTGCTTCCCGCGCAGCAGTTGCTCGCGCGCGGGGCCCGAGTTCGTCTCTACTACGGCGCGCGCACCGCGGGCGCGCTCGTCGATGCGGACCGCTTCGCCGACTTGGGCGTCGAAGTTTCGCTCGCCACCGACGACGGCTCGCGCGGGCACCATGGCTTCGTCACCGCGTTATTAATGAGCGGCGGCGCGCATCACGACTCGCTTGCCGCGTGCGGTCCGACGCCGATGCTACGCGCGCTCTGCGGCGTCGCCGAACGGCTGCGCATACGCGCGCAACTATCGCTCGAAGAGACGTTCGCGTGCGGCGTCGGCGCGTGTTGGGGCTGCGTCGTCGCGCTCGACCGCCAAAGCGCGCAGGCGCCGGTATTTCCCGCGCCCGTTGCGGGCGAGAAACGGCAGTACGTGCACGCGCGAATATGCAAGGAAGGGCCGGTGTTTTGGGCGCACGAGCTTCGCTGGTGACGAACGCTGTGCGCCGTCCGAATCTTGCGACGATGCTCGGCAGCTTGCAGCTCGCCGCGCCGACGCTCATGGGCAGCGGCTGCTATGGTTCGGGCGAGGAATACGCGGCGTTCGTCGACCTCGCGCAGATCGGCGGAGTCGTACTCAAAAGCGTGACGCGCGAACCGCGCTTAGGCAACGATACGCCGCGCCTCGTGCCCGTTGCCGGCGGCTTGCTCAATGCCATCGGTTTGCAAAATCCCGGGATCGAAGCGTATCTCGCGCG
>JALYUE010000110.1 GCA_030853925.1 Vulcanimicrobiota bacterium | reverse complement strand
CCGGCGCGCTTGCGGATCACGCTCGCGCAGGGCATTCCAAAGGGTCAAAAGATGGACTACGTCGTCGAGAAGGCGACCGAACTCGGCATCGCACGTCTGGTGCCGTTCGCGAGCGAAAGGACGCTTGGAGATACGGCGCGCGACGGAAAGGTCGAGCGCTGGAGGCGGCTCGCGCGCACCGCCGCGCAGCAAAGCGGTCGCGCCGACGTTATGGAAGTCGGGCCGCCGGTCCCCTTCGCCGAACTGCTCGAGCAGTGTAACGCGTTCGACCTCGCGCTCGTGCCGTGGGAACTCGCGGTTCACGTTCCGCTGCGAGAACGGCTGCCGGGTCTGCTCGCCGGAAAGCGTACGGTGTGTATCGTTATCGGGCCAGAAGGCGGGCTTTCGCACGAAGAAGCACGCCGTGCCGAAATGGCCGGCGGCCGCCTCGTTTCGCTCGGGACTCGCATTTTACGCACCGAAACGGCCGGGCTCGTCGCGTGCGGCGCGTTATTGTATGAAAGCGGCGACCTTTGAGCCAGACGTACGCGACGGGCCCGCTTTGGCGCCACACCGCGAGCATGAGCCGAGCGCGGCGTAGTCGTATAGTAAAGGCCGTGGGGCATAGTACTCGTTGAAATTCAGCATCGTCGTCCCGACGTATAATGAGGCGGGCGGGATCGAGAAGCTGATCGTCACCCTTTCCGAGATGTTCCGCGCGAACGGGCTCGATGGCGAAATCATCGTCGTCGACGACAACTCCCCCGACGGTACGGGTACGATCGTCGACGGGCTCATCGACCGTTTCCCGGTGCGCTGCTTGCACAGGCCTGGCAAGCTCGGACTATCCAGCGGCGTTATCGATGGTTGGCGTTTCGCGCGCCCCGCTTCGCAAGCAGTCGGCGCGATCGACGCCGATTTCAGTCACGATGCGGCCATCGTGCCGAGAATGGTCGCCGCGCTCGAAAGCGGCGGATACGGCCTGGCAGTCGGCAGCCGCTACGTGAAGGGCGGCGGCATCGAGAATTGGCCCTTGAAGCGTAAGATCGCTTCGATCGTCGCCTGCATGCTGGCGTGGCCGCTCACGCCGATCCGCGACATCACGAGCGGATTCATTCTGGTCAAGCGAGAGGCTCTCGACGGCGTCGCACTCGATCCGATCGGCTTCAAAATCGGCCTCGAGGTCGCGGCCAAAGCGCACTACGGCAAGGCGATCGAAATTCCGTACGTTTTCAAAGACCGGGTCGTTGGAGAATCGAAACTCAACGGCAAAGAGATCACCAATTATTTGCGGCAACTGCGGCGTATCTACGCTCAGCGGTATCTGGGACGTTCGCGCACGTCGCAGGCGGCGGCGGAATCTCAAAAGAAAATAGCATAATGGCGATGCCCGATTGGCTGCGCCGGTTGCGCGACAAGGACGTCCCGGCCGAAGATGCCGCCTTATGGGCGAAATGTCCGTCGTGCGGCGAGATGTTGTATCGCAAAGATTTAGAAGCGAATCTTTCGGTGTGCAGTAAATGCAGCTACCACTTCCGCATGCACGCGTACGACCGTATCAATTCGCTCGTCGATGGCGATTTCTTCGAGATCGGCAACGACATATTACCGCGCGATCCGCTCGGCTGGGTCGACAAGCGGCCGTATCTGCAGAAGCTCGAAGCCGATCGCGAAAAGTCTCGTCTTTCCGAGGCGGTCGTCACGGGTCTTGCCACGCTCGACGGCTTTCCGGTCGCTTTGGGCGTTATGGATTTCAGCTTTCGCGGCGGTACGATGGGCACGGTCGTCGGCGAGCGCATCACGCATTTGCTGGAGGAAGCGCGCAAGCGTCATCTACCGTGCATCATCTTCACGGCCAGCGGCGGCGCACGTATGGAAGAAGGCATGCTCGCGCTCATGCAGATGGCTAAGACGACGCAGGCCGTCGAGCGCTTCATGGCCGACGGCAATTTGTACGTCACGGTTTTGACCGATCCCACAACGGGCGGCGTGTCGGCTTCGTTCGCCTTCCAGAGCGACGTCATCGTCGCCGAGGCGCGCGCTTCGATCGGCTTCGCAGGACGGCGCGTAATCGAACAAACGTTACGTCAAAAGCTGCCCGACAATTTTCAGACGGCAGAGTTTCTGCTGGAAAAGGGCCACGTCGACATGGTCGTGGCGCGGCCGGCGATCCGGTCGACGCTCGTACATCTTCTCGACTACGCCGTCCATCGCAAGCGCGCTCCGGCGCTCAAAGCCGTTCCGGAATTCGCCCTATGATATTACGAGGCGAGCGCTCATGAACGTCATCGTGGAGCGCGAGAAAGGCCCGCTGCAAGAACTCGAAACGCGGATCGCGGCCTTGCGCGAACGCGGCGGAACGCTCGACGACGTCCGCGTCCTCGAAGACAAGTACATCGCGCTTCTGCGCGATCTCTTCGGCAATCTTTCGCCGTGGGAACGCGTGAATATGGCGCGCCATCCGAAGCGCCCGACGGCGACCGATTATCTGACGGCTTTCGATCGCTTCGACGAGCTGCACGGCGATCGCCACTTCCGCGACGATCCCGCGCTCGTGGGCGGCTTCGCCAAGTTGCGTGGGCGGCGCGTGGTCGTCCTGACCCAGCAGCGTGGGCGCGATACGAAGGAAAACATCCGGCGAAATTTCGGAATGGTATCGCCGGAAGGCTACCGCAAAGCCAAGCGTTTGATGGAACTCGCCTCGCGCTTCGGGCTGCCGATCGTCTCGCTCATCGACACGACGGGCGCGGATCCGGGAATTGGTTCCGAAGAGCGCGCGCAATCCGAAGCGATTGCCGCATGTTTGTTGACGCTCGCAAAAGCGACGGTCCCCGTCGTCGCGACGATCATCGGAGAAGGCGGCTCGGGCGGAGCGCTCGCGATCGCGCTTGCCGATAAGGTCATCATGGCGGAAAACGCGGTTTATTCGGTCGCTTCGCCGGAAGGTTGCGCCGCGATCTTGTGGGGCGATGCCGGTCGCGCACCCGAGGCCGCGGAGCGCCTCAAATTGACCAGTGCCGATCTCGTACGATTCGGCATGGTGGATCGGGTCGTGCAGGAGCCGCTCGGCGGAGCGCATCGCGACGCCCCCGCGTTCGTGAATCACGTGCTCGATGCGATCGACGACGAACTGCGCGCGCTCGACGGCGTCGGCGCGAGCGAACTGCGCGAATCTCGTTATGCGAAATATCGCCGCATCGGCGCTTGGGAAGAGGCGCTGCAGCACGACGTCGTGGCGGCGGTCGCACCCTGAGCGCGCTCGCACGAGGCAGAATCACGCGTTTCCTGAGCCGTTTGATCGTCCTCGGCGTCTTGGCGTGTTTGCTCGCGACGGTCGCGATGCAGCTCGAAGGCGTCATCGCGAAAAACGTGGCCATCCGGCGCGAACTCAGTGGCGCCCGCGCAGACGTTGCGGCGCTGCGCGAACGCCGGAAACGTCAGTTACGTACGATTTCGCGGCTGAGCGATCCGGCTGGAGCGATCCCGGAAATCCACGATAAATTGCACTTGATCGGGGCGCGCGAAGACTTGTATTACGTGCGCGGTGTAGCCCGTCCGACCGCCCAGCCCGACGACTGGAACTCTAAGCATTGACCCGAGCCGTTCGCGGAACGGTCATCAACATTCACGAACTCGGCGCGACCGTGCGCTTGGTCGACGGAACGCTGGCCGCCGTCGCCGCGCGCGAGCTCGCGTCCAATCGTCCGGCTTACATCAAAAGTCGTGACGGACGCACCGAACTCGAATTTTCGCTCGACGTCCGCGGCCGCCATGCGGTCTTGAGCCTCTCGCAGCCAAGAGTTGCGGAAGCGCCGGCGCCGGAACCCGTCGCCTCGCTCACGACGGACATCGCCTTCGAAGAACAGATCGAAGCGTACCTTAAAGAAACGCAGGAGTGGGCGCCGGTCGACCGCCCCGAGCCCTCCGAACGTCATTTCATCCGCAAAAAGCGCCGCGCCGCACTGTTCGAGGCGCGTAAGCGGCCTACGTAGAAGCTCACTCGAGTGAAAAGCTCTCCCGACGCGGCCCTCGTGGAGCCGGTAAACGTACCTGGCTGTTTCATCCGCATTCAGGGGACGTACAGCGCCTTACGAACGGCGGAGCAGCGCGTTGCGGATTTCATCCTCAAACATGCCGAGGAGCTGATTTATCTTACCGTGACCGAACTCGCGGAGCGAACGCAGACGAGCGAGTCGACGGTCGTGCGTCTGTGCCAGAAGATCGGCTACAAAGGGTATCAAGAATTTAAGATCATGCTCGCGCGAGACATGGTCGGACCGGCCGAAACCGTCTACGAGCAGATTGCCTCGGGCGACTCCCTCGAAGCGCTGAAAACCAAGATCTTTCAAGCCAACGCACAAGCGCTTAAAGACACGATCGAAGTACTATCGGATGCCGAATTGCGCCGTGCCGTGGAAGCGATCGCGAAAGCGCGGCGGGTCGAGATCTACGGCATCGGCGGCAGCGCGCCGCTCGCGCTCGACGCATATCATAAATTCATGAAGCTCGGCATCTCGGCCGTGTCGCTCAACGACGGCGATCTGATGGCGATGTCGTCGGCGTTGCTGTCGGTTGACGACGTCGCGCTCGGGATCTCGCACACGGGCGCTTCGCGCGACGTGTGCGATGCCATGGAGAGCGCGCAGAATGCCGGCGCGACGACGATCTGCATCACCCATCGCGCTACTTCGCCCATCACGAAGGCTTCAAATATTAAACTCTACACGGCGGCCAAAGAAACCGCTTTCGGTTCCGACGCCACGTCGAGCCGGATCGCGCAGCTCTCGATCATCGACGTGCTGTACGCCGGCATTGCGAACCAGGATTACGATCGCGCGTTCGCGCGCATTCAGAAGACGCGCGAGGCCTCGGCCGCAAAGCGTTACTAGGAGTCTGCACGGCGGCGTTCCGAGCGTGACTCGAGCGGTTATTTCGCTCGGAACCAACACCGCGCGCTTGCTCGTCGTGCGCGAACGAAGCGGCGGCGGATTGGAGCAGCTCGACGCGCGTCAGACCGGCACGCGGCTCGGCGAGGGTCTTCGCGATGACGGTGCGCTCGCACCGGCTGCGATGGAGCGTACGCTTACGGCGGCACGAGAATTCGTCGAGGTCGCGCGCGGTCACGAAGCCGGCCTCGCGGCGATCGCGACGAGCGCCGTGCGCCGCGCGTCCAACGCTCGCGAATTCGCCGCTTCGATGCGTGAGGTCACGGGCGTCGAATTGCAAGTGCTCAGCGGCCGGGCAGAAGCCGAAGCGAGCTTCCGCGGCGCGACGTACGGTTCGGCGACGATGGAGCTGACGGCGGTCGTCGACGTGGGCGGCGGCAGCACCGAATGCGCGATCGGTCGCGCGCACCTCGTCGAAACGGTTCGCTCGGTTGAGATCGGTTCGGTGCGGGTCGCCGAGCGCTTTCCCGATCTTATGGGTGCGGCGCCCGGCCCGGGCGCGCGGGCGGCGGCGACGTCGGCCAGGCGCTTCATCGCTGAATCGCTCGCGCCGCTGCGCGAATTGCCTCGACCGCAAAAGACGATTTGCGTCGCCGGAACGCCGCTTACGATCGCTGCGATTCTACTCGAGTCCCACGTGGATCGCGCGAGCGGAACGGTCTTGTCGCGCGCCGAGCTGGATGCGACCATACGGCGGCTCTTGAGCTTAAATCTTGCCGCGCGGCGTGCGTTGCCGGGGATGCTCGCGCAACGCGCCGATATTTTGGCAGCGGGTGCTCTCATACTGTCCGAAACGCTCGACGTGCTCGGTGCGGAGTCGGCGTCGTGCGAGGCGAACGATTTGCTGCTCGGCTTTCTGCTCGAGCAGCCGCCGGAGGCGGCGGTCGCAAAGTGAGCGGCGCCGGGCGGGTCGAAGACGCAGGCACGGGATGATGGTGGAATCGGTAGACACAGCAGACTT
>JALYUE010000106.1 GCA_030853925.1 Vulcanimicrobiota bacterium | reverse complement strand
GGATAAGCCCGAACGCGGCGCGCCGGCCGCAGTCATGCGCCGTTCCAGGCGACACCCCGGGCAAATGCCTTGTTCGTCGCGGCACGTCGCGCAGATCGTTTGCATGCAGTCGTGACAAACGGCGACGGATGGCACGGAGTTGTGATAGTAACAGTCCACGTCGAGTGCTCCGGCGAAGGTGAGGGAGCCGCAAAAGCGCGGTCGCAGCGAAGGTACCGGCGCCGTTACGGAAAGGTTTCGAGACTGAACCAGAACGCACTCGACGCGGGAGGCTCGCGGCACGTCATCGGGCGGCTCGTGCGCGAGGCGCGGCCTTACTACCCTCGTTTGGCGTTCGCACTGGTTCTGGGAATCGTCGCGGGACTGGGGCCGCTGGTCTTTACCAAGGCCTTTCCGCTCGTGATCGACGGCGTCGTCGAGAATCCGAAACACCCGGTCGCGCTGCTCGTGTGGGTCATGGTCGGCGTGTTCTGCGTCAATCTGATCGCGAACGTCGCCACGTACGGACAGAGTTATCTGACCGCGTGGAGCGGACAGCGCATGATCGCTTCCCTGCGCGTGCGGCTTTTCGAACGCACCATACGCATGCCGATGAGCGAGTTCGACCGCTGGCGACCGGGCGAATTCATCGCGCGCTTCACCAACGATCTCACGCTCATGACGGACGCGCTGAGCGTCTCGCTGCCGCAGTTCTTCGTCTCGCTCGTGACGCTCGTCGGTTCGCTCGCGTACATGATCTACGTCGATTGGCTGCTCTCGTTGTTCCTGTTCTTATTCGCGCCCGTCGTCAATTTCGTCGTATCGACGTTTACGCGGCTGATCTCGCAGAGCACGAAGCGCGCGCAGGAACGCATCGCCGATCTCTCGTCGAACTTGAGCGAAGTGCTGCAAGGTCAGCGCATCGTCAAAGCGTTCGGACGCGAAGAATTCGAGGTCGAACGCTTCGAGCGCAGCAACGAAAACTATTTCGGCGCGTTCATGAAATCGCTGCAGCTCGGACAAACGCAGACGCCGATCGTCGCGATGATCGTGACGACCGCACTTCTGGCCATCATGGCGTTTTCCGTGCGCGAAGCGATTATCGGGCGTCTCTCGAGCGGGCAAGTTTTCCAATTTTGGACGCTCGTCGTGCTCGCGATCAATCCGCTGAACCGTCTCGCGGCGTTCGTCGGCGACATTTCCAAAGGCCTCGTCGGCGCCGCGCGGATCTACGAAGTGCTCGACCTGCCGATCGAAGCGGTGGCCGAGCCGGGCGCGCTCGCGCCCGGGCGCATCGACGGCACGCTGCGCTTCGAAAGCGTGAACTTTTCGTATCGTGAGGGCGGCCCGGCGGTGCTGCACGACCTGACCGCAACGATCGAAGCGGGCGAAATCGTGGCCTTGGTCGGACCGTCCGGTTCCGGAAAAACGACCCTGGTCAATCTCGTGCCGCGTTTCTACGAACCGCAAGCGGGCCGTATTCTTCTCGACGGGATCGATCTGCGCCGGTTGCGCCTGGGAACGCTACGCGCCGCTATAGCCATCGTGCCGCAAGAACCGCTGCTCTTCAGCGGGACCGTGGCCGAAAACATCCGCTACGGACGTCTCGACGCCACGAGCGCCGAGATCGAAGCCGCCGCGCGCGAAGCGAATGCCGAAGAATTTATCCTCGACTTGCCGCTCGGTTACGCCACGCCCGTCGGCGAGCGCGGGCTGCGCTTATCGGGGGGTCAGCGGCAGCGGATCTCGATCGCGCGGGCCGTCGTGCGCGATCCTCGCATCTTGATCTTGGACGAGGCGACGAGCGCCCTCGATAGCCACTCGGAACGGCTCATCGAGGCGGCGCTCGATCGGCTCTTGCCGGGACGAACGACACTGATCATCGCGCATCGGCTCTCGACGATCCGGCGGGCGCATCGCATCTTCTACGTGGACGGCGGGCATATACTCGAAGGTGGTACGCACGAGGAACTCCTCGAGCGCGGCGGGGCCTATGCCGCCTTACACGCCGCGCAGTTCGCCTAAATCCGGCGCTCTGGTCCGGGCGTTGCCAAGAAGCCTGGCGTGCAGCGGGTTGGATGTTGCGGGAGCCGAATCGAGCACCCACTTGCCCCCGCTTGAAAGATGCGCAGCCTTGTAACGGAGATCGATGCTCGTTCTTACGCGTAAACCGAATCAAGCCATCGTCATCGGGGACGATATCAAGATCGTCATCGTGTCGGTCGACCGGGACCAAGTCCGCCTCGGGATCGAGGCGCCTCGCGACATCGCGGTCCACCGGGCCGAGATTTACGAAGAAATTCATCGGGTGCGGTCGGTGGGCACGAGCGAATCGTGTAGTCGCGTGGTATAATCTCCGGGTTCTACGTACTCCGCCCGGCATGGACGCCGGGCGCTATGGTCTCAAAGCGCGCCTGGGGGCATGGATGCCTGCCGGCCACGAGATCAGAAAGGTCACTCCCTTGGCATCGGTTATCTCCATGAAGGCGCTGCTGGAAGCGGGCGTCCACTTCGGCCATCAGACCCGCCGTTGGAATCCCAAGATGAAGCCGTACATTTTCCAAGAGCGCAACGGCATCTACATCATCGACCTCTCCAAGACCGTCATGATGCTGCGCGAAGTGTACGCGGCCGTGCGGCAGATGGCGCGCGACGGTAAAGTCATTCTCTACGTCGGCACGAAAAAGCAAGCCCAGGACGTCGTCAAGGAAGAGGCGGAACGCGCCGGCACGTTCTTCGTGAACGAGCGCTGGCTCGGGGGTACGCTGACGAATTTCTCGACGATTCAAAAGCGCATCGCGAGGCTGCGCGAGCTCGAGGGCATGCGCGCCCAAGGCAGCTTCGATTTGCTGCCCAAGAAAGAAGTGTCGCGGCTCACGGACGAACTCGATAAGCTCGAACGCTTTCTCGGCGGCATCAAAGACATGCACCGGCTCCCGGACGCGGTCTTCATCGTCGATCCGAAAAAAGAGCGCATCGCCGTGCTCGAAGCGCGCAAGCTCAAGATTCCGATCATCGCCGTGATCGACACGAATTGCGATCCGGAGGAAATCGATTATCCGATTCCCGGCAACGATGACGCGATCCGCGCGGTCAAGCTCATGGTATCGAAAATCTCGGATGCGATCATCGAAGGGCGTACCGAGGCCGAGAGCGGTTACGACGATGACGATTACGCCGACGCGTACGCTGCGGCTCCCGAGCCGATGCCGGTCGACTTGCCGGAACCGCCCCCGGCGCCTGTGGCCGAAGAGGCGGCGGTCTGACCGCCTCGGAATTACCCAAACGTGTATCGGGCCTCTAGCTCGATACGTCCGCCGAGGGCGGAACACGTCAACCTTATCTTCGCGTCATAACGGCGCGAAGCGTGTTGAGGCGCTGCTCTTGCAGCGCCTTTGCACGTAACGGACCGAACGAGAAAGGCACTTCCTCCGTGACGACCGCAACGACGTATAAACCGTCCGCCGACCAAATTAAACGCTTGCGCGAAGAGACCGGCGCCGGCATGCTCGATTGCCGCGCCGCGCTTCTGAGCGCGAGCGGCGACTACGACGCCGCCAAGAAAAATCTGCTCGATCAGGGCATGAGCAAAGTGTCCAAAAAAGCCGAACGTGAAGCGAAAGAAGGCCTCGTCGGCTCGTACATTCATGTCGGCGGCAAGATCGGCGTGCTGGTCGAGATCAACTGTGAGACCGACTTCGTCGCGCGCAACGAGCGCTTCCAAGAACTCGTGCGCGACGTCGCCATGCATATCGCCGCGATGCCCGTGAAGTACGTATCGCGCGACCAAGTGCCCGAAGAAGAGCTCGTGCCGTTGCGTGCCGAGTTCGCTAAAGCCGCGGAAGGTAAGCCCGCCGGCGTCGCGGAGCGGATCGTCGAAGGTAAGCTCAACAAGTGGTATGAGGAGAACGTACTGCTCGATCAGCCGTTCGTGAAGAACGACGATCAAAGCGTAGCGGAACTGATCGGCTCGGTCGTCGGCGTTCTGGGCGAGAAAATTCAATTGCGGCGTTTCGCAAAGTTCGCGCTCGGCGAGCAGTAAGCGGCTTGGCGTTGCAGCCGGTCTACGACCGCATCCTGCTGAAAATTTCCGGAGAAGCGTTCGCCGGAAGCGAGAGTTCCGTCGACGCCGGCACGACGGCGTGGATGGCCGAGCAAATCGCGGAGGTCGCGCGCGCCGGGGTTTCGATCGCCGTCGTGGTTGGGGGCGGAAATATTTGGCGGGGCAAGGCGCACCAAGCCGTCGGTATGGATCGCCCAACGGCGGACTACATGGGCATGCTCGCAACCGTTATCAACGCACTCGCGCTGCAAGACTCGCTCGAGCGCATCGGCATCGCGTCGCGCGTGCAGACCGCGATCCAAATGCAGCAGATTGCAGAACCGTACATTCGCCGCCGCGCCATGCGGCATCTCGAGAAGGGCCGGGTCGTTATTTTCGGCGCGGGCACCGGAAATCCGTACTTCACGACGGATACGACGGCCGCGCTGCGCGCAGTCGAGATTGGCGCGCAGGCGATTCTCAAAGCGACGAAAGTGGACGGGATCTATACCGCCGATCCGAAGAAAGATCTGACGGCGACGCGCTTCACGCGGCTTGGGTATCTCGAAGTGCTGCAGCGCGGCTTGGAAGTGATGGATTCGACGGCGCTGACGCTGTGCATGGATAACGACCTGCCGATCGTCGTGTTCGACATGAACGTCGCGGGCAACATCCGGCGGGTCGTCGTGGGAGACGCGATCGGAACGGTCGTAAGCACGCAAGAGTCCGCGGTGCCGGTAGGGAGTGGTGCGTAATGAGTGAGATCGACGACGTCTTCAAAGCGACCGAGCAGCGTATGCATAAAGCGATCGATGCCACCCGCAACGATTTCGCTTCGGTCCGCACGGGCCGCGCGTCGCCCGCGTTGCTCGACCGCCTCGTCGTCGAAGCTTACGGCGCGAGCACCCCGCTCAAATCGGTCGCCACGGTCAGCACGCCCGACGCGCGCACGCTGCAAATCGCGGCGTTCGACCGCTCGACCGTCGGCGCCATCCGCAAAGCGATCGAGACGAGCGACCTCGGGCTGTCGCCCAACATCGACGGATCGACGATCCGCCTCATGATCCCGCCGCTCACGGAAGATCGTCGTAAAGATCTCGTCAAAGTCATCAAAAAGAAAGCGGAAGACGGCAAGGTTGCGATCCGCAATATTCGTCACAAGAGCGTCGATGAAGTCAAAGCGCTGTTTAAAGACGGCGCCGTCACCGAAGATCAGAACAAACGCGCTGCGGAACGCATTCAGAAGATGACGGACGCCCACATCAAGGACGTCGACGGCCTCGTTTCGAGTAAAGAAAAAGAGATCATGGAAGTCTGAGCTCGGCGCCTGGTGCGAACAGTGGTGCTTCGACGATCGCCGTGTTTCGCACGCCGACCGCCGCAGCCAGCAGATTCAAACGGTCGAGCACGACCTCACTGTCGGGAACGCGCGCGCCGGCGCTGACTTCGAGCTTCACGGCGTCCGGCCCAATCGAGAGGCGGGCGCTCGTGAGAATGTCTGCGACGCTGCCCGAAATGCGGTAACCGAGCAGTAAAACCCGGCCGAGCACGAGCGCCCGCCGGCGCGCCTCCGGCGTGAGCAATCCGATCGCTTGGCCGAAAAGTGGATCTTCGGCTTTGCCCGCGTAGCGCGCGTGAATCGCCGCGGCCAGAAACGCGCGTTCGGCGTGATCGAGTCCGATGAACGGGAATTGTAAGAGGCGGCGATAACTTTCGATCGCGCGTACGTCGGGATGATCGCGCCAGGCGACGTCCGATAAGGCGCACGCCGCCAGCCGCAATCGTTTTTCGGCCCCCGACTCGCGTTCGAAGACCGCGCTCGTCCAGCGCTCGAGCGCCGGTAGAAATGCCGCCACGCGGGCGCTCGCCGTGCCGAAGCCGCGCGCGCTCTCCAGTAGCGGATCGAGTGCCTGCTCTCGCGGCTCGAGTTGCGCGTATAGCCAGCCCTCGCGTAACCCGAGAGCCGAAAACACGACGCGTTCGGGCGCGAGCCGTCGCAACAAGCGGTCGAGGACCAGTGCCGACGCCTGCAGAGTC
>JALYUE010000092.1 GCA_030853925.1 Vulcanimicrobiota bacterium | reverse complement strand
GGGGTCGCGGGCGCCGCCGGCGGCGGGCTCGCCGTCGCAGATCCGGCATTCGCTACGACTGCAGCATGCGGCGCATGGTTCGACGCCGCTACGCTCGGATGAATTTTGCCGAACGACGGTAACGTCGGGGTCGACTTCGGCGCCTCGAGCGAGACGTTCGCGGGCTCGCTCGGCTGCGAAGGAGCGTGGGTGCACGCCGGCAGCGGCCCAAGAGCGAGTGCCGCGACAAGGGCTCCAACTCGGCCGGTGGAACCGGATTTAGGTGGCTTACGCTCCGATCGACCTGGACCGTCTACACGTGACGCCGCTGGCCGAGCGGCCATCGAAAGTAAGCGCCGCAGAAAATGGCAGAACGGTTCCGGTCGACGCGTCATTTCGCACCTGGTTCGACGCATTGCCGAAGGTCCTGGCGGGTGACGACTTGCGCGACCTGGTCGCGCGCACGGCGCGCGCGATCGAGAAGCGCAGGCCGGTCTTGCTCGGGATGGGCGGTCATGTGATTAAGGTCGGCCTTTCGGGCATGGTATGCGACTTGGTTCGCGACGGGTACGTCGCGGCGGTCGCCTCGAACGGTTCGGTAACGATTCACGACACCGAACTGGCGCTCGTCGGTCAAACGTCCGAAGACGTAGATGTGGCACTTCAAGACGGCTCCTTCGGCATGTCCGGAGAAACGGCCGGCTTCATCCTCGGCGCGATCGCCCGCGGGCGCAAGCGGGGCATCGGCCGCGCGCTCGGCGACGCGTTGCTCGCTGCAGGAGCCCCGCACGCTCGCTCGTCCGTCCTCGCGACTTGCGCCGAAGTGGACATCCCACTCTGTGTGAGCGTCGCGATCGGGACCGACATCGTCCACGCGCATCCCCAAGCTGACGGTGCCGCGCTCGGAGAAGCGGCGCTGCTGGACTTCCGCACGCTCTGCAGTGTGGTCGCCGACCTGCTCGACGGCGGCGTGTACCTGAATTTTGGATCGGCGGTGCTGTTGCCGGAGGCGTTCCTCAAGGCCGTCAGCGTCGCGCGTAACCTCGGACATGGCGGCGACTTCACCACTGCCGATTTCGACTTCATCAAACAATATCGTGCACAAACCAACGTCGTGCGTCGTCCGCATCTGGGAACGCACGGTAAGGGATTCAGCTTTACAGGACACCACGAACTACTTTTCCCCCTTTTTTGGCAAGCGGTTCGGACGGAACTTGCGTGAGGCGCGGCCGGCCGTGAGTCTGATCAGCGTCGTCATTCCTCTCTTCGACGAAGAAGGGAACGTTGCGGAGCTCGTGCGCCGCATGACGTCGGTTTTAGAGCGCGTCGTCGGGGACGGCGACCGCTACGAGATCGTCGCCGTCAACGACGGTTCGCGCGACGGCACGCTCGCTGCGCTGCGCGCCGCACGTGCCTTCGCGCCGAATCTCGTCGTCGTGAACTTGTCGCGCAATTTCGGGCATCAGATCGCAGCCACGGCGGGGCTCGATGCCGCGCGCGGCGACGCGGTCATCTTGATGGATGGCGACTTACAGGACCCGCCCGAATTGATCGAACGATTCCTGGAGAAGTGGCGCGAAGGATACGACGTCGTGTATGCGACGCGGCTCGCCCGCAAGGGCGAAGGTTTTTTCAAAGTCCTCACCGCGCGCGCGTTTTATCGCACGATCAGACGCTTGACGAACGTTTCGATCCCGGTCGACACGGGTGATTTCCGTTTGATGAGCCGGCGCGTGGTCGATGCGCTCGGCGAAACGCGGGAGAAACATCGCTTTCTGCGCGGCCTCGTCAGTTGGGTCGGCTTCAACCAGATCGGCATCGAATACGAACGCGACGCCCGCTTGACCGGCGAGACGAAATATCCGCTTTCGAAAATGCTGAAGTTCGCCATCGACGGCATCACGTCGTTCTCGGAGATTCCGCTCCGCTTCGCAACCTATCTCGGTTTCGGCGTCAGCCTGTTCGCGTTCTTCTACGCCGTCGTCGTTCTGTTCAACAAATTGTACGGGCGTAACGAACCGGGCTACACGTCGACGATGGTCGCGATTCTTTTTCTCGGCGGCGTGCAGCTGATCACGATCGGCATCGCAGGCGAATATCTCGGGCGCATCTACGATCAAGTCAAGGCGCGGCCGCTCTACTTTATCTCGAGCGTCGAAGGCTCGTCCGCGCCCGCTTCGACCGTCAGCGTGTCGATCTCACAATAAACGAGCGGGCGCGGCTCGGGCGGCTGGTCGCCGATGACGAAAGCGTCCGTTACTTCGCGCGCCTCGGCCGCACCGCCGTACATCGTTGCGAGCAGATCGCCCGTGCGCACGCGGTCGCCGCCGCGCCGCGCGAGAACGATGCCGGCCGCGTCGCCGTATCGAGCCACGAGCTCGCGCGCGCTTTCGCCAAGCGCCCTCGCGTCCACGGTGACGATGTAGCCGCTGTGCCGCGCGTAGACGGGCTCGCGCACGCTGAGCGCCGCGAGCGACTCGAGCGACTCGAGGGCGCCGGAGGTGGCACCCTGATGCGCGAGCATGCGTTCGAACGTTTCGTACGCGCGGCCGCTGTCGAGCGCCGTGCTGAGCGCGACACCGATGTCGCCCGAGTATCCCGCGAGTTTCAGCATGGCGCGAGCGAAGGCATCGCATACGGCCGTCAGACGCGCATCGCGGCGCGTACCGCGTAAATACTCGCGCGCCTCGTACGCTTCCAAGCCGGTGCCGATCGCCGGTCCCAGCGGCTCGTGCATGTCGCTGACGATCGCCCGGGCTCGGCGTCCGAAAGCGCGCGAAAGCGCGACGAGCATCTCGGCGAGCGCGCGGCCTTCGACGATGTCCGCGACGAAGGCGCCGTTGCCGACCTTAACGTCGAAGGCGAAGGCGTGCGCGCCGCCGGCGATCTTCTTCGAAACGATCGACGCGGCGAGCAAGCCGCGCGACGGCACGGTCGCCGTGCGATCGCGGAGCGCATAGAAGCGCCGGTCGGCCGGCACGAGGCGCTCGCTCTGCGCGCCGATCGCGCAGCCCGTGCGCTCGACGCAGGCGAAAAAGCGCTCGGGCGTGAGGTCGGTGGTCACGCCGGGAATCGCCTCGAGCTTATTCAACGTGCCGCCGGTATGGCCGAGCGCTCGACCGGACAATTTCGCGACCGGAACTCCGCACGCTGCGACGAGCGGCACGACGATCAACGAGACAGAATCTCCGACGCCGCCCGAACTGTGTTTGTCGACCGTACGCGGGTCGGGTGCCCGCAGCGTTTCGCCGCTCTCGACGAAAGCGGCCGTCAGCGCAAAGGTTTCGTCGAACGTCATGCCGCGTACGACGCTCGCCATCAGCAGCGCGGCGACTTGCGCGTCGTCGACGTCGCCCGCGAGAAAAGCCGTCACGATGCCGCGCCACGTCGCAGCGGCGAGTTCCGTGCCGTCGCGTTTGCGCTCGATAGCGCGGCGCATTTCGCCTTCCGTCATACGCGTGTGGGATTCGCGCAGGGCGGAGCGAAGCCCGCGATTTCGTGCTGACGCATCCGGTCGTCGATCAAACGATCCATCGTATGCCGCCGGGCGCCGTCGACATCGCGATCTATCTGCTCGTCTTCGCGGGCGTGTGTGCGGCGACACGCCGTCGGCCGGCGTATGGAATCGCGGCGCTCGTTCTCTTCGTGCCGTTCGCGTTCTACCGCGATATAGCCGGCACGACGATTACCTTTCCGAAGATCGCGCTACTCGCCGTGATCGCGGGCCTCGCGTTGCGACGCACGGACGTGCGGACGCTCGACGCTCCGCCGACGCGCACGCTCCTGCTGTGCGCGGGCGGCGTGCTTGCGGCGACCGCGCTCTCCGTCGGGCACGCCGCCTTTCGCGGACCCGCGCTGCGCGAGACTTTCAAGGCGGCCGAATACGCCGCGCTGTTTGCAACCGTGTCCGTGGCCGCTCGCGCGGACTACGACGAACGCGTCGTACGCTTCGCGTTTTCGGCCGGCGTCATTGCCGTCAGCGCGCTCGCGCTCGCACAAGAAGTAACGGGGGCGCCGTCGGGTTTATGGTTTATGGATCATCCCATCCCGCGCATTGCAGGCCCGCTCGAAGGTCCGAACCAGCTCTCGGGTTATCTCGGCATAGCGCTGTGCGTCGTCGCCGCTTTTTTGGCGCGCCGCGATGCGCTGCTGGAACGGACCGCGCTCGCGCTCGGTTCGACCGCGCTCGTGCTGACGTTCTCGCGCGCCGGCGTCGCGGCGGGCTTCGTTAGTCTGGGGCTCGTGGCCGCGCTGTCGCCACGCCGCAACCTGCGCGCGATCGTGGCCGTCACCGCCGGCGGCGCACTCGCGGGTCTTACGATACTCGGCGCCTGGAGTTTCGCCGCGGCACACTCGGTCGCGCACCTGCTGCCGTTTTACGAGCGCTTCTCGTCTGCAGGCGAAGCGGCCGACCCGGGTTCGGTCGGTACGCGGTCTGGGCTTTGGCATGCCGCGCTCGCACTTTGGCGGGCGCATCCGGTGTTCGGCATCGGCGCCGGTAACTTCGAGCTGGAACTTGCGAGCGCGGGCTACGCAGGCGTGCGAACGCACGCGAACAGCTTGTATTTGCAAAATCTCGTCGAAGGCGGGTTGCCGTTGTTTGCGGCGACGCTTGCGCTCGTCTTCGCGTCGATCGCCCGCTTTTGGCGCGGACCCTTTAACGAGCCGTTCGTCGTCGCCGCGCTCGCCGCGAGCGCCGGATTCGCCTCGCACCAAATTTTCGATCTGCTCGTGTTCTTCCCGAAGATCGGCGAGCTGTGGTGGATCGTGCTAGCGCTCGGCGCCGCGCGCTGCGCCGCAACGGAGCACGGTAGAGCGGTCGCGTGAACGTCCGGCCGCTCGCGCTTGCCGGCATACCGGCTCTGTTCGCGAGCGGCGCCGTCGCGGCACGCATCGTGCTCGGTAACGCGCCGCGAGCGCTTGCGAGAGACCTCGCCCAGCCACTGATCGTCGTGACGGCGTGGGGCAATTACGGTGCCGCGTGCTTCGCGATCTTGGCGGTGTGCGTTCTCGGCACGACCCTGCTGGCGCTCGTGGCAGCGCTCGCTCGCAACGCGCCCGATTCCCGGCGCGGAACGGTGGCCGTTTTGACGACGGTCGCGCTCGCGCTCGCTGCATGTCTGGCTTGGCCATTCATCTTTTCCAGTGACGTCTACGCGTATGCGGCCTACGGCGATATGGCGCGACAGGGGCTCGACCCTTACCGAATCGTCCCCGCCGCCGCGCACGATCCATTCGTCGATGCCGCGCGGGTGCAATGGAGCGGCGTCTTCCCCGTCTGCGTCTACGGCCCGCTGTTCGTGGGAGCCGCGCGGCTAGCCGCGACAGGCGGTGCCGCGTACGGCGTCGCGGCCACCCTCCTCGGGCTGCGCGCGGCTGCGTGCGCCGCTTTCTTAGCGAGCGTCGCGCTCCTATGTGCGGCACTCGAAGGCGTGACGCCAAGGCAAAAGTGGCTCGCGCTCTGCGCGTACGGCCTCAATCCGACGCTCATCTGGAGCGCTGCCGAGGGTCATAACGACGCCTACCTCGCGCTCGTCGCGTGCGCCGCGGCCGTGCTCGTGCGGAGTTCGTGCAGCCTAACAGCCGTCTTGCTCTTAGCGCTCACACCGGTTTGGAAAGCCTCGGGAACCGTACTCGCGGTCGCGGCTGCCTTACATGCTGCGTTCATAGCGCGCTTAGGTAGCGGGCGAACTTTGACGGCGCTCGGAGCCGGAACGGGCATCGCCGTGGGCATCGCCCTGCCGCCGTTGCTGCCGGCGCTCGCGACGGTCGGCGCGCGCGGGACGTACGAGCCGGCTTCCTTGCAGGGCCTCATCGGACTGTGGCCCGCGCTCGTGCTAGCGGGCGCGGCCGCCATCTTTGCCTTGGCAGCATTCTCCCGGCAGCGGAGCGAAGGATTCGCCTGGTTCGGAATCGCCGTCGTCGTCGCTCTTCCGAACGTCTATCCGTGGTACGGCTTGTGGCTCGCGCCGCTGGCGCTGGCCGCCGGCGGCGGATTCGCCGCCGCAGCCTTGTGGGGCGCGACGATTTCGTCCGCCTTGCGTTATCTTCCCGACGCTACCGGAGGCCCGGCCGGAATCGCCCGGCTCGCCGCCGCGCTCGGCGCCCTGCCGCTCGCGCTCGCCTTCGGCCGCTTCGCTTCTTCGAACAAGAAAGCACCCTTCTTACCGTGATCACTTTACCGATTCTCCTCCTCTCGTTGTTTTTAGCGCACCCGGCTCATCCGGCCCCCGCCACTGCTACCGTCGCCAGCTCGGCCCCTTCGCCGACTGCAACCGCGACCACAGCCGGCTCCACGCCGTCTACTACCGCCGGCCCGGTGTCCACGGCGAGCCCGCTCGCCGCCCCGGCCGGCGGGCCGACCGCGAGCGCACCAGCCGCAGTTGCGACTCCGATGCCGACAACGACGGCAAGCCCGGCTACCTCCGCCACGCCGAGCGCACCGGCGACGCCTGGCCCAGTCGCTACCGAGACGCCTTCACCGTACAAGTATCGCTTCGTGCCGCACCGACCGGCGAACGTCGAGGCCGGGCAACCGGTGATCGTTGCGATCTACCTCAATAGTCAGCGTCTACACTCCGAGGGACCGATCCTCATTAAAGTCGATACGAACGAGGCCGTCGTGAAAGTCGTGAGCCGCAGCAACGGCCATGAAGGCGGCTTGCCGCGCGTGCGCGCGGGCCAGTTCGAAGCCGCGAGCAAGGTCCCGAAGCTTCCGGCGATCGCCCACGGCATGACGGTCGACCTCGAATTTATCGCGACATCGGCCGATGGCCGCAAGACCTCGGTGCGTGTCCCCATAAAGCTGGACTAATGCCGTTCTTGCTTGGCGCTTTCGCGTTCGCCGCGTTCCTCGTCGCCCAACCGCAGCCGTCTCCCGCTCCGCAGTCCTCGCCGTCGCCTCTGCCGAGTCTGGCTCCGAGCACCACGCCGAATGCAGGTGCGAGCGCCACGCCCGTTCCCGTAGCTTCGCAAACGCCGCTGTATAAATTCGTGTATCGCGCCACGCCGTCGCCCGTCACGGCCGCGACGACCGCGCCGAGCCCCGCGAACGCTCCGTCGATCGACGAGATCGACCTCAACGACTCGACGATCGTAACGCCGGGAGCGCTGCACCTGCGCGTGCTCACGAGCGATGCGGTCGTCTCGGTGACCGCCGAAACGCTCGGCCGCTCGGTAACGATTCCGCTGCGCGAGCGAGGAACGTTCGCATATGACGGCTTCTTGCCGGCCGTGCCGTTTTACTTACGCAATCAAACGTACGACGTGCGCTTCGTCGCGAGCGCTCAGGACGGACGCACCGCACTCGTCACGATCCCGCTGACGCTCAAGTAACGGGTCGCGTTTTATCGCTACACTCGCCCCCTCGCTCGTTCGCGCGCTGCCGAGTTCGAGCCGCCCGCTGGCCGGGGTCCTCGACCGCTTGCGCGTACATCGCGCCGCATTCGCATTGCACGAGACGACGTCCGCGGCGCGTCCGTATCTCATCGCGGGTATGTACCGCGCGCTGCGTCTGCCGATGTTCGTCATCGTCCCGACGGCCGACGTCGCGGAGCGGACCTTCGCCGACCTCACATATTATCTGGCCGAAGAGGGCTCGCGCGGCGTAACGCTCGTACGGCCGCGCGAAGAGAGCATCGGCGTCATCGAGAGTCCGTCGGAGCGCAGCGCACGCATGACGCTGCTCGCCGATCTCGCTACGGAACGCGCCTCGATTTTCGTCGCTCCGGTCGCCGCGCTACGGCAATTCGTCATTCCGAAAAACGTGTTCGCGACGCTATCGTTTTCGCTCGAGGCGGGCGCCGAGGTCGGCTTCGAAGCGTTGCAGACGCGGCTCTACTCGCTCGGCTACCATCGTACCGACGTCGTCGCGGCGGCGGGCGAGTTCGCCGTTCGCGGTGGGATCGTCGATGTGTGGGCCGCGACCGCCGACGCTCCGACGCGGGTCGAATTCTTCGGCGACGAGATCGAGTCGATGCGCGCGTTCGATCTCGCGACGCAGCGCAGCACGGAAGCGCTCGAACGGCTCGCGCTCGTGCCGTGGAGCGAGATCCCGCGCGATGACGCGTACCGCGACCGCGTGCTCGCAAGGATTGCGGGTTCGGCGGCGACGGTTTCGGCCGCGCGCGCGTACGTCGCGAGTGGAGCGGACCTGCCGGAGGCGTGGTTATCGCTCGCCTATGACGAACGTGAAACGTTGCTCGACCACCTCTCGCCGAGTGCGCTCGTCGTCGTCGAAGAACCGTCGATGCTCGCGACGGTCGAGCGCGGGCTCGACGAGGAGCGGTCGCGCGAAGAGAACGTGCTGCTCGCCGCCGTCGAGTCGGGCGAACTCGGCGTGGACGACGATGCCGTCGGCGAGGCGCTGCTGGCCGACGTGGTCGCGCCGCATCCGACGCTCGCGTCTCTCGCACGAGACTTTACGTTACGGCGGACGCTCGTGATGCCGGGCGCGATTGAAGGCGAAGCGATGGAGTGGCTGCCGCTCGCGCTCGAAACGTTCGTATTGGAAACGCGGCCGGTCGAACACTTCAACCGTCAACTCACGATGTTTCTCGAACAAGTGAAAACGTGGGTGAGCGAAGGCGAGACGGTCGCGCTCGTAGCTTCCGGCGCCTCACGTTTGGCCGAAATGCTGCGAGCCGCAAATCTAACCGTCGAGCGCAGCGCGACGATGCTGCATCTGCGCGAAAACGGCGTCGCGTCGTTCGTCGGCAGCGCGCCCGGCATGACGCGCGGCGGCGTCGTGTTCGTCGATCAAGGCAACATCGAGGCCGGGTTCGCGATTCCGGGTCTGCGACTTCACGTGCTCGGCGACCGCGAGATCTACGGGCAACCGCCGAAACGCGTGAAGCTGCGCGCCGTCAAGGAGGGCGTGCCGGTCACGCTCGGCGACCTCAAAGTGGGCGACTACATCGTGCACGCCGTGCACGGCATCGGTCAGTATATCGGCCTGCGTACCGAGACGATCCTCGGCGCGACCCAAGATTATTTAGACCTAAAATATGCCGGCACCGACCGCATGCTCGTGCCCGTGACGCAGATGCACCAAGTCACGCGATACGGCGCTACGGAAGGCGCCGCCCCGCGCCTCTCCAAGATGGGCGGCTCCGATTGGGCCCGCACGAAGAGCCGCGTTACGGAGAACCTAGCGAAGATTGCCGAGGGGCTCGTCGGCTTGTACGCCGAGCGTGAGACGGTAGCCGGCTATGCGTTCGCGCCCGACACGCCGTGGCAAGCGGAACTCGAAGAAGCGTTTCCGTACGAGACGACGCCCGATCAGCAGAAGGCAATCGACGACGCCAAGCGCGACATGGAGCGCACGCGGCCCATGGACCGCCTCGTGTGCGGCGACGTCGGCTACGGGAAAACTGAAGTCGCCGTTCGCGCGACCTTCAAGGCGATCGCCGACAAGCGGCAAGTCGCGGTGCTCGTTCCGACGACGCTGCTGGCCGCGCAGCATTATCGTACGTTCTCCGCGCGTTTTGCGAGTTTTCCGGTGCGCATCGAAGAGCTGTCGCGTTTCAAAACGAAAAAAGAACAACAGGCAGTCCTGCACGATCTCGCGGGCGGCAAAGTCGACGTCGTCGTCGGCACGCATCGGCTCTTGCAAAAAGACGTCGTGTTCGAGAATCTGGGGCTGATCGTCGTCGACGAAGAGCAGCGCTTCGGCGTGATGCACAAGGAACGTCTCAAAGCCATGCGGGCCACGGTCGACGTTCTGACGCTGTCCGCGACGCCGATTCCGCGGACGCTGCATATGTCGTTGCTCGGCGTGCGCGACCTCTCGCTCATTGGGACGGCGCCGAAGAATCGCATGTCGATCAAAACCGTCGTCGTGCCGGCCTCCGACGCCGTCGTGCAAAAAGCGATCGTCGCAGAACTGGATCGCAGCGGCCAGGTCTACTACTTACACAACCGCATCGAGTCGATCTACGGCGTCGCCCGCGCGCTCCAGCAGCTGGTTCCGAAGGCGCGCATCGGCGTCGGACACGGCCAGATGACGGAGTCCGAACTCGAGCCGCTAATGGCGAAATTCGTCGAAGGCGAAATCGACGTCCTCGTGGCCACGACGATCATCGAAAACGGTATCGACATTCCCAACGTCAATACGATCATCGTCAACGACGCCGACAAATTCGGTCTCGCTCAGCTGTATCAATTGCGCGGCCGTGTGGGCCGCTCGAACCATCAAGCGTACGCGTTCCTGTTGTATCAAGCGCACAAGGCGCTCAGCGAAGACGCTAAAGCGCGCCTCGAAGCGATTCGCGAGTTCACGCATCTCGGCAGCGGTTTGCAGATCGCGATGCGCGACCTCGAGATTCGCGGAGCCGGCAACCTGCTCGGCGCCGCGCAATCCGGCTTCATCGGCGCGGTCGGATTCGACACGTACTGCGAACTGCTCGCCGAAGCGATCGCCGCGCGCAAGGGAGCGCAGTCCGAACTGCCGGCTAAACGCGAGGCGGTGATCGACGTCAAACTCGACGCCTTCATCCCGAACGACTACATTCCGCAAGTTTCGCAGAAGATCGCGGCCTATCAGCAGCTGGCCAACGCGCGCAGCGAGGCCGCGGTCGACGAGATAGCGGATGGTCTCGGCGACCGCTTTGGAGCGATACCGGAACCGCTCGCAAACCTCGTCGAGGTGACGAAGCTGCGCACGAAGGCCCTCGAAAAAGGCGTCACCCGCGTCATCATCGATAACGCGCGGCTGACGCTTGGAGTCGGCAGCGCATTCGAAATCTCGCCGACCGCGATTCCGAAGCTGCAATCGTTGACGAAGAACAGATTTCGCTTCGGCGACGGCAAGATCACGATCGACTTGCCGGATCGCAGACCGGCCGAACATCTGCCGCTCCTGCGTGCGTTGCTGGAAGCGATTTAAGCTCTCGTCATGCATGACGACCCCGTGCGCGCAACCGACGTTCTCGCAAACGAACGCACGTTTCTCGCTTATTTGCGGACGTCGTTAAGCTTTATCGCATTCGGTTTCGTCGTCGCGCGCTTTGCGCTCTTCACACGGGAACTGATGGGACTAGCGCACGGCACGGCGCGGGCCGCATCGTTTTCGTCGGCGTTCGGCACGGCCGTCGCGCTGTTTGGCGGAGCGATCGCGGTGTTCGGAGGTTACCGCTACGTCGTCGCGGACCGCGCGATCGTGGCGGGTCGGCCCGCCGGTCTCGCGCGGCGCGACGCCCTCCTCATGGCCGCCATCGTCGCCATCATCGGCTTCGTCGTCGGCGCCGTTCTAATAGCGATCCGCTGACAACGTGGTGCCGGGTCGGCCATGGTGTTCGCTTAGAACGCGATCGAGATCGCTGCATCGCGAAACGGTATAATAATCGCTCGTCAACTATGGCGACCGGCCGAGGCGCTACGAGCATCGCTCCCTCCGATGCGCTTCCTATCAGCTTTTAATATTTGAAACCGCTGGCGGGACATTGTACGATGCTCCCGTCTCGACTTAAAAAGGATTACGACGATGACTCAAGCGACGCTCGGCGACCAGTTCACTTTTCCCGGCACGTCACTCACGGTGCGGCGAATCGGTTACGGCGCAATGCAGCTGGCCGGGCCGGGCGTTTGGGGACCTCCAACGGACCCCGACGCTGCCGTCGCCGTCCTGCGCGAGGCCGTTGCGGCCGGCGTGAATCACATCGACACAGCCGACTTCTACGGTCCTCACGTGACCAATC
>JALYUE010000047.1 GCA_030853925.1 Vulcanimicrobiota bacterium | reverse complement strand
CACGCGCGTGCCGTCGGCGCGAATCAGCGTCACGCCGACGATGAGGTCGCGTATGCTTCCAAAGCGCGCGCGCAGCGGACCGAACGCGTTCGTCGCCGCAAGCCCGCCGAGCGTCGCGAGTTCCGGGAGCGGCGCATCGAGCGCCAACCGCTGCCGCTCGGCGGCGAGCCGCGTCTGCAGGGCGGCGAGCGTGAGCCCGGCCTCGACTTCGACGACGAGGTCTGCCGGAGCGTACTCGACGATCCGCGTTAGCCGCTCGGTGCGCAGCAGCAAATCGACGCGCGATAGCGGATAGCCGAAACCGAGTTCGGTGCCGCCGCCGCGAAACGCCACCGCAGCTTTACCAACGGCGGCATCCGACAGGGTTGCCGCCGCTTCGGCCAGGGTGCCCGGCGCAGCGCTGCGCGCGCCCATGACGTCCATCATCTTAGCCGCGACCTGCGATGCCGGCGGTTTCAAACGCGTGCGCGCGGTACGGGCCGGGCCGGTCGCCGCACAGCCGCGGCGTCGGAAATACTTTGTTCGGATTGAACGTGCGCCCGGGGTCGAAAGTGCAGCGCACGTAATTCATCGTTTCGAGGTCGTCGTCGCCGAACAGTTCGCCCATGTAGGCGGCCTTGTCGACGCCGACGCCGTGCTCGCCCGTGATCGAACCGCCGTAGCGGATGCAGATGCGCAGAATTTCCCCGCCGACGTGTTCGGCGCGATGTTCCTCGCCCGGGACGCGCGCGTCGAACAGGATCAGCGGATGCAAATTTCCGTCGCCGGCATGAAACACGTTGGCGACGCGCAAGCCTTCGCGCGCGCTGAGCTCCGCGATCTCACGCAGCACCCGGCTGATCGCCGAGCGCGGAATCACGCCGTCCTGCACGTAATAATTCGGACTGATGCGCCCGACGGCGGCGAAGGCGCTCTTGCGGCCCTTCCACATCAGCGCGCGTTCTGCGTCGCTCTTGGGCGTACGGACCTCGATGGCTCCCGACTCGAGCGCGATGCGACGCGCTTGGGCGGCCGTGTGTTCCACTTCGGCGCACGTGCCGTCGACGTCCATCAACAGCGACGCGCCGACGTCGAGCGGCCAATCGACGCCCGTCGCGCTGACGATGGCCTCCATCGCGAGCGCGTCCATCATCTCGACCGCCGCCGGCACGATGCCCGCTGCGACGATACCCGACACGCACGCGCCCGCTTCGTCGGTCGACGGGAACGTCGCGAAGAACGTACGCGTCAATTCGGGCAGCCGCAAGATGCGCACGAC
Organism: Vulcanimicrobiota bacterium; assembly: GCA_030853925.1. GTDB lineage: Bacteria > Vulcanimicrobiota > Vulcanimicrobiia > Vulcanimicrobiales > Vulcanimicrobiaceae > JALYUE01. Next base: position 6,468 of record JALYUE010000047.1, on the reverse strand, counting down.
GGCCTCGGTGACGATGCCGAGCATTCCTTCGCTGCCGATAACGGCCGCCATTAAATCGTACCCGAGCGGATCGACGGCGCTCTCACCGATCTGCACGATCTCGCCGTCCGCCAGCACGAGCGTCGCGGCAACGACGTGATTGACGGTGAAGCCATACTTCAGACAGTGCGCCCCGCCCGAGTTCTCCGCAATATTTCCGCCGATCGAGCAGACGCTCTGCGAACTCGGGTCGGGCGCGAAATAATATCCGTGCGCCGCGATCTCGCGCGACACGTCGAGATTGATGACGCCGGGCTGCAGCCGCATGCGACGGTTCTCGAGATCGACCGTGAGGATGCGGTTCATGCGCGACATGACGATCAGCACGCAGTTTTCCAGCGGCAACGCGCCCCCCGAGAGCCCGGTGCCCGAGCCGCGCGGAACGATCGGCAGCTTATGCCGGTGAGCCACGCGCACGGCGGCCGCGACTTCCTCGGTCGTCGCCGGTAAGACGACGACGAGCGGCCGCACGCGGAAATTAGCGAGGCCGTCGCACTCGTAGGTGCGCAACTCGCTAGGATCGGAGATACAGTACCGCTCGCCGACGATTGCGGAGAGCTCGCGCGCTACCGCGCCCGCGACTAAAGTGTCCACGCCGCTAGCTTTGACGGCATGCCGACAACCTCCATGCGAAATGGCGAAACTCGTCTGCCGGCGCTCGCTCGGCTGCTCGCGGAGCGCTTCACAAGACCTTCACGTACTGCCGCAGCTGCGCTTCGAAACCGAGACGTTCGTAAAAGCGGCGCGCGCGCGCGTTGCGTTCGTTGACGTTGAGCGTCATGAAACGAAAGCCGCATTCGACGACATAGCTCTGCACCGCTTTCATCAACGGCGCGGCCGCGCCGACACCGTCGCGCACTACGGCGAGTTCGCTCAAATGGCCGTGCTGCTCGAGCGTGAAGAAATCTTCGTGCGCGACGACGTATGCGAATCCTAAACGTTCGGCCGCGGTCTCTGCAATGAATAGCGCCGAGCCCTCCGCCGCCGGCGGCTCAAATGCGCGTCGCAGCTGTTCCGCCGTGCCGTCCGTCACTTCTTCCTCCGAACGCCAGAGCGGCCGCGTTTCGGCGAAACGCCCCGCTAACGCCAAAACGAATGCTCGATCCGCCATATCGGCGCGGCGCACTCGAATGTTCGCTCCCGGCCTCTCATCCGTATCCACGCGCTGACGCCCGTTCTGAGGGCTTCGTCGAGCACCCTATCCGGGCACGATGCTGCCTCCCCAGGCGTCGGCCGTGCCGAGAGCGTTCGACGTTAGATGACGTTCCATAAGGAAACGTACATCGTCGTCGTGAACCGAAACACTTCACATGGAAGTGCGGCTCGTGCAATTACTTGGGTCGTTCATCACGACGACGAGCGCGTATACGCTCGCGCGCCTCGAGTACGCGATGCGCCATCCCGAAACTCCGGCGCCGCCGCTCATCGAACGCTTGTGTGACGCTTCCGAGACGACGCTGCGCACCCAATGGGAGCGCGCGGAGCTTCAGCTCGAGATCGCCCGCCGCTACCTGCAAGCCAACGACGACGCGCGCGGGAAGCGCGCGATTTACGATTCGACGTTCGCAGCGCTTCAGCGCAACACCAAAGAACTCGAGCAATACGCGCGTGCCGTACGCTGGGTCATGACGGTCGACGAAGGCCGCTAAAGGGCTAAGGCGGGCCGGGCCGCACGGCCGTTGAGCGGCGGCGCCTCGCACGGTTGCTGCGGCCCGATTCTCGCGAAACGTGCGAGGGCGCGCGACCAGTCGGCCAATAATCGCGTCGCGCGCAGCGAGCCGGTCGTTTCCGCGTAGCACTCGAGCACCGTATGTAGCCGCACCACGTCGGGGTCGCGTTCGTTGCAGGCGCTGACGCTGCAAGCCGTCGGGCCCATCGCGAGCGCCGGAGCCGCAAGGTCGAAATCATCATCGAGCGCGATGAACACGACGCCGCCGGACATACCGCTCGCAAAATTTTGGCCCACCTTGCCGAGCAGCACGGCGAAACCGGCCGTCATGTACTCGCAAGCGTGATCGCCCGCACCTTCCGCAACGAGTTCGGCGCCGCTATTACGCACGCCGAACCGCTCGCCCGCGCCGCCGCGCACGAAGCCTTGACCGCCGCGAGCGCCGTAGAAACAGGCGTTCCCAACGACCGGTTCGTCGCGATCGCCGAAACCGCGCACCACGATCCGGCCGCCCTCCATGCTCTTACCGACGTAATCGTTTGCGTCGCCGGCAAGATCGAGCGTCAAGCCGTCGGTCAAGAACGCACCGAAACTCTGACCGGCGGTCCCGTGGTACCGCACGACGACGGAGCCCGTGTCGGCCCCGATCGATCGCCGCTGCGCGAAGTCGTGCGCCAAGCGAGCGCCGACGGCGCGGTCGGCGGGCGATATGCCGAGCTCCGGCGTCGTGTGCCATGGCTTGCGGGGCGAGGCCCAGGGTCGCGGCACGAGATCGTCGAGGTGCGTCGGTTCGAGCACGGCGCGGCGCGGCTCTTGCGGCCGTTCGGGCAAGCGCAGCAGTTCCGACAAGTCGACGTCTTGCAGTCGCGCGTCTTCCAAGGGTCGGCGACGCAACAGATCGGTGCGGCCGCGCAGTTCGTCGAGCGAGCGCGCGCCGAGTGAGGCGAGCCGGCGCCGAACGTCGTTCGCGACGAACTCGAGAAAAGCGATCGCCTCGTCTTCGGTTCCGGCGAACTTTTTGCGCAGCTCGGGATCCTGCGTCGCGATCCCAACGGGACACGTGTTCTTATGGCATTGACGAGCATAAATGCAGCCGAGCGCGACGAGCAGCGCGCTGCCGAAACCGTATTCGTCGGCGCCGAGCAGCGTCGCGAGCACGACGTCGCGACCGCTCTTGAAGCCTCCATCGACGCGCAGCTTCACGCGCGACCGCAAACCGTTCGCGAGCAGCGCGTGGTGCGTTTCGACGAGTCCGAATTCCCATGGCAAGCCGGCGTGCTTTATCGATGAAAGCGGGGAGGCGCCGGTGCCGCCGTCGTGTCCGCTGATGTGAATCGCGTCGGCGTCGGCCTTCGCCACGCCGCTCGCAACGTATCCGATGCCCGTCTGCGCGACCAGTTTCACCGCGATACGCGCTTGCGGCGCCGCACGCCGGAGATCGTAGATCAACTGTGCGAGATCTTCGATCGAGTAGATATCGTGATGCGGCGGCGGCGAGATCAGCGCTTGGCCCGGCTGCGCGCCACGTAATGCGGCGATTTCTTCAGTTACCTTGTGGCCCGGAATCTGACCGCCTTCGCCCGGTTTCGAACCCTGCGCCATTTTGATTTCGACTTCGTCCGCGCTCGCGAGATAGGCAGCGCCGAGCCCGAAGCGGCCCGATGCGACCTGCTTGATTTTCGAGCGGCCGCGGTCGATCGTCCGATCGTAGCGTTCGCTGTGCTCGCCGCCTTCGCCCGAATTGCTCTTGGCGCCGATGCGATTGGTGGCGCGGGCGATCGTCGCGTGCACTTCGGAAGCGAGGGCGCCGAGCGACATCGCGGCCGTCACGAAGCGTGCGACGATCGACGAGACGCTTTCGACGTCGTCGAGCGCTACGGGCTCGCGCAGCGGCACTGCCGTCAGCAGGTCGCGTAGCGCGACGGGTTCGCGCGCTTCCATCGAATCGGACAACGATTCGAACGCCGCGTAGTCGCCACGCATAGCCGACGCGCGCAAATTCTTGATGACGCTCGGATCGAATGCGTGACGCACGCCGTCCCGGCGAAAACGGAACGACCCGCGATCCGGCAACGCTTTCTGCCCTTCGCGTGACGCTGCGAACCAGGCGCGAACGTCGCCTTCGATATCGTCGATCGAGACGGCCGGAACGTGAGCTGCCATGCCCGGAAAGCACAGATCGACGACGTCGCGATCAAGGCCGATCGATTCGAAAGTTTGCGCTCCTACATACGAGCGCAACGTGCAGATGCCGAGTTTCGCCAAGATCTTGAGTAAGCCGGCACGCAAGCCGTTCAGGTACGCGAGGCCGGTGCCGGCTCCCGAAGCCGCACGCAGGCCGAGCCACGGCGTAACGATGTTCGCGCCCGCACCGATGAGTGCCGCGATCGCATGCGCATCGCGTGCGTATCCGTCTGCCGCCGCGATCGAAGCTTGCATGCGCAAGCCGCTTTGCACGAGGCGCTGATGGACGGCGCCGGCCGCGAGCAGCGCGGGAACGCTCGGAGCGTCGAGCCGATCGTCGAGCACGATGAGCGTCGCCCCGCGCTGCACAGCCGTTTCGGCTTCATCGCAGAGTGCGAGCAGCCGCCGCTGCAGCGTTTCTTCGCCGAAGGCAAGAACGATCGTACGTTGCACGAGACGCGCGTCGAAGCGCAACGCATCGAAATCCAGTTCGGAAAGAATCGCGCTTTCGAGCGAAACGATCGAACCCGCCGCCGGAATGTCGCCGTTAATGTCACCGGAGCCGACCCAAGCGCGCAGATCGAAGACGAGCTTCTCGCGCAGCGGGTCGATCGGCGGATTCGTCACTTGAGCGAACCGCTCGCGGAGATATTCCGCAACCGGAGCCCGACGTTCGAAGAACGCCAGCGCCGCGTCGTCGCCCATCGACGACGTCGGCTCGTTTGCGCTCGCTAGGACGCCGACGACGTCTTTGAGTTCTTCGCGCGTGCAGCCGAAGCGATGCAGGTGCGCGTTCGTGTCGCTCCGCTCGGGGACTTCGACCCGGTCATCAAGCGGAAAATTCCACGAGCTGACCACATCGCGGAAGTCCGCCCGTTCGCGCCGTTCGGCGCGGAATTGCCGCGTATCGACGAGTTCGCCCGACGCGAAGCGCACGATCAGGCGCCCGCCCGGCCCGAGCCTGCCGCGCTGCACGATGGGGTCCGCGCCGAAGTCGACGATGCCGGCTTCCGAAGCGCACAAGACTTTATTGCTGCCCGTGCGGCACCAGCGCAGCGGGCGCAGTCCCGTGCGATCGAGCGCCGCTCCGATCGTATCCCCGTCGGCGAAAACGATCGCGGCCGGACCGTCCCAAGGCTCGACGGTCGGCACGTGCGCGTCGTAATATGCGCGCAGGCGCATGTCGCTGGCGTCGATCGCCGGCGCCAGCAGCATATCGACACCTTCATCGACGCGATACCCCGCGCCGACCATCGCATCGACGGACGTATTGAAGTCGTAGGAGTCGCTGACGCCCGGCACCGTCTTGATGCCGCGCGCTTGCAGCCACGCCCGATTGCCCGTGATCGTGTTGATCTCGCCGTTATGCGCGATATGCCGGAACGGTTGAACGAGCCGCCATGCGGGGGAACTGTTGGTCGAGAAGCGTTGATGGAACAGCGCGAAACGGGACGCGAACATATCGTCGCGCAAATCGTCAAAATACGCGCCGAGTTCGTCCGACGACAGCAGCGCCTTATAGACGACGGACGTGGAAGAGCACGACAGAAGCGCCGCGCTCGCGCCATACTCGCGCAGGGCCTTCTCGATAACGCGGGCCGCCGCACGCATGCGCTCGCGCACGTTGCCGGGACCCATGTCTACGATAAGCTGCTCGAACAGCGGGCGCGTCGTACGTGCTTGCGTACCGAGAATCTCGTCGTGCGTCCCGGGCGTCCGCCAGCGCAGCGGCGTGACGTCGACCGAGTGAACGCGCGCTTCGATAGCAGCCCGCGCGCTCGCCGCCGCGTCGGGCTCTCGCGGCAAGAACAAGCAGATTGCCGCCAAATGATTCGAGGTCGCGCGCAAGTCGACGCGCTCGAGATCGCGCGCGAGCAGTTTGCGCGGCGTCTCGCAGAGGATGCCGGCGCCGTCGCCCGTGCGGCCGTCTGCCGCGCGCGCCCCGCGGTGCTTCATCGCCGCCGCAGCCTGCAACGCCAACTGTACGACTAAGTGCGTGGCCGAACCGCCAAGATCCGCGAGAAAGCCGACCCCGCAGGCGTCGTGCTCTTCCAGGGGATAGGGCGTCGAGCAATAGCGGGGGGCAACCATTCCGTCTGGCGAGATGGCGATAGCCTAACTTAAGTACGGGAGCGGAGTCGTTATACTTTAAGGCCTATTCGATCGGCAGTCATCCGCCATTTGTCGAGCGAGTGCGATATTTTATTGAACGATAGCGTCTTTGCGCATGGTGGAACCCATTTGACGGACTTCACCTCCGGCGGCAAACTGCTTTACATCGGCGCGGAGGGCTTGTACTGCGTCGCGCAGTTCGGCGTACGACTCCGGCGCGACTCCCTTCGGCTCGGCGCGAGCCGCCGACACGACGGAGGATGCAAGCTGCGTCAAGCGCGACGCCCCGATACTCGCTGCCGCATCTTTCATGCTATGCGCGGCTTCGGCCGCCTCGCCGAAATTCAGGTCCGCGAAGGCGCGCTCGATGCGGAGAACATCTGCGCCTATAGTCACGACGGCAAGGTCGAGCACGGTGACGACGGAGTCGCGGTCGTGGTCGAAAAGCTCGAGCAGCATGTCGA
>JALYUE010000026.1 GCA_030853925.1 Vulcanimicrobiota bacterium | reverse complement strand
TCGCGCACCATGTACGGATACGGATGCGCGCCGACGACGCTGCCGATGACGTAGAACGTATCTTCGACGCGCGCGGCCCACTCCCGGAACGCTTCGTTCGTCGCGTCCTTGAGCGTGCGCGTACCGCCTTCAACCGAATGTACCGTCGCCCCGAGTAGTTTCATAACGTAGACGTTGAGCGATTGGCGTTCGACGTCGAGCGCGCCCATGTAGACGTCGACCGGTATGCCGAGCTTCGCGCCGATCGTCGCCGTCGCGACGCCGTGCTGGCCGGCACCGGTCTCGGCGATGATGCGCTTCTTGCCCATTCGTTTCGCGAGCAGCCCTTGGCCAACGGTATTATTGATTTTATGAGCGCCCGTGTGATTGAGATCTTCGCGCTTGAAGACGAGCGGCGCGGCGCCGTCGTCGCCCGTGAAGCGCCGCGCTTCCATGATGGGCGAAGGCCGTCCGACGAAATCGCGTAGAATCGCGTGATACTCGCTCCAAAAGGCGGGATCCGCAAAAGCCGCTTCCATGCCGGCTTCGAGTTGCGCGAGCGCCTCGATCAGCACTTCGGGCACGAATTTACCGCCGAACGTGCCGCCGAAATATCCGTGCGAGTCAGGTTTGAGCATCCGCTTCCCTTACGGCGCGTACGAACTCGACCATTTTCCGAGCGTCTTTTTTGCCGCCCGTTTCGATGCCGCTGCGCACGTCGACGGCCCACGGGCGGACCGCGCGCACGCAAGCGCCGACGTTGCCCGGTTCGAGCCCGCCCGACACGATGATACGGCGAGCGCGAGCGACCGGCGCAACGACATCCCAATCGAACGTACGTCCCGTGCCGCCATCCTGCGAACGGGCCGCAGTATCGAACATCGGCGTCGCGTTGACGTAGGCCGCGAGCGACGCGAAATCTTCGGCGTCGTACGACTCGGCCGGATCGATGTGAAACGCTTTGATGTACGGACGTCCGCCCGCCAGCCGCTCGCACAAACTCGGCAATTCCGGCCCGCTGAACTGCACGACGAAGCCAAGCGCCGCAAGTTCGCGCGCTAGCGGCGCGCTCTCCCGCGCGACGACGCCGACGGCGCTGACGAAGGGCCCCGTGGCATGGCGTAGCGCCGGCAACGCGTCGAGCGCGACCCTGCGCGGACTCTCTGCCACGATCACGCCGACGGCGTCGGCGCCCGCCTCGACGGCCAACGCAACGTCTTCGGCGGACGTCATGCCGCAAAACTTGATGCGCGTGCGACGGCCGCGAAGCACGCCGGCGGAGCTCGCGTTCATCGTGGTGCGATCGCCGCTCGCTTCGTTTGCTCGACGAACGCCGCCGGATCTTCGGAACGCATGAGCGCTTCGCCGATCAAGAAACCGCGTGCGCCCGCGGCATACAACGTCGCGATATCGCCCGGCTCGTGTACGCCGCTCTCGCTGACTACGAGCGTGCTCGAAGGTATGCTCGGTAAGAGGTGCTCCGTGACCCCGAGGTCGGTCTCAAAGGTCCGCAGATCGCGGTTATTGATGCCGATGACGGCGGGCGCCAGCTCGAGTGCGCGCGCGAGTTCCGTTTCGTCGTGCACTTCCACGAGCGTATCGAGCTCGAAACGCGCCGCTTCGTCCGAGAGTTCGCGAAGCGCCGCGTCGCCCAGACCCGCGACGATCAGCAAGACGGCGTCGGCGCCGTAGGCGGCGGCCTGCGCGATGTGGTACCGCGACAGCAAAAAGTCTTTGCGTAGAATCGGCCGCGCACTGTGCGCGCGCGCGACGTCGAGATACGCGAGATCGCCTAAGAAATGATCGGCTTCGGTCAGCACGCTGATCGCATCGACGCCGGCGCGTTCGTAATTCGCCGCGATCGCGCCCGCGTCGAACTGACGCGAGATCAACCCGCGCGATGGCGACGCTCGTTTGATTTCGGCAATTATCGCCGGGCCGCGCGCTTCGCGCAGGGCACGCGCGAAGCCGCGTCGCTGTGCGCGCCGCGCGTCGCCGCGCGCTGCGACGGTCGCATAGCTTTCACGCGCTTCTTCTTGTTCCAGCGTCGCCGCTTTCGCCGCAAACAGTTTGGTGAGAAAGTCGCTCATGCAAACTCCAACTCGGAAGGCCGCCGCGCGCGTTCGAACACCGCGAGCGCGGCGCCGCTTCGCAAGCTCGCTCGTGAGAGTGCCAGGCCTTCGGCAAGATCTTCGGCGCGCTCGGCGACGACGAGAAGAAGCGCTGCGTTGAGGGCGACCACGTCGGCCCGCGCGGAGCTTTCGCCTTCGAGGATCGCTACCAGTGCGGCGGCATTGCGGACCGGCGCGCCGCCCGCGAGCGCTTCCGGCGGCGCGAAGATGCCGACGTCCGCCGGATCGAGCAGCCAGCGACGCGTTCCTCGCCTGCCGAACTCGTACACCTGCGTCGGCGCGTCGCCCGCGACTTCATCGATGCCGCTCTGCGCGTGAACGACGGCGCCGCCGCGCGCGCCGAGCGACTCGAGTGCGCGGCCGACCAGCTCTAAATGCCGCGGGCTCGCGACCCCAATCACTTGATGCGTCGCTCGCGCCGGGTTCGCGAGCGGACCCAAAATGTTGAACACCGTACGAACTCCGAGTTCGCGGCGCACCGGCGCAATTTCTTTCATCGCCGGATGATAGTTCGGCGCGAAGAGAAAGGCGAAACGATCGGATTCCAGTTGGCGGCGCGCTTCCTCGGGCGAGCCGTCGATACGAACGCCGGCCGCTTCCAACACGTCGGCGCTGCCGCACGAACTCGACGCGGCGCGATTTCCGTGCTTCGCCACGTACAGGCCGCAGCCGGCGATCACGAAGCCGGCAGCGGTCGAAACGTTGATCGTTTGCGCGCCGTCGCCGCCCGTACCGCAGGTATCCACGACGACGTCGAGATCGTGTTCGACATGCAGGCTGCGCGCGCGCATCGCCTGAGCGGCTCCGAGCACTTCGGACCAGCTTTCGCCCTTGGTCGCGAGCGCCGCGAGAAAAGCGGCGGCTTGCACCGCGGACCACGCCGCGTCCATCATCGCGCCGATCGCGTACGCCATCTGCTCGGCTTCGAGATCGCGCCCCGCCAAGAGCGTTCGCAGCAGCGCGGGGTACTCGTTCACCCGGGCGGCACCAAAAGCGCGAGAAAATTCGCGAATATGCGAAAACCCTGCGGCGTCAAGACGGATTCGGGGTGAAATTGAACGCCGTGAACGGGCAGCGTACGGTGTTGCAGGCCTTGAATGACCGCATCGTCGCTCGCGGCGTTCGGACGCAGCTCCGCGGGAAACGGGTCGTGGGCGACGCAGAGCGAGTGATAGCGCGTCGCTTCGAAAGGCGAGGGCATGCCGGCGAACACGCCGCTGCCGTCGTGTTCGATGGGCGAGGTCTTGCCATGCATCAGCCGCGGAGCGTGAACGACGGCGCCGCCGAAATATTCGCCGATCGCCTGCTGGCCGAGGCACACACCGAGCAACGGGCGGCGCACGGCGAGCGCCCAGCCGATGACGTCGAACGTCTTACCGGCGTCGCGCGGGCGGCCGGGCCCAGGTCCGACGCAAATACCGTCGGCGGCCGCGACGGCCGCGGCCGTCAAGCGCGCATCGTCGTTGCGCACGACGTCGACCTTCGCGCCCAGAGAGCTGAAGAGATGCGAGAGATTGTACGTGAACGAATCGTAATTATCGACGAGCAAAACGCGCGGCGAAGCGCTCGAGGCGCTCATGAATCGACGAGGCCCAGCACCTCGCGCACGATGCGCGTTTTAGCGAGAATCTCGTCATACTCGGCCGGCGCTTCGCTGTCGGCGACGATGCCCGCCGACGCTTGCCAGTAGGCAAAGCCGCCGGCGGTCGCGACGCTGCGCAGGATGATGCACGAATCCATGTCGCCGTCGAAGTGGATGTGGGCGACGCTGCCGGCATAAAAACCGCGCGCGACGGGTTCGAGGGTATCGATCAACTGCATCGCGCGAATTTTCGGAGTGCCGGTCACAGTGCCGGCGGGAAATGCGGCCGCGAAGAGATCCAGCGCGTCGTGCTCGGCGCCCAGTTCGCTCGTGACGTTGGAGACGATATGCATCACGTGGCTGTAGCGTTCGATTTTCATCAGCTCGTCGACGCACACGCTACCGCTCGTCGACACGGCTCCAAGATCGTTGCGCCCGAGATCCACCAGCATCACGTGTTCGGCGCGCTCTTTTTCGTTCGCGAGCAACTCGCCCGCGATCGCGTTGTCGTGCTCGGCGGTCTCCCCGCGCGGCCGCGTCCCGGCAAGCGGACGAATGCGCGCGCGCGAGCCGTCGAGACGTACGAGAAATTCGGGCGACGCGCCGAAAACGGCTCGGCCCTCGTGTTCGATGTAGAACATATACGGCGAGGGATTGCGCGTACGGATTTGACGGTAGAAATCGAACGGCGCGCCGTCGAGCCGGCACGAATAGCGGATGCCCAGCTGCAATTGATACACGTCGCCGTCATAAATGAAGCGCTTTGCTTGCGCGACCCGTTCGAGGTAAGCCGCACGCGACATCGATTGCTGCACCGGTCCCTGGGCGCGAACGTGACCGGGCAGACTCGGGCGGGTGCCCAGAAGCTGCACGATGTATCGATCGAGCCGCGCTTCGATCTCGCGGCACTCGTCCGCTTCGCGCGCCAGGCCGAACAAAGTTACTTTATGGGTAAAGTGATCGAAGACGACCCACGTGCCCGGAACGACGACGAGCGCGTCGGCGAAGCGCACGTCGCTCGGCGGCTTCGGCCCGATCTTTTCGAGCACGCGCGCCGCGTCGTACGTGAACACGCACACGCCGCCGCCGGAAAATGGCAAGTCCGCCGCGTCCAGCCGATACGCTTTCAGCAGCGCGCGAATCTTCGGCAACATGTCGGGATCGTCGTCGAACGTCGCGACTTCCAAATAATCCAGACCGATGAACGAATAACGCGCGATGCGGTCCGTACCTTCGACCGACTCGAGCATACACGAACGCCCCGGCGTCCCGAGCGCCAGATACGCCGAGATCGGCGTCAACGTGTCGGCCACGAACTCGCGCACCACGGCCAGGAGTTCGCCGCTCTGCGGGTTCGATGTCTGGGCGATCATACTATGCGCTACCGCCGCCGCTCGAGCCGGGACTCCCCGGCCACACCGGTCGCGCCTAGCGAACGAGCTCGACGATAGAAAGCTCGGCCGCATCGCCCGGACGAACGCGAGTCTTCATGATGCGCGTGAACCCGCCCGTCCGATCTTTGAGCGCGGGAGCGATTTGATCGCAGAGTTTCTTCGTAACCGCGGGCTCGAGCAGGTATTGCGCGACGAGGCGCCGCGAGTGCAAGTCGCCGCGCCGAGCCGTCGTAATGAGGTGCTCGACGACTTTAGAGATCTCTTTGGCCTTGGTGGTCGTCGTCTCGATCTTTTCGTATTTGAAAAAAGACGTCGCGAGATTCCGCAGCAGCGCCTTACGGTGGCCGTCCGTGCGCGAAAGACGTTTTTGATGAATCTGATGCGGCATCGCCTATAATCCTGTGGGTTGGCGCAACGACAGGCCGCGCTCTTCGAGAACTTGCTTGATCTCGTCGAGCGACTTCTTGCCGAAGTTGCGCATTTTGATGATCTCGTCTTCCGTCATATCGAGCAGCTCGGACACTTTCGATATCCCGGCCCGCTTAAGGCAGTTGAACGACCGAACGGAAAGATTCAGCGTCTCGACCGGAATGTCCCATTCGCTCGTAGGCGCGGCCGCCGGGGGCCGCTCCTCCTGCGTGAAATTCACGAACAAGTCGAGTTGATCTTGAAGGATCGTGGCCGCGGTCGAAAGCGCATCGTCCGGCGTGATCGAGCCGTTGGTCTCGATTTCCAGGGTAAGCCGGTCGAAATCGACGGACTGGCCGACGCGCGTATCGTCGACGGTGAAATTGCAGCGGCGAATGGGCGAGAAGATCGAATCCATCGGAATGAGTCCGATCATGTGCTCGACGTTCTTCTGCTTGTCGGCGGTCACGTAGCCGCGCGCCTTTTCGACGCCGATTTCCATTTGAATCTTTGCCGACTTCGAAGTCATCGTCGCGATGTGGTAGTCCGGCTGCAAGATCTCGACGTCGGCATCGGGGGCGATGTCCGAAGCCGTCACTTCTTTGGCGCCGCTCACCGACAACGCCAGAACCTTCGGTTCGTCGCTATCGAGCTTAATCGGCAAGCCCTTCAAGTTGAGCAGCAAATTCGTCGTATCTTCGACCACGCCCGGAATCGTCGAGAACTCGTGCAGCACGCCGTCGATTTTCACGTACGTCACCGCGGCCCCCGGAATCGACGACAGCAGCACGCGCCGCAGCGAATTCCCAAGCGTAATCCCGAAACCGCGCTCGAGCGGCTCGATCACAAATTTCGCATAGTTGTCGCGCCGCTCGCGAACCTCGATCGAAGCCCCCTGCGGCAAATCAGTAACGGTCATCTCAAATACTATCCTTCATGCCGTTTACGTTATCCGCGCTCGCCCCGCAAGCCCGATCCCACGCCTAACAGCGATCCGCGTGTTGTTGTCTGTATCCGGCTAGTCCGGCTCTGTCGTTTCCGCTTGTTCCTAAATACCGCTCTCGCTTGATTAACTACCGATCGCCGGCCCCAGATGCCAATCAGCCCCCCACCGCGTTGCTCCAGCCTGATGCAGATAACGATTTCGGGTGCTGGCTAGGAGCCTAGGGCCGAAGTGTGCGCATGCACAGGAGGCCCGTTGCGACGCCGCCAGCGCCCGAAAGCGTTGCCTGCCCTAGCGGCTGTAGTATTCGACTATGAGTTGTTCGTCTACCGGCGTATCGATCTGCTCGCGGCTCGGTAAGCCGGTTACTCTGATCGCGAGTTCGGTTTCGTCGAGGTCGAGCCACTCGGGATGCGGCCGGCTCTTCGCGTACTCGGAGTTCGCTTCGAACACGGTCGACTTTTTCGCGCGCTCGCCGAGCGAGATCACATCGCCCGGCTTGACGAGAAACGACGGGATGTTGACGATCCGCCCGTTCACACGGAAGTGCCGGTGCGTAACGAGTTGGCGCGCCTGCGCGCGGCTCATCGCGAGATTCATGCGGTAGATGACGTTGTCGAGACGCCGCTCGAGCAGCTGCAAGAACGTCTTGCCGGTTTGGCCGGGGACGCGCGCCGCTTCACGGAAATAATTCTCGAACTGCGTCTCGAGCACGCCGTAATAGCGGCGCATCTTCTGCTTCTCACGCAGCTGACGCCCGTATTCGGAAATCTTCTGTCGGCTCGGCTTACCCTGCGTCTTCTGGCCAGGCGCGGTGCCCCGGCGCTCGACGGCGCACTTTTTGGAGAGGCAGCGGTCGCCTTTGAGAAACAACTTGATCTTTTCGCCGGTCTTGCTCGTCGCAGTTTCGCGGCGGCACAGACGGCAGACGGGACCCGTATAACGCGACATTTTCTACTCTACTTAAACGCGGCGCCGCTTAGGCGGGCGGCAGCCGTTGTGCGGAATCGGAGTAACATCCTTGATCAACGTTATTTCCAAACCCGTCGCCTGGAGCGAGCGGATCGCGGCCTCGCGGCCGGCGCCCGGACCTTTGACGAAGACTTCCGCCTGCTTCATCCCGTGGTCCATCGCCTTGCGGGCGACGGCTTCGGCCGCCATCTGCGCGGCGAACGGCGTCGATTTCTTCGAGCCTTTAAAGCCGAGGTTGCCCGCGGACGCCCAAGCGATCACGCTGCCCTGGTTGTCCGAGATGGTGACGATGGTGTTATTAAAGGACGAATGGATGTGGGCGACTCCGGAGCCAACGTTCTTGAACTCGCGCTTTTTGCGCGTCTTCGTCTGCTTTTTGGCGGCCAATGCTACTCCAACACGTATCTTGCCCCGCGTAGCGAACCCGGGGTGTCGTCGCCTCGACCGGCCCCGCCGTACGGCGATCCGATCTCTCCACCGGGCGCGCGGCGATCGCGCCCTAAAGCTGCCTGTAAGACAGCCGACACAAAACTATACCGAAAACGCGGTCGCTCGTCAAATGACGGTTGAAAGGCTGCTCGCGCGGTATAACTTACGACGAAAAAGGAGGCACACTTGGAGAAATTATTACGAACGACTGCTGCCGGCATAGCTTTTGGATTAGCTCTCGGGGCACCCCTGGGAGCGGCGGCTAAAAGTTCGGATCATCGGACATTCGACGGCACGGTCGTGCACATTTCCGGCGATAACATCAAAGTGAAAGGCACCGAAGGCGGCAAGCAGCAGATCTTGAGCTTCTTGTACGTGCCGCGCATCGGCAAGGTCGCGCATAGCGGCGGCCAGGTCACGAAAACCCAGGAGAAGTTGCACGTTGGCGAATACGTCCGGGTCACGTACGACCAGAAATTGCTCGGCGTACGGCACGTGGACTCCATTATGGCTCGCTCCGTCGGGAAGATGAAAATGTAATCTTACGGCTTTAGTCATAAGCCGCGAAACGCCCGGAAATACCGGGCGTTTCGCTTTTCCGGCGTCGATTTGCCGGCAGTGGCACGAGTGTGACACGGCAGCGTGCTGCTCGCCACACATAGTCCGAACGGCTAGCTACTTATAGGTCGTAAGTCCTAAGCTGTGCGTGTTAGGCCCTATGGCCGACAGCTTGGATCGGTACCGAATCGTGCGCCTCGTCTACGTCGGCTTGAAAA
>JALYUE010000183.1 GCA_030853925.1 Vulcanimicrobiota bacterium | reverse complement strand
CGCGCGCTCCGCGCAGTTACCGATTTGAAGCTGCTCGGCGAACGCAGCATCGTCGTCGATTGCGACGTGCTGCAAGCGGACGGCGGTACCCGCACGGCCGCGATTACGGGCGCATACGTGGCGCTCGCACTCGCGCTGCGCCGCGATTTCACGCCGGACGCGCCGAAATGGCCGCTGCAGCGGCAGATCGCCGCGGTGAGCGTCGGCTTCGTCGACGGCATCGCGCAGCTGGATCTGCACTACTCCGAGGATAGCCGTGCCGAAGTCGATATGAACGTCGCGATGACGGACGCGGGAGCCTTCGTCGAGGTTCAAGGTACGGCCGAAGGGCGCGCGTTCGACCGCGCGCAGCTCGACGCGATGCTCGCGCTCGCGGAGAGCGGAATCCAAACGTTATTCGCGCACCAACGGGCCGCGCTCGACGGCGTGCATGCCGGCTGACGCGACGGCTCTCGCGGACCTCGTCGAAGAGATCGGACGCTTTTATATTCGCGACAAGAAAGTGCGCCGCGCACAGGAGGCGATGCGTGTGAAGCTCGCCGCTGCCGGCGCTCCTGCCGACGCCGACGTCCGTGCGTACTTACGCGCCGTTACTTCGTACTTCGCGGGCTTCGAACGTGAAGCGCGCGCACATTTAGCCGACGTGGACCGGCGCCTCGCGAAAGCGAGTCAATTACAGTTTAACTTGACGGCCGAACGCGGCGTCACGGCGCGCCGCGTCGAGGTTACGCAAGGCGTCCTTTCGCGAGTTGCTGAACTCGCGCCGCGATGAAGGCGCTCGAGGACCTCGGCCGCGGTACGAGCGGAATACTCGAATACGCCGGCGGCGTCGCGGCGCTGACTGCGGAAACCGGCTCCTTCATCGGGCGCCTGAGCATCCGCGTCAACGAAACCTTCGCACAAGCATATCTGCTCGGCGTGCAGTCGACCGCGATCGTCTTGTTGACATCGCTATTTACCGGCATGGTGATCACGCTCGAATCCGCAAATCAAGCGCGCAGCTTCGGCGTTTCCAATCTCGTCGGCGGCGCGGTCGCGTACGTTTCGGCGCGAGAACTCGGGCCGATGTTGACGGGCGTCGTGGTAGCGGGCCGCGCGGGCGCGGCGATTGCAGCCGAGATCGGCTCGATGGCCGTGACGGAACAGCTCGAGGCGCTCGAAGCGCTCGGTTTATCGCCCGTGCGTATGCTCGTCGTACCTCGCCTGATCGCACTCCTGCTCATGTTGCCGCTACTTACGATCTTCGCCGACATTATCTCCATTATCGGCGGCATGTGGCTCGCGAAGGCTGCCGCCGGCATCAGTTACGAGACGTTCCTGCAGTCGGCGCGCGATAACAGCGAATTTCTCGACTATCTCAAAGGGATGCTCAAGGCGGTCGTCTTCGCGGCGATCATCGTCATCATCGGCTGCTATCAAGGCTTTGGCGTGCGCGGCGGCGCCGCCGGCGTCGGCAAAGCGACGACCGGCGCCGTCGTTACGTCGATCATCTTGATCTTCATGTCCAATTTCATCTTGTCGATGATCCTCTTCGGGGCCTCGGCGCGGTGAGCTTCGCGCGGCTCGAAAGCGTCGAAGTGAAATATGGCGAGAAGGTCGTGCTGCAAAACTGCACGCTCGATATCGTGGAGCACGCGATTACGTGCCTGATCGGCTTGTCCGGTTCCGGGAAGTCGACGATCTTACGATTGCTCAACGGTTTGCGCCAACCCGACGGTGGCCGCGTCATCGTCAAGGGTTTGGATCTTGCGACCGTGCGCAACCGCGACCTGACCGCATTTCGCCAGAAGATCGGCTTCGCGTTTCAGTTTGCGGCCCTTTTCGACAGTCTCACCATCGGCGAGAACGTCGCGTTACCGTTACGCGAACATACGAAGATGTCGCACGCCGAGATCGACAAGCTCGTGCTCGAAACGCTCGATTCGGTCGGTTTGACGAACGCGACCGACCGGATGCCCTCGGAACTTTCGGGCGGCATGCTCAAGCGCGCCGGATTCGCCCGAGCGATCGTCACGAATCCCGATCTCGTGCTCTACGACGAGCCGACGACGGGACTCGATCCGATCATTACCCACGTGCTCACCGAGACGATCAAGCGTCTGCGCAGGCAGCTCGACGGCACGGCGGTCGTCGTATCGCACGACCTCGAAAGCATTTATGCGATGGCCGACTACGTCGCCATGCTCTTCGAGGGAGCCATCATCGCTTACGGAACCGTCGATGAGATCAAGCAATCGCCTAATCCGATCGTCCAACAATTCATATCCGGAAGTGAGGTCGGGCCCATCCCGCTGTAGCGGCCGGCCCGAGTCGATATATGAGTAAACAAGCCCAGGTCGGTCTGTTCACGTTGTTCGGCATCTTCGCGGTGCTCGCGGTGTTCGTTTTCGTCGCCGATATTGCGACCAAAGCACGCGGCTATCGCGTCGGCGTCCACTTCTCCGACGCCGCCGGGTTGCAGGCCGGTGCCCGCGTCTACTTGAGCGGCGTGCCGATCGGGGCGGTCGACCGCATCTCGCTGTTGCCCGACTATTCTACGGAAGTCATCATGGCGATCAAACCGGACTTCGATATCCCGGCCGGTTCCAGGTTCTTAGTGCAAGCGCCGATCACGGGGGATCCGCTCGTGTTGATCCGGCCGCCGACCAATACGACGCGCACTTCGGCGACGCTTCCCCGCGAGGTGCTCGCGATCGGGCAACAGCCGCGCGGCTCGAATCCCACGTCGATCAGCGACCTGCTCGAGCAGGGGCAGGGCGAAGTTCGGCGTCTCGATACGATCCTCGCGCAGTTCGAAACGTCCGAACCGCGCTTGATCGGGCAGCTCGAATCGACGCTGAAAAATGCGAACGCTCTGACGACGAACGCCAATCGTTCGCTCTCGATCGCGACGAACCAAGTACAGCAGCTGACCGACTCGCTGCAGAAAAACCTCACGCTCGCGAGCACGAACGTGGTCGGGCTTACCGGCAGTCTGAATTCCATCGTCAAGCGCGACTCCGTGCAAGTCGACTCGCTGCTCGTCGGATTAAACTCGACTTCGAAGTCCTTCGGCGAAACGGTCGACTCGCTGCGCGAGGTAGCGACGAATCCGCAACTCAAAGGCAATCTGTTGCAAACGACGCACGACTTCGCGCTTACGGCCAAGACGTTCGCAGCTCTCACGCAAGATCTGCGCAACGTGACCGGCAACGTGCAGACGCAGGCGCAGTTACGCGACACCGTCGCGCAGGTCGATGCGACGTCGCAAAAAGTCGATTCGCTCGTCGGCTCGCTGGGCGGGAAGTCGAACGTCTACGGCGTCGACTCGGGCGCTACCCCGGCGCCGGCGCCTCCTACTACGACGGGACCGGCGAGCGGCGGCGGTACGCGCGGCGGTTCTCAAGCGCCGGCGCAAGCGGCTTCACGCGTCACGAACGCACTCGGCTCGCTGCGCGACCGGCTTGCGACCTTCAAGAAGGATCTCGTGGTCTTGCAGTTCCGCGCGTCGGAACTTTCACCGCAGCGCGCCGCGAGCGCGAAGGGTAACGTCTCACCGTTGCTGACCCTCGACCGCGGTCCGCAATCGGATTTCAACGTTTTGGTGTTGCCTCACGGCACGACCGGAGCGCAAATCGGCGTGAACGACATCGGCTCTAGTGGAACGTCGAGCGCGAACTTCCTGATCCTCAATCGCACGAAGACGTTCACGTACGGCGGCGGCATCGAATATTCGCGCGCCGGCGTGGTCGCGAGCATCACGCGAAAGGCGCTCGGACTCGAAGCACGCGCCTACGACTTGCGCCACCCGACGCTCGACACGTACTTCAATCTTTTTCCGGCTCCGAAATTCCAGCTCTTCGCGGGCGAACGCGACGTCACGCACGCTTCACGCCGGTCGGTGCTCGGGCTGCAGCTCGAGTTCTGATGCCGCGACGTGTATGATCCCGATTCGCAATACGCGGCGGCTGCCGGTGTTTCCGTTCGCCGTCTATGCGCTCGTGGCCATCAACGTGGCCGTGTTTTATTCGGAGATGTCGCTGCCGGGCGAGTCCGTGCGCGACGCGTTCATCAACCGCTACGCGCTGATTCCCTACGACGTTACGAGCGGCGTTCAGATCGCCGCCGCGCCGCCGACGCTCGCGACGCTCGTCACGGCCCAGTTCCTCCACGGCAGCTTCCTGCACATCTTTTTCAACATGCTGTTTCTCGTCGTGTTCGGCCCCGAAGTCGAGTATCTCGCCGGGCACGCGCGCTTCGTCGCGTTCTATCTCTTCTGCGGAATCGTCGGCAACGTCGCGCAAACCGTCGTGATGCCGGGCAGCCACGTGCCGGCTATCGGCGCATCGGGAGCGATCGCGGGCATTCTCGGCGCGTACGTCCTGCGCTTCCCGACCAACAGCGTCGAGACCATCGTCCCGATCGGCTGCTTTCCATTGTTCTTGCGCATCCCCGCGTATCTCGTGATCGGTTTTTGGGCCGTCACGCAGTTCGTTCACGGGTACGGAACGTTGTCGTCGCGCGTCCTCTCCGAGCAGGGCGGCGGCACCGCGTACTTCGCGCACATCGGGGGCTTCTTAGCGGGCGTATTCTCGATCGGCGCCTTCGCGCGCGGCCGCATCGGACGATTGCCGCGGCGCTACCGGTACTATCTGTGAGCGGGCATGCCGGCTGAGGGCCGCCCGCGCGTCGCAATTCTCGGCGCGGGAGCCATGGGGACGCTCTTCGCGTACGCGCTCGCCGAACGCAACGACGTGACGCTCGTCGACGTCCGCGGCGACGTGGTCGAAACGATCAACCGCAGCGGCGGCGTACGGCTCGGCGACCTGCCGACCCGCAAAGTGCTCGCGACGCGAGATCCGGCTCGGACGTATGCTACGAACTACCTCTTCGTTTTCGTGAAAGCGTCCAATACGCTTGCCGCGATCCGCCCGTTTGCGGGCCAACTGAACCCGGCCACGCCGATCGTCTCCCTGCAAAACGGCTTGGGCAATGAAGAGGCGATCAAGGCGGCTCTCGGCGGTACGGTGCCGCTCGTCATCGGTATCACAAATGAAACGGCGCTCGCCGTCGGTCACGGCCGCTCGCGGCGCGACGGCGTGGGCACGACCGTCGTCGGCTCCGCCGGCGCGTCGACGGCAACGGTGCGCGCGGTTTCACAACTCATCGTGGCGGCCGGTTTGGAATGCTCGATGGCTTACGACATCCGGCCGCATCAGTGGGGCAAACTGCTCGCCAACGCCGCAATCAACCCGATATCGGCCTTAGCCGACGCGAAAAACGGCATCGTCGCGAGCGATCCTGATGCCGCGGAGTTGGCGCGCGCGGTCGCGCTCGAAGGCGCCGCCGTCGCGCGGGCACTGCGCGTCAATCTACCGTTTAGCGATCCGTGGGAATACGTGCGCGCGGTGGTCGCGACCAGCGCCGAAGGCCGTAATTCGATGACGGTCGATCTCGGCGCGCATCTCAAGACCGAGATCGATCACGTCAACGGCGCGATTCTCGCCGCCGGCCGGCGTCTGGGCATACCGACACCGTACAACGATGCGCTCGTGCGTTTGATTAAGGCGAAGGAGAACGCTTCGCGCGAATAGCGGCGCATAACGTGTCGAGCAGCGCCCTGGGTTCCATACCGAACACGAGTGCCGCGCGGTCGGCAGGACGGACGAAGCCGGCGTTTTGCGCGTCGTCACAAAAACGTTGCAGTGCATCGTAATACCCGTCGACGTTAAGCACCGCGCAGGGTTTCGCGTGATAGCCTAATTGGCGCCACGTGACCGCTTCGAACAATTCGTCGAGCGTGCCGAAACCGCCGGGTAAGGCGAGGAATGCGTCGGACAGCTTCGCCATTAACGCTTTGCGCTCGTGCATCGTACCGACGACATGCAGTTCGCCGAGCGTTCCGTGCGCCACCTCGCGCGTCGCGAGGGCCTCGGGAATGACGCCGATGACGTCGCCGCCGGCCGCGAGCGCGGCGTCCGCGAGCGCGCCCATGCAGCCGACGCGTCCGCCGCCGTAGACGATGCCGACGCCGCGCGCCGCGAGCTCCCGGCCGATCTCGGCCGCCGCCGCGCGGAAGATGGGGTCGTCGCCGAAGCTCGAGCCGCAGAAGACGCAGATCCGCGGGCCGGCCGGGCGCTCAGCGCGGCCGGAAGATCGCATACACTGCAGACTGTAGCGAACCCAGGGCCCGCAACCCGTTGCGCGCGAGGTGCGCCCCGGCGCGCGGTTTGCGCAGCATCACGAGCAGCAATGCGAAGCGGTCAATGCCGCCGGAACCGTCGAACGCCCGGTAAATGTCGGGTAAGTCGTCGACGACGGCGTCGCTTCCGACGCGCAGCACGGCGACCGCTACGCGGGCCCGGTGCAGCCGCTGCGCTATCGCGTAGCTCTCCATGTCGACGGCGTCGACCGCGTAGCGCAAGCCGAGCGCGCGCTTCGCTTCATGCGACGTCACCACGGCGTCGCTCGCGAGCGCTCGTATTCCGGTTTGAACGCCGCCGAGCCGGCGCGCGAGCGAGGCGGCGAGGGCTCGATCCAAGACGATGGGGGCTTCGCCTGCTCGGCGCACGTTGTCGTACAGCAGCGCGTCGCCGACGGCAAATGCGGGCGACAACAGACCGCACAATCCCGTCACGAGCGCCGTGCCAAACGGGTGCGCGCCGAGCGCGCCGTCGGCCGCGCGCGCCGCGGCGAACGGACCGATCCCCGTCGTAACGACGCGCACGTCCGCCCTCGCCCGTGCGAGACCGTTACGCACCGCGCGTTCTTCGGCACCGCGCGGGACGAAGACGGTCTCGATCACCGGCGAAAGGCGAACTAATTGCGCCCGAAAACCGAGGCGAGCGAGCGCAGCATATTTTGCGGGCGCAGCGAATCGTCGGCCGCCGTCGGTTCGAAACCGCAATGCACCATGCAGTCCGTGCACTTCGGATTACCGCTCTTGTGTCCGTACTGCGACCAATCGGTGCCTTCGAGCAGCTCCGCGTAACTGTCGGCGTACCCTTCGCCGAGCAGATAACAAGGCTTCTGCCAACCGAACAAACTGTACGACGGCATGCCCCACGGCGTGCATTCGTAATCTTTATCGCCCATTAAGAAATCGAGAAACAACGGACTGGCGTTGAAGTTCCATTTCTTCTTGTTGGCGGTGTAGGGTGCGAAAATTTCGCGAAACAGCGTCTTGGTTTGTTCGCTATGTAAGAAATGCTCTTGGTCGGGCGCCTTTTCGTACGGATAACCGGGCGAAATCATCATGCCGTCGACTTTGAGTTCCTCGCTCGCGAAATCGAAAAACGCTTGGACGTCGTCGGCGCGTGCGTCGTTGAAGATGGTCGTGTTCGTGGTGACGCGGAAGCCGCGCGCTTTGGCGGCTTTGATCGCCCTCACCGCGACGTCGAACACGCCGTCGCGCGCGACCGCCTTGTCGTGCATCAGCCGCAGCCCGTCGAGATGCACCGAGAACGAGAAATAATCGGACGGCTCGAACTTGTGGAGGCTCGCTTCGAGCCGAACGGCATTGGTACACAGATAAACGAATTTTTTACGCTCCACGAGCCCGCGTACGATCTCGTCGATCTGCGGATGGAGCAGCGGTTCGCCGCCGGGAATCGCGACGATGGGCGCGCCGCACTCTTCGGCCGCGGCGAAACACTGCTCGGGAGTGAGGTGCCGGCGTAGAACGTCCACCGGATGCTGGATCTTGCCGCAGCCCGAGCATGAAAGATTACAGCGGAAAAGCGGTTCGAGCATCAGCGTGAGCGCAAATTTCTTTCGCCCGCGCATCTTTTGTTCGATAAGATATTTCCCGACGACGGCCGCCTGCTTGAGGGTCACTGCCATAGTATGTGTACGTTATCTCCGTAGCGTGAGGTAGCCGTTGTCGGCAAACCAGCGAATCGCCGCGCGGATCGCATTGTCGACCGAACGCGGCGCGTAGCCTAATTGATGGATAGCCTTCGACGAATCGTAGAACATTGACTCCCGGCTCATCCTGACGCCGTCGAGCGGAATCGAGGGCGTGCGTCCCAGCCGGCCGAGCAACTCTTCGTCGAACCATGCGACGCCGAGCGGCAACCAGATCGGCACGGAAAAGCGAGGTGCGCGCCGGCCGACTTCGGCGCCCACGCGTTCCAACAGCGCGCGAAGCGAAAGATTTTCGCACCCGAGAATATATCGTTCGCCGCTTTGGCCGCGCTCGAACGCGAGCAGGTGGCCGCGCGCGACGTCGGCCACATCGACGAAATTCAAGCCCGTGTCGACGAAGGCCGGCATCTTCCCGTTTAAATAACGCACGAAGATCATGTCGCCCGTGGGGGTGGGTTTGCGGTCCCAGGGCCCGATCGGCGTCGTCGGATTGACGATGACCACGTCTTGACCCGCCCGCGCGGCCGCGACCGCCTCGCGCTCGGCAAGGTATTTCGAAAGCTTGTACGGGCCGATCAGGCGCTCCGGAGGACTCTGGTACGTCTCGTCCGCGATGGCGCCCGCCTTGACGCCGATCGCGGCAACGGAGCTCGTGTAGACGGTTCTCCCGGCGCCGGCGCTTCGGGCGGCCGCGAGCAGGTTGCGCGTTCCGCCGAGGTTGTCGCGCAGCAGCGCGTCGCGGTCGCGCCGAAACAGACTGTAGCGCGCCGCGACGTGGAAGACGGCGTCGACGCTGCCGATCTTGCGGGCGAGGTCGCTATCGCAGAGATCGCCGTCAACGGTCTCGAGATCGAGCCCGGCAAGATTGCCGCGATCGCTGCGCGCCCGGATCAGAGCTCGCACGCGCCAGCCCTCCGCGAGCAGGGTGCGCACGAGATTGCCGCCGACAAAACCGGTACCACCCGTCACGAACGCGGTCCGGCTCATGCCGCCCCGTGCTTGCGGCCGGCCCAGTCGTCGAAGAGCGTGTATGCGACGGGAATGACGATCAGGCTCAGAAGGGTCGACGTGACGAGCCCTCCGATGATCGCGACGGCCATGGGCGCGCGCAGTTCGGCGCCGGCTCCGAAGCCGAGCGCGATCGGCAGCATGCCCAGAATCGTCGCCGCGGTCGTCATGACGATCGGGCGCAGCCGCTGCTCCCCCGCCTGCGTGATCGCTTCGCCGCGGCGCAATCCGAGCGCGCGCAGCTTTTCGATCCGGTCGACGAGCAAGATCGCGTTTTTGTTGACGAGACCGAACAGAAAGATCACCGCCATCAAGGAGATCATGCCGAATTGTGCGCGCGTGAGCCACAGGGCGAACAGAGCGCCGACGATCGAGAGCGGCAGCGACACGGAGATCACGAGCGGATCGATCCAGTTACGGAAGAGCAGCAAGAGCACGACGACGATCGCTACGACCGATAGGGCCAGGGCGATGCCGAAATCTCGGAACGTCGTGACCGCGTCGGCAGAATTGCCGCCAAAACTGAGTGCGATTCCCTTCGGCACGTCTTTGCGCGCGATGGCGCTTACGATGGCGTTCGCGTCGCCGATCAACAGCGTAGGCACGAGATCCGCAGTAATCTGCACGGCGCGCTTTCCGCCGACGTGTTCGATCGCGGAAAACGGCGTACCGTCGGAGAGTCCGCTAGTAGCGACGTCGACGAATCCCTTGGTCTTCTGCAGCCGACGCTGGACGTCGCGTCCGACCGAGCGCAGTCGCTCCAGATCGTCGCCGAGCAACGCGAACTGTAAAGGCTTCGCAGTCTGACTGCCGACGAACGGCACGTCGGCGACGGTCGCGACGACGCCGTCGAGCGACGGCATGCGCGCGCGCGCGGCATTCTCAACGTCGATCGTTTTGACGCTGCGGTCGCGGCGCAGATGCACGTCCATCAGTCCGGCGTTTTGCTGATTAGGTCCGAGGCCGATCGTCGTGTAGACGTTGCTCACGACCGGATCTTCGCGCACGCTGCGTTCTAGGGTCTTAGCCGCGACCGTCGTGTCGGCCAAACTCGTTCCGAGCGGCGTCGAGAAATTCACGTGAAACTCGCCGCGGTCGAGGTGCGGAATGAAGCCTTTCGGGATGAACGGTATTAGGGCGAGACCCGCGGCGAAAGCGCCGAACGCGATCGCGACCACGGTCGGGCGGTGCGCGAGCGCCCAGCGGAGTACCGTGCGATAACCCGAGCGGCCGCTGCTCGGCGTCGCGGCCGTCGGGGCCTGGGCGCGCGTTCGCAGCCAACGTGCCGCGAGCGCGGGCGACAGCGTGCGGGCCGCCAGGAGCGAGAAGAGGATGGCTGCGGACGCCGTGATGCCGAAGGCGCGAAAGAATTGTCCGAGCGTACCTTGCATCAAGCCGATCGGTAAGAATACGGCGACGATCGTGAGCGAGGCCGCGACGAGCGTCAGACCGAGTTCTTTGTTGGCTCGATATGCCGCTTCGTGCGGCGGCTCCCCGGCTTCCAGATGCCGCACGATGTTTTCGACCGCGACGATGGCGTCGTCGACGATGACTCCGACCACGAGCGCCAGCGCCAGCAGCGTTATCGTCTCGAGATTGAAACGCAGCAGCCACATGACGCACGCCGTGCCGAGCAGGGATACCGGAATGGCGATCGCGGAAATCATCGTCGCGCGAAGGTCGCGTAAGAACGGCCAGATGACGATGACCGCGAGCACGACGGCGATGCCGAGCGCTTCCTGTGTGGCGCGCGTCGCCTCTTTAATATACGTCGCCTGCTCGGAAGTGCGCTCGATGCGAAGGTCCGGGTGCGCGCTCGCGAGCGCCGCGATCGCCGCGTCGCACGCGTCCGACACGTCGAGCGTATTGGCGCTCGCCCTTTTCACGACCGCGATCGCGACGGCCGGCTGCCAGTCGACGCGGTACGCGGAAGCGCCCGAGCCCGTGGCGGGTCCGCCGACGACGTCGGCCCGCAAGACTCCCGGCGCCGCTCGCAACTGCGGCGCGATATCGCGCTCGGCGATGCGCGCGAGTTCGGCAAGCGAGCGGCCCGGCGCGAGTAGAGCGAACGTAACGACCGGCGTTTCGTCGAGATCGAGCGTCGAGATCGTGGTCGACACGCCGTGCGGAAGAGCGACTGCCGCGAGCCGTTCTCGAACTTCGTTGCTGCGTGCGGCGAGGCTTTCGCTCACATCGAAAGCCATGTCGACGACGGCGTATTGGGGATACGTCAGCGAGTGAATGCGCGTGATGCCGGGCAGATCTTTGAGCGCCGCTTCGAGCGGGTTCGTAAGGGCGCGCTCGTTGCGCGCCACGTCGATCTCGTTCGACTTCGCCGAGACGATCACGACCGGAAACGTGATATCCGGAAACAACGCCACCTTAAGATTGAAGAATGCGGCGATGCCGGCGACGGAAAGGATGGCCCAGAAGGCGATCGTCGCGCGCGGATGAGCGATCGCGAGGTGGGAGATGCTCAAAAGCCGCCTTACGGCCGAGCCGGCCCCAACTTGAAGCGTTGACGGCTCGTCTTGGAGACGAGCCAGCGCGTCGTTTTGTTGCTGATCGTCGAGAGAGACCCTGCGAGGATGAGGGAACGCACCTCGGCGCGCGATATCTTCACGCCGCCGCCGGATTGAAGCATCGCCGTCGAGCGCTCGATCTCGCGCAGCGTCGCGACGGCGAACAGGATGGGGAGCAGACAGAAGAGCCGGATCGCGATCGCACGCTTCGGAATCGCGTTGAAGTATTCGAGCGAGCTGCGCATATCTTCCCGAGCGAGCACGATTAGGGCGACGAGCGCCTCGCTATTTTGCACCCGCCATTGGGCGCTGAGCATCGTCTGATGGCTCGAGCCGCGCGCGCGGAGCAGGTCCTCCGGAACGAACGCCGCGTTTTCGTGCTCGATGTCCCAGGCGATGTCTTTGAGGATGTTGATCGTCTGCAAGCCTTCGCCGAACGCTTCGCAGTTGACGAGCAGCCGCGCGTACTCGCGCTCGCCCACGAGCGGCGAATGCGCGTGCCAGAGGTCGGTCAGCAAATGGCCGACGGTGCCGGCAACGTAGTAACAATAGCGTCGATACTCGGGCATCGTCTGAATGCGTATGCCGGCGGGATAACGGCCGACGAACTCGCTCATACCGAGCACCATCTCGCGCGTCCACTTTTCGACGATCGCGCCCGACTTCACGGGCAGCGAGCGCAGGAGCTCGAAAACGAGCTTCGTTCCGTTCATCAATTCGAGGTAAGCCGCGTCGGCTTTGATGTCGGAAACTTCGGCGGCAAAGGTTTCGGCTTCGCGGGGGTCGTCGAAGCATGTTAAAAAGCGCGCGAGCAGCGCTTGCCGGCGTTCTACGGACGCGGAACCGTCGTCTTCAATCGTATCGGCGATGCGGCACAGTAAATAGCCGACGAGGACCGCTTTTCCGAGATCGCCCGGCAGGACGGCAATGCCGATGGCGAACGTGCGCGAAACGCGGCCGATAATACGCCGTCCGAATGCTAGCGCCGCCCGATCGCCCGAGAGGCGCTCCCGGCGCGCAGCCGGTCCCTTAACCGCCATCGTCCGCTTGATTATATGGCGGGAGGCGAACCTCCCCGGCGCGAGCGCCCGCAGGACTGCATGGGGTCTGCGGCACACTCGAAACTAGTGAGCCGATCCTCGTCGACGACGCATCGCAACGTCCTGTGCGTTTTCCCACATTACACGCCTTCGTTCGGGACGTTCGAACACGCCTACCCCTTCGTCGGCGTAAAAGCGTTCATGCCGCCGCAAGGCATTCTCGTGATCGCCAACTACATGCCTGCGAATTGGGACGTGCGCTTTATCGACGAAAACGTCCGCCGCGCCGACGTCGCCGACTTCGTGTGGGCCGACGTCGTCTTCGTCAGCGGCATGCATATTCAGCGGCCGCAAATCGGAGACATCAATCGGCGCGCTCACGCGTTCGGGAAAGTCACCGTCCTCGGCGGACCCTCGGTTTCCGGCTGCCCGGAATACTATCCCGATTTCGATTACCTGCACGTCGGAGAACTCGGCGACGCGACGGACGAACTGGTTCACCTTTTGAGTGAAAGTGTGGCTCGGCCGCCCGTTCAGGTGCGTCTCGCGACGCAAGACCGTCTGCCGCTCGCGGACTTTCCCATTCCAGCGTACCAGAAAGTCGATGTCGGACAGTACTTTTTAGGAAGCGTTCAGTTCTCCAGCGGCTGTCCGTACCGGTGCGAATTTTGCGACATCCCGGAGTTGTACGGGAGCAATCCGCGGCTCAAAACGCCGGAACAAATCGTCGCCGAACTCGACGCAATTCTCGCGCACGGCGGTCAGCGCGCGATCTATTTCGTCGACGACAATTTCGTGGGCAATCGCAAGGCCGCTAAAGAGCTGCTGCCGCACCTGATCGCTTGGCAGAAGAAGAACGGATACGCCGTTCAGCTCGCTTGCGAAGCGACGCTCAACATCGCGAAGTCTCCGGATTTACTCGCGATGATGCGCGAAGCTTATTTCTGTACGATTTTCTGCGGCATCGAGACGCCCGATCCCGCGGCGTTGAAAGCGATGCACAAAGATCAGAACAATCACTTGCCGATCATGGAAGCGATCGACATCATCCACAGCTTTGGGCTCGAAGTCGTCTCGGGCATCATCATGGGCCTCGATACCGATACCGCCGATACCGCCGATAAGATTCTGGACTTTGTCGAACTCTCCAACATCCCGCTGCTGACCATCAATCTACTCCAGGCGCTGCCGCGCACGCCGCTGTATCGCCGGCTCGAAGCGGAAGGGCGGCTCGTCGACGTGCCCGGGCGCGAATCGAACGTCGAATTTAAGCTACCGTACGAGCAAATGATCGCGATGTGGCGACGGACGTTCACCGCCGCCTATACGCCGGACGCGCTGTATCGGCGCTTCTCGTACCACGTCGAGCACGTCTTTCCGAACCGCATCACGCCCCCGAACTCCAAACAGCGCGTCAACGTGCGTAACATTCGCCTGGCGCTGCGGATCTTCGTCAATCTGCTCGTGCGCGTCGGCATTGCGAGCGACTACCGCCGAGTGTTCTGGAAGACGGCGCGCACGCTACTCGCGAAGGGCGACGTCGAAGCGCTGTTCCACATCGGCATGGTCAGTCACCATTTGATCACGTTCGCGCGAGAAGCCGGAGCCGGGCGCCAGGGCGCGTCGTTCTACAATCAAGACGTGAGGACGGAGCTCGTTTCGGCGGGCACCTAGCCCCGGGTGCC
>JALYUE010000178.1 GCA_030853925.1 Vulcanimicrobiota bacterium | reverse complement strand
CCCGCACCAGATAAGCGCCGCGCAAGATGCCTTCTTCCGCGCCTTCCGGCATGGCCGGATGCACGTAGTTTTCGTTCATGATCGTAATATAGTAATAGACGTCCTGCTGCTCCGTATACATGCGCCTCATGCCGTCGCGCATGATGACGGCGAGTTCGTAGCCGTACGTCGGGTCGTACGAAACGCAGTTCGGAACGAACGCCGCGAAAAGTTGGCTGTGTCCGTCCTCGTGCTGCAGACCTTCGCCGTTGAGCGTCGTGCGGCCGGAGGTCCCGCCCATGAGAAATCCGCGACTGCGCATGTCGCCCGCGGCCCAGGCGAGATCTCCGATACGCTGAAAGCCGAACATCGAGTAGAACACGTAGAGCGGAATCATCGGTTCGTCGCTCGTCGAGTAACTGGTCGCCGCGGCGATCCACGAACACATAGCGCCCGCTTCGTTAATGCCTTCTTGAAGAATCTGACCTTTGACGTCTTCGCGATAGTACATCAGCTGCGCGGCATCGTGCGGCTTGTAGAGCTGGCCGACGGGCGAATAGATGCCGACTTGGCGGAACATGCCTTCCATGCCGAACGTGCGCGATTCGTCCGCGACGATCGGCACGACGCGTTTGCCGAGATTCTTGTCTTTAATGATGACCGACAGGAAGCGCGTGAACGCCATCGTCGTCGAGATTTCGCGATCGCCCGTACTCTTGAGCAGCGCATCGAATGCCGAAAGTTCCGGTACCGTGAGCGAAGTCGACGTGCGCCGGCGCTGCGGAACCTTACCCATCGCACGCTGACGCTCGCGCAAATACTGACCTTCGGCGCTGTCGTCGGGCGGCCGGTAGAACGGGACTTTCGCAAGTTCCGTATCGGCGACCGGGATCGCAAAACGGTCGCGGAATTGGCGCATCGCTTTGAGGTCGAGATGCTTCTGCTGGTGCGCGATGTTCTGCGCTTCACCCGAAGAGCCCATCCCATAGCCTTTGATCGTCTTCGCCAAGACGACGGTCGGCTGACCCTTGTGCGCGACCGCAGCCGAATACGCCGCGTAGACTTTGCGCGGATCGTGGCCGCCGCGCTGCAGTGCCCAGATCTGTTCGTCGGTCCAATCGGCGACGAGCGCGGCCGTTTCTGGATAGCGTCCGAAAAACTGTTCGCGCACGTAGGCGCCGTTGTTGGCTTTGAACGTCTGATAGTCGCCGTCGACGCACTCGTTCATCAACTGGACGAGGCGCCCGCTGTGATCGCGTTCGAGCAACGGATCCCAACTGCTACCCCAGATGGCCTTGATGACGTTCCAGCCGGAGCCGCGAAACTCGCGCTCGAGTTCTTGGATGATCTTGCCGTTGCCGCGCACCGGGCCGTCGAGGCGCTGCAAGTTGCAATTTACGACGAAGATGAGATTGTCGAGTTGTTCGCGCGCCGCAACGGAGATCGCGCCGAGAGATTCAGGCTCGTCGACTTCACCGTCGCCGAGAAAGCACCACACTTTGCGTCCTGCCGTATCCGCGATACCGCGGTTGTGCAAATACTTTAGGAATTTAGCTTGATAGATCGCTTGAATGGGCCCCAGACCCATCGACACGGTCGCGAATTGCCAAAAGTCCGGCATGAGCCACGAGTGCGGATACGACGGCAACCCTTTGCCGTCGACTTCTTGGCGGTAATTCGCGAGCTGCTCTTCGCTGATGCGGCCTTCGAGGTAGGCGCGCGCGTAGACGCCCGGCGCCGAGTGGCCTTGAAAGAACACGAGGTCGCCGCCGAAGTCGGCCGCCGGCGCTCGGAAGAAATAATTGAAGCCGACGTCGTAGAGCGTCGCCGACGACGCGAAGCTCGCGACGTGGCCCCCGAGTTCGGAACTCGTTTCGTTGGCGCGCACGACCATGGCGAGCGCGTTCCATCGAATGTAGTGCCGCAGCCGCGTCTCGAGTTCTTCGATCCCCGGCATCTTCGGCTGCTGCGCGACCGGAATCGTGTTGACGTAGGGCGTCTGGACGCCGAGTTCGACGTGCGCTCCGCCGGTTTGCGCGCGTTCGACGATCCGTTCCACCAACTGCTGCGCGCGGCCGGGACCTTCGTGCACGAGCACCCCGTCGAGCGCTTCGAGCCACTCTCGGGTCTCCTGCGGGTCGCTGTCGGATTCCAATGCGGGCGCTATCATGGCCCACTCTTTGGGCACCGGGCGGACCTTCCTCTCGCGAGTGCGCGGTCGCGAGATTTACTTTAACTTAAGGAAGCTCGTCCGTTCTTTATGCGAGCTTAAACTTCGTCCCGTAAGCATAGACGTATCACTTCGCTCCAAAAGAGGGCCCCTTATGCTTCGACGTTTAGCAGCGTCCGCGGCGGCTTGCGCCGCGGCGGCGTTTTGTCTCGGCTCTGCCACACCGGTTTCGGCCACGCCGCGCTCGTTCGATCACGTCTACGTCATCATGATGGAAAACCAAAGCTTCGATAACCTCGTCGGGCGCGATAAGGTCGACCCGGTTTCCGGCAACATTCTCGGTCCGGACACGCCCTTCATCACGAACGCCGCGCTCCAATACGGCATGGCGACGTTGTACTTCGGCGTAACGCATCCGAGCTTACCGAATTATCTCGCCACCATCGCGGGCAACTACTTCGGCGTGCAGGACGATAACTCGAGCTGCTATGCTACGGTGCCCGACGCTCTCTGTCACAAAATCGACGCGCCCAACCTCGTCGACCGCCTCGAAGCGAACAAACTGAGTTGGACTGCGCTCGAGGAGACGATGCCGTCCACCGGCTACTTGGGCACGCAATATCCGGGCGCCGCGCCGCGTTTATACGCTCAGAAGCACAACCCGTTCGTTTACTTCAAAGACGTCGCCCGAAATCCCGAGCGTCTGGCCAAGATCAAGCCCCTCGACGGCGGTTCCCTCGCGAGTACGCTCGCACATCCACCCAATCTGACGTACATCGTTCCAAATCAGTGTCACGACATGCACGGAACGACGACGTGCGCGAATTTCGACGAACTGCTGCAAGCGGGAGATTCGTACCTCAAGACGCTCACCACCGCGATTGCAACGTCGCCCGCGTTCACCAAGAGCTCCGCCATCTTCGTCATCTGGGACGAAGACGACTACAGCTCGAATCTGGGCTGCTGCTCGTCGCTTCCGTCGCTCGGCGGCGGACACACGCTCGCGCTCGTCTACGCTGCCGGCGCAGGCGCGAAACGCTCGGCGACGCCGATGAACCATTACTCGTTGCTGCGCACGCTGCTCGAAGGATTCCAGCTCGCGCCGCTCGGCCATTCGAGCGATGCGGACGTCTCGTCCATGTGGGATCTCTTCTGACGCTCGTGTAGAGACCTTGCCCCGCGCGGAGCTCGCAGCGACTGCTGCGGGCTCCGCCGTCACGACGTCGAAGCCGCTGCGCGATGCCCAGCTCGCCGAACCGCCGGCTCTTTTACGCCGGCAAACTCAGCGGCGACTTCGCGTACCAAATTCAAGCAGTTGCCGTCGCGTGGTACGTCTTTAGCCTGCAGCATCGCGCGTTCGACCTCGGGCTCGTGGGGCTCGCGCTGTTCTTGCCGGCGTTCGCGTTCGCGTTACCGGCCGGCATCTTTAGCGATCGCCACGACCGGCGGGCGATCGTGCGCGCAGCGGCTTTGCTGGAAGCCGCCTGCGTCGGCTTGTTCGTTGCGGCGATCGTCGCACACGTCACGCTGCTCGCGGCGTACCTCGCAATCCTCGCGATCCTCGGCAGCGCGCGCGCGTTCGGCGTTCCGGCGGAACGCGCGCTGCTGCCCGGCATCGTCGCGCCCGAAGACTACGTGAGCGCGCAAGCGACCTACTCGTCGCTGCGCCAGCTGACGGTCATCGGCGGTCCGGCTTTCGGCGGCGTGCTCGTCGGCATCTCGACGCCTTTCGCACTCGGCGTAGCGGCCTGCGCGCTGATCGCATCGGCATTCTTTCTCGGCGCCCTGCGTATCGAACGCGCGCTGGACGTTCGGCCGCCGCGATGGCGCGACGCGTTTGAGGGCGTGCGCTTCATCTTCTCACGTCCGGTCGTCGCGGGCGCAATCTCGCTCGACCTCTTCGCCGTCTTGTTCGGCGGCGCGACGGCGCTGCTGCCGGCATATGCCGACGGTGTCTTCTCCGTCGGTCCGGCCGGGCTCGGCGCATTGCGCAGCGCACCCGCGCTCGGCGCCGCGTGCGTCGCCGTCTGGATCGCGCGGCGTCCGCTACGGCGGCGCGTCGGTCCCGTACTCTTAAGCGCCGTCGCGGTTTTCGGCGCGGCGATCATCGCTTTCGGTCTGTCGCGAAATTTCGCGTTATCGCTCGCTCTGCTGGCGCTGGCGGGCGC
Source organism: Vulcanimicrobiota bacterium (assembly GCA_030853925.1). Taxonomy (GTDB): domain Bacteria; phylum Vulcanimicrobiota; class Vulcanimicrobiia; order Vulcanimicrobiales; family Vulcanimicrobiaceae; genus JALYUE01. The sequence goes on along the minus strand of JALYUE010000178.1, from coordinate 5,599 downwards.
AGCCGACATGGTCAGCGTCGTGATCCGCAGCGGCCTCGTGCAGCTCGCTACCCCGGATGCCATGCGCGGCCGCGTCAACGCCGTCGAAAACGTGTTCATCGGCGCTTCGAACGAACTTGGCGAATTCGAGTCGGGCACGCTCGCAGCGGTCATCGGCGTCGTGCCTGCCGTCGTAGCGGGCGGCATCGGCACGCTCGTCATCATCGCGCTATGGAGCGCCTTCTTCCCGGCATTGCGCCGCGCGGACCATATCGCCGAAGATCGCTGAAGGCGGGCGGCGGGAAAGCGCTCCGCGTTACCTCAACAAAAGCGCCGTGCACGCGCCGCCCGGTAGTCGCTTCGAACGCGGGATCCGCGAGCCGCCACTCGTTCGCGGCGTCGGGCTGCGCGGCGCGGTCGCCCTCAACGTCATCTCGATGATCGGCATCGGACCTCTCATCACGATCCCCCTCGTACTCGGCGCGCTGCACGGGCCGTTATCGCTCGTCGGTTGGGTCGTCGGCGCGGGACTTGCGCTGTGCGACGGGCTCGTGTGGGCGGAACTCGGCTCGCTCTATCCCGGCTCCGGAGGCACCTACGGGTATCTGCTCGAGATTTTCGGACGCGAACGTTTCGGCCGGCTGCTCGCATTCTTGTTCGTCTGGCAAACGCTTTTCGTCGCTCCGCTCAACCAGGCCACGGGCTACATCGGCTTTGCAAACTACGCCGGTTATTTGTTTCCCGGGCTTGCGGTATCGCCGTGGGCCATAAAAACGCTGGCAATCGGCGTCGGGCTCATTACCGTGGTGGCGCTCTACCGAGGCATCGCGACGATCGCTCGTGTCGGGGTCGTGATGGCGCTCGCGGCCGTCGTTACGCTGTTATGCGTCATCGTCGCGTCGTACGCGCACTACTCGCCTGCGCTCGCGTTCGCGCGGCCGCCCGGCGACTCGTTCGCCACCGGCCTCGGCGCCGGTTTCGGACAAGCGCTGATTATCGCGATGTACGACTATCTCGGTTACAACCAGTCGAGCTGCATCGGCGCAGAGGTGCGCGATCCGGCGCGAAATCTGCCACGCTCGATCGTCATCTCCATCGTGCTCGTCGCGGTTTTGTACGTCGCAATGCAGCTCGGAGTTCTAGGCGCTTTGTCGTGGCGTTCGCTCGTCCCGCTTGCCGACGGTTCGCTCCCGCCGCTCGGACAGCACGTCGCTTCGGCCGTGGTGGAGCGCGCGTTCGGCGCGACCGCGGCGGGCCTCGTAACGCTGTTGATTTTGGCCACGGCATTCGCTTCGGTGTACGGTAACTTGCTCGGCTATTCGCGCGTGCCGTTTGCGGCGGCCACCGACGGCGTGTTCTTAGCTCCCTTCGCGCACGTCAACGCACGGCACCGTTTTCCCGACGTTTCGCTCGTCGTGATGGGCGCGATCGCGTTACCGGCGTGCTTGTTTTCGCTCGATCAAGTGATCAACGCCTTAACGACGGGTATCGTGTTGATTCAATCCACGGCGCAGATCTGCGCGCTCGCCGTCGTCCGCTCCCGCGGGATCCGGGCGCCGTACCGCATGTGGCTCTATCCGCTCCCGGCGCTGCTCGCCCTCGTCGGCTGGCTATATATTTTTTCGACGGCCGGATTCATCGCGATCGCGTTTGGCGTCGTAAGCCTAACGGCCGGTACGATCGTCTTCCTGCTGCGCGCGAGAGGCCGTGCCGAGTGGCCGTTCGCGGCGCCCGCGTCGAGCGAACGCGGCATATGAATTCGGCATGTGCGCTCGCGAGTCGCCGGGAATTCGCCAAACATGGCCGTCCTCGCACACGTTTTTCTCCACGTCGGTCTCTGTAGCGCGATCGCGCGGGCTTCGCCGCAGACGAGCGTGGCGATGCGCGTACGCATGTCCTACTCGACGGGCGCGGCGGAACTCGACAAAACGTTCTCGTTCGCTCGCGGCGACGACCCGCAAACCGTCGTCGAATTCGACATCCCGCGCGGCACCTATCGTCTCCAGCTGGACACGCCGAAATACGGCTGCTCGACATCCGACTATCTCGACATTCTCGAAGAGCACAATCGCAACGTCAACGAGACGCTCGGCGAGCACGCGCCGCAGACGCCGGCGCCGCCGCAAGTTCCGGGCGTGCTCATGGACGGTTCCGCGCCGATTTCGTTCCTCTACGCGAAACCCACGTTCGTCCTTTTCGAAAAAGGGCTCGCGTGTAATCAGCCGATATCGCCCGCGCTCCCGGCGCACGTCAACATCGAATATGATCAAGGCTCGTACTATGTGTGGTTGTACTCCGACCCATCGCTCGAGGCGCACTCGCCGCTCGTGGTAGCGTTACGCCTGAAGACGACCACCGGACTCGCGCACTATATCCGAGTACCGATAGCGGTACCGTTACAAGCTCCGCGCTGGCCCGATCGCGTCCGCATGGACGTAACGAGCGACATGCTCGACGGCTTAGCGACCGATAAAACGGAAACGCTGCTCTGTCCCAAGCTTTGGGAAACCAGCGCTCACTAACGGCAGGGCGCGTACCGGCGCGCGGCCACGCCGGCGGCGAGCCCTTCGAGTAACGCGACCGAATCTTCCCACCCGAGACACGCGTCCGTAACGCTTTGCCCGTAGGTCAACGGCTTGCCGTAAACGTGATCTTGGCGACCCGCGACGATGTTCGATTCGATCATCACGCCGCAAACGCGCGCGTCGCCCTCGCCGATTCGCGCGGCGACGTCCTCGCACACCGTCCGCTGGTTTCCGTGTTGCTTGCGGCTATTGCCATGGCTCGCGTCGATCATCACGCGGGTCGCGAGCCCCGCAGCTTCGAGCTTCCGACACGTCTGATCGACGCTGGCCCGATCGTAGTTCGGTTGGGCTCCGCCGCGCAGGATCACGTGGCAATCGCCGTTGCCTGCAGTGCCGACGATCGCCGAGCGGCCGTTCTTGGTGACGGACAGAAAATGATGCGGGCTGCGCGCCGCTTTGACCGCATCGATTGCGATCGCGACGTTGCCGTCCGTGCCGTTCTTGAAGCCGACGGGACACGACAGACCCGAAGCGAGTTGGCGATGGATTTGCGACTCGGTCGTGCGCGCTCCGATCGCTCCCCAGGCGATGAGGTCGGCGATGTACTGGGGCGTGATCGTATCGAGAAACTCGGTTCCGGTCGGTACGCCGAGGCGATTGATGTCGTTGAGTAACTGCCGGGCGATACGGAGACCGTCGTTTATTTCGAAGCTGTCGTCCATGTACGGATCGTTGATGAGCCCCTTCCAGCCGACCGTCGTGCGTGGTTTTTCGAAGTACACGCGCATGACGATTTCGAGCCGATCCGCGAGGCGTTCGCGCACCGCGTACAGCCGCTCGGCATAGTCGAGAGCGGCCGCCGGATCGTGAATCGAGCACGGTCCGACGATAACCAGCAACCGGTCATCCGTACCGGCGAGAATGCGGCCGATGGCTGCCCGGGTATCGCACACGAGATCGAGCGCGGCGGCCGTGATCGGATGTTGCGCCACGAGTTCGGCCGGCGCGGAGAGTTCGCGCAGCTCGACGATCCGAAGATCGTCGGCGCGATTGAGATTGTGCATGAACAGGCCGACTTCTCGCTTGCGGCGTCATTATCCGCCGCTGGGTCGGCGGCGGCATCGGCGCGACACAGGAAATGCGGCGCGGCGGCGAGACCATCGCAAGGGTGCACACCAGAGCGACACTCGCGGCGCGCGCCCGGCCGCTTTTCCCCGCCCTGCGGCGCGAGGTTGCCGGCCGACCCGTCGCCTATTTCGATGGTCCCGGGGGAACGCAGGTACCCCGCAGCGTCGTGGATGCGATGTCCGAGTATCTGTTGCAGCACAACGCAAACGATGGTTGGGCGTTCGCAACCAGTCGCGAAACGGACGCTGCCTTGACCCGAGCCCGGGCGAACGTTGCGACCTTCATCAACGCCGCGTCGCCGGGCGAAATTGTGTTCGGCGCGAACATGACGACGCTAGCGTTTCACATCGCGCGCGCGATCGGGCGTTCCCTGCGACCGGGCGACGAGATCGTCGTCACCGAGCTCGACCATCACGCCAACATCGATCCGTGGCTCGCGCTCGAACGCGACTATGGCGCGGTCGTCAAGTACGTGCCGCTGCTCGAGAATCGCCCGGAGATGGATATCGCCGCCTACGAACGTTTGCTCGGACCGCGCACCCGGCTCGTCGCCGTCGGCTTATCTTCGAACGCATTCGGTACCATCAACCCCGTCGCCCGAATGACGCGCGCGGCGCACGCAGTGGGTGCGCTCGTATTCGTCGACGCCGTGCACGCCGCCGCGCACGCAGCGCTCGACGTCCGCGCTCTCGACGCCGACATGCTCGCATTTTCAGCCTACAAAGTGTACGGACCGCACGTCGGCATCGCATACTGCCGGGACGAACTGCTCGAACGGCTGGAATTTCCTCGGCTACGGCCGCAAGAGCGCACCGGCTCGAAGCGGGCGGAGACCGGAACGTTGAATCACGAAGGCATCGTCGGAGCGGGCGCCGCGATCGATTTTCTCGCCGGCTTGAGCGGCTCGGAAAATACCGCTGCGCCACGCGAGCGCATCGTCGCAACGATGAACGGTGCGCACGCCGAGGAGCAGATCGTTTTCGACGCTCTGCGCGCGGGGCTGCGTACGATACCGGGCGTCGCACTGTACGAGCCGTCCGCGGATGCCGCGCGCCATCCGACGCTCGCAATCACGTTCGGCGACCGCGACGCGGGAGAGATTGCCGCGAAACTCAGTAACGCCGACGGCGTTTTCGTATCGCATGGAAACTTCTACGCGCAAACCGCCGTGGCCAAAGTCGCTCCTGCAGCGACCGCGTGCGGCGGCCTGCTACGAGCGGGAGTCGGCCTGTATTCGACGCTCGAGGATGCCGAGCGGCTCGTCGGCGCGCTCCGCCGCTACGGGGCGAACGGTAGGGCCGCAAACTAAGAACCGCCCCGAGACGGATCTCGAGGCGGTTCGCTCACTCACTACTCGTTCGTATCTTCGCACGCGCGACGAAAACGGTCGTGAGGCGCTTGGGCCACGCGCCCGGGTTCGTTTGGCTAGGTCGGCTAGGCCAAAGGGCTCAAGACGCCGCGCAATCTTTCGGCATCTCGCATTGCCGAACGCAGCGGGATGACCTCGCGCCGTCCGGCATTTCACTACGCATACGTCGTAGCCGCTGCCGCTTTCGTGCTGCTGATCGCGGCGGCCGGCGTGCGCTCGTCGCCGACGATGCTGATCGTCCCGCTCGAACGCGAATTCCACTGGAGCGCCGCGACCATCTCCGGCGCGATCGCGATCAATCTCGCACTCTTCGGTTTAATGGGTCCGTTCGCAGCGGGGATCTTCGAGCGCTTCGGATTGCGCCGCACGATCGCGTCCGCTCTCGCGCTGCTCGCGGTCGCGGCGGCGCTTTCGGCGCGGATGTCGCAGGTTTGGCAGTTCTTCTTGCTCTGGGGCATTATGGTCGGGCTTGGAACGGGCAGTATCGGCCTCGTCGCCGGCGCCACCATCGTCAATCGCTGGTTCGAAACGAACCGCGGAACCGTCATGGGAATCTTGACGGCGAGCAACGCGACCGGTCAGCTCGTATTCTTGCCGC
>JALYUE010000161.1 GCA_030853925.1 Vulcanimicrobiota bacterium | reverse complement strand
TGCGCGCTTCGGCGCGGACCGCGGGCGAACTGATTCGGCGCCGGACGAGCGCGCGGCGCGAGCGTCCGCGCCCGCTGGTTTTCCTGTGCGACGTATCGGGCTCGATGCTGCCGTACGCGCGCGCGCTGTTGCAATACGCGCGCATCGCGTCGCTCGCGCGGCCGCGCGTCCGGGCGTTCGCATTCGCGACCGAACTGACGGAACTCACCGACATCGCGCGGCGCTCGGAGGAACGTTCGGTGATGAAAGCGTTTGCGGCGGCACTGCGCGACTACGGGGGTGGAACGCGCATCGGCGCGGCGCTCCATGCGTTCAACGAGCGCTTCGCTCAGCGCGGCGCGGCGCGCGGCGCGACCGTCGTCATTCTATCGGACGGCTGGGAACGCGAAGAACCCGCACTCGTCGGACGTGAAATGGCACGTCTGCGACGCCTTTCGCACAAGATCGTGTGGGTGAACCCGCAAAAGAAACATGCGGCCTTCGAACCGCTCGCAGGCGGCATGGCGGCGGCATTACCGTACGTCGACGCCTTCGTCGCCGGTCACAATCTCCGCTCGCTCGATGCGATCGCCGAGGCGATCGAGAAAACAACCGCAGTATGATCGATATTCTCGATACGGTCGAAACGTGGCGCGCCGCGGGCCGGCGCGTCGCACTCGCAACGCTCGTCGATGTGGAGCATTCCGCGCCGCGCGATCCGGGCGCGGCGCTCGCCGTCGGCGAGCATGGCGAAGTCGCGGGCTCGATTAGCGGCGGCTGCGTCGAATCGGCCGTCTACGAAGAAGCGCAGCAAGCGATCGCTACGGGCGTACCGCGCCTCGTTACGTACGGTATTAGCGACGACGAAGCAGTCGAGCACGGCTTGACGTGCGGCGGCACGCTGCACGTCTTCATCGAACGACTCGACTGGTGAGGCGGTGACGCTGTTCGCGCGGCTCGCCGGAGCGATTCACACTGCGACCCCGATCGCACTCGCGACGCGTTTGGATGGCGCGCGAGCCGGGGCAAAGCTGCTCGTCGATGGCGACGGCTGCGCGGGCGACCTCGGCACGCCGGGCCTCAATCTCGCGGTCGAAGCGGAGGCTCGCGCGTTGCTCGCGGCGGCTCAGACGACGCTGCGCGATTTCGGCGCCGACGGCGAGCCTACCGGAACGGAAGCACGCATTTTCATCCAGTCGTTTGCGCCCAAGCCCGACATGTACGTCTTCGGCGCGATCGATTTCTCGCGCGCGATGGCGACGATCGGCAAGTATCTCGGCTATCGGGTTACCGTCGTCGACGCGCGGCCGGTGTTTGCGACGAAAAAGCGGATTCCGGATGCGGACGAGATCGTCGTCGCCTGGCCGGACGAGTTTCTTGCCGACGCGCGGATTTCGACGAGCACGGTCCTCATCGTGTTGACGCACGACCTCAAATTCGACGTCCCGCTGCTGACGGTGGCGCTGCGCACGCGTGCCGCGTATATCGGCGTGATGGGCAGCCGCCGTACGCACGCGAATCGCATCGCGGCCTTGCGCGAAAGCGGCGTCACGGAAGCGGAACTCGCGCATCTGCATGCGCCCGTCGGTCTGGACATCGGAGCGCGAACGCCGGAAGAAACCGCGATATCGATCGCGGCGGAAATCGTCGCGTCGCGGTCGGGTCGCGCGGGCGGGGCGTTGCGCGATTCGGCGTTGCCCGTACATGGACCGCCGCCGCGCGCATCGAAAGAACGCGCATGATTATCGACGACGCTTTCGACATCGATGCCCCGCTCGAGCGAGTGTGGCCGGTCTTAAAAGACGTTCCGCGCGTCGCGACGTGTATTCCGAATGCCGAGATTACCGAGGTCGTCGACGACACGACGTACCGGGCGAAAGTGTCGATGAAAGTCGGCCCGGTCAACGTCGGATACAAAGCGACGATTAAGATCGCGAGCATGGACGACGCGACGCACACGGCGATCCTCGACGTTTCCGGCGACGAACTCAAAGGCCGTGGCGGCGTGAAGGCTCAGATAACGATGCATGCCGAGGATGCGGGCGCGAAGACGCACGCGACGCTGCACTCGGACGCACAGATCAGCGGCATGATCGCGACCGTCGGCGGGCGGCTTATCGAAAGCGTAGCCCGCAAAACGACCGCTGAATTTGCGAAAAATCTGACCGCGCTGCTCTAGGACGCTACGCCTTGTCCTTGGTCTCTTCCGTCTTTTCGATAATTTTCTCGAGCGGACCGAGGATGCCGCCCGCTTTCGTCACGGGCTGTTCGGCCGGGTGCTGATCCGGACCGCTGCCGGCATTCGACTCCACTTGCGATGCGTCGGGCAGTTTTGGAATCGACCCGGTATTTTCGTTGCTTGACATGATCGTGTCTCCTTCGAACGGCGCTCTCGAACGTTAGGCGCTTGCGTCGGCAGCACCCGCGCTTCGCTTGTTGCCCGGCCGGCCGGATGCCAAACGATCGACTGTGCCAAGATGGTGGCACCCGAAGATGGTGTAATCTCTTCGGAGGTGCCCGATGCAAACGTTCGTCTGTCCCGATTGCCACAGCGCTCACTGCGAACCCGCCGAAGCCCCGTACGTGCTCGCCGTTCGCTGCAGCGACTGCGTTCTTTCGCTGCGCTACCATGAAGAGCTCGCAGAAAAACTTGCCGTCCTGGTGCTGGACGACCTGGCTGCCTGAACGCCGGTTCGCGGGCAGGGGCTTCGCCTCGCTAGCCGTGCTCCTTTGTACGCTGCCGCTAGTTGCGGCCGGCCCTGCGCCGCACCGAGACGTACGCATGGTTCTCGATGGCGCGACCGTCACGTTCGAACCGCCTCCACTCGAACGCGCAGGTCTCGTCTTCGTTCCAATGCGTCCCATTTTCGAACGGCTGGGTGCCCGAGTCGCCTTCGACGCGGGCACGGCGCGCGCGACGTCGGGCGAGCATACGATCGAACTGCGCGTCGGCGATACGATCGCGAACATCGATGGCGAGGAGCACGTCCTCGAAAGCCCCGCAATTCTCGTGGGCGGGCGCGTGATGATTCCGCTTCGATTCGTTTCCGTGGCTCTCGGTGCGACGGTCGCTTTCAACGATGACTCGGGCACCGTGACCATCGTGCGTGCCGTGAGCACGCCCGCGCCGATCCCGCCGACGCCGGCGCCGATCTCGCTGCGGCCGATTCGTCTAGAACCGGCGAACGGCGCGACGATCGCCCGCAAACGTCCGGAAATATCCGGTACGTTTCCCGAGGCCGTCGACCCTAATAGCATCGTCATTACGCTCGACGGGCGCGACATCACGTCGCAAGCGTACGTCTCGGATCGAAGTTTCGTCTACGATACGCCCGCCGATCTCGCGCCGGGCCCGCACGGCGTCGCGCTAACGGGGAAGACGCCGGACCGCGAGCCGTTCAGCGAACGCTGGAGCTTCACGTCGGGCGACGCGACGGAGATCAATTACATCAACGGACTCGAGCCCCCAAATGGAACGTTCGTCGGTAGCGCGTTCCCGCTAAGCGCCTTCACGAAGCCCCGCGCGCACGTGCATATCGTGGCTTCGACGAGCGCGACGCTGACGACATTCAGCGAGGCTGCGGAAAGTTCGACTACGGTCGACGTCACCGCAGACAAACGCGGCTATTTCGCTGCGCGGCTGCGCATGGCGCTGCCGAATTCCGGCGTCGTCGACGTCCGCATCGCGTCGCAGGCCCGCGACGGATCGCTCGCGGTTAGAACCTTACGCTTGCGGCAGTAACGACGTCCGCAAGCGTGCCCGGCTCGAACGGCGAGCGTAAGCCTGCAGATTCCACGAGCGCGCGAAACGGCGCCTCGCCGCCTCGCGCGCAGAGCGCGACGTAGCGCGCGAGGGTTTGCGCCCGATCGCTTTCGGATGCGACCCACAACTGCAGCGCGCAGCAAAGCGCGAGCGTGTAGTCGATGTAATAAAACGGAGCGACGTAGATATGGCGCTTCTCCTGCCAAAGACCGCCCATCTTCGGGTGCGCGAGATCGCCGTAGTCGCGCCAGGGCAAATACCGGCGCTCCACCTCCTGCCACATCGCGTTGCGTTCGGCTGAGGTCGCGCCGGGATGCGCGTACACCAAATGTTGGAAGTGGTCGACGGCGACGCCGTACGGCAAGAACAGCATCGCATCCAGGAGATGTTCGCGCCGGTATGCCGGAGCGTCGCCCGCGAAGAAACGCTCCATGTGCGGCCACGAGAGATACTCGAGCGACATCGAGTGAATCTCCGCCGATTCGAACGTCGGCGTGACGTAGTCGATCGCCGCTTTATCGCGGCTCTTCCAACTTTGAAACGCGTGTCCGAGTTCGTGCATGATCGTTCGCACGTCGCTACGGCTGCCGTTGAAGTTCGCGAACACGAACGGTACGCGCCGCGTGGGAAACGTCGTGCAGTACGCACCCAGCGCTTTGCCCGGACGGTTGTCGACGTCGAGAAGCTCACCTTCGAGCATCACCTGTATGAAAGCGCCGAGTTCCGGGTCGATCGCAGCGAGCGCCTCTGCGGTGCGCTGTAATATCCACGCACAGTCGCCGAGCGGCACGACTTGCTTCGCGACGCCGAGCGCCGACTCGTCCCAGAAGTACGTGCGCTCGTAGCCGGCTTCGCTTCCGAGTCGCCGCACGAGGTCCGTTGCGAATGGAACGACGACGCGCGCGACCTCATCACGATACGTCGCGACATCGTTCGCATCGTAATCGACGCGCCGCATGCGCCGGTAGCCGAGCGCGGTATACGATGCATACCCGAGCCTCCGCGCCATGCCGTCGCGCAGCCGGACGAGTTCGTCGAAGATCGCATCGAGCTGCTCGGCGCGTGCGGCGAAAGCGCTCCAGCGCGCGCTCTCCGCGCGATGCCGCGTTTGGCGGCGCGCGTCTTGCAGATACGGTCCGAGCGAGCCTAGCGACCGTTCCTCGCCGTCAAACGTTACCGTCGCGCAGGCCAGGAGTTCGGTGTATTCGCGCGCGAGTGCGGACTCGCGGATAAGATCGGCTGCGATTGCAGGCTCGAACGTCGTGACGTCCGCCTCCCACAACGCGAAGGCGTGAGGGCCGAGCTCGCGTTCGAGCGCCGCGCGCTTGGGGCTTGCGAGGAAACGGCGTTTCATCGCGGTGTCGAGAGCGCTGACGGCGGGCGTCCGACGATCGAGTTCGCATTGCGCTTCTCGATACTCGTCGCGCCGAGTGTCCTGCGAATAGCGAAGCCGGGTAAGGTTGGCCCACGACTGCCAATCGCGCCGCAACCCGTCCCACTCGTCGAACCCCGCCCGCCAGCCGACGGCGCTATCCGTCCGTTCGAGGCCGCCGGCAATTTCGGCGTAACGAGACGCAAAACGCGCTTCGTCCGGCGCCGCGATACCGCTCAGCGAATACATCGCGGTCCGTGTTCCGCTTCGGGCATCCGGCATGCCTCTCGCCGGGCAGTCGCAGAACTAGGACTTACCGCTGCGAAAGGATCGATCAACGGAATTCCCGCGTGCCGAAAATCGCTAACGTTACGAGTCACCATCGTCAGGTCGTAGGCGAGCGCCGTAGCGGCGAGCATCGCGTCGACCGTAGGCATGGGCGATCCGCTCGCGACACAACGCGCCGACAGCATTCCCCACCGCTCGGCGACTGCGCGGTCGAGGGCGAGTATGCGTCCATCGAAGCGCTTATCGAGTTGCGTGAGAAAGCGCTCGTGACGAGTTCGCTTCTTCGAAACGGGCAGCAGCGCGACGCCGCGGCTGATTTCGCCGAACGTCAGTACGCTCAGAAAAAGATCTCGCTCATCCGCAGAGTTGAGCCACCGCATAACGGCCGAATCCGGCGCAGCTTTACCCGGTTCGGAAATGACGTTCGTGTCGAGGAGAAAGCCTCTCACAAGTCGACATCGCGCGGGAAGTCGTTCCGGTCGCGTTCCAGGTCTAAATCCCCGAGTGGAAGGGAAGCCAAAAAAGAAACGAGCGACGTCTTCGGCCGAGAGAGCCGTTCGTATTCGCGAGCCGACACGATGACGGCGACGAGCTGACCTCGCCGGGTTATAGATTGCGGTCCGCTGCGCTCGGCCTCCGCGAGAACCGCACTGAACTTCGATTTCGCCTCTTGGACTTGCCAAGCATTCTGCATGCCTTACTCCTGACTAGTCAGCCTAGTCTATCGGGTACGGCGCAGCTTGTCTAGCGCTTCTTCGGTCATGGTTGACCAGTCATATATGGCGCAGGTTCTTGCCAGCGCTTCCCTCACGGTCGATGTCGCCCGGGCGCACGACTGCGGGCTACTTTAGATGGAAACCGATCCGGCGTAGCCGGTCAACTCGGCATAGCCGGCGCCCAGCGGACGGTCGCCGGAGCCGAGCACGTCGACGGCGCCCTCCCAATACGCGATACCGCCGCCCGCGCTGCCCGCTAACTCTTGGTCGAGCACGATCGGTCGCAGCGTGAGGTCGAGACCAGCCGATGCAACGCGGATGCGCCAGCCGCTTGGGTAGTTTGCGCCCGTGTGCGGGCTCTTCCAGCTTCCGGTCGGGTCGACGACGAACGAGCCGCGCGGTAGATAGCGGACGGATCCATCGCGCTCGATCACGCTGCCGCTCGACTGCGGCGTCACGCTGCCGTCGCGATTGCGCAGAAGGTACAACATGACGTCGCGGCCGTCGTCGAGCTGCACGGAAAACCAATCCCAGCCCGCTTGTTCGCGCTGCAGTTCGTCCGAACCGAACTCGTGATCCATCCACGACAGACCATCGACCGCGAGGCGCTTGCCGCCGATCGTGAGCGTGCCTTTCGTGCTCAAGCGCGAAAAAGAATAATAGTGCGACGCACACGAGGCGCAGGGCGCCTTGAGCGAGACACCGCCGCGTCCGTGAACCGCCGGCGGCTTCTCGGGCAATTGCACGAAGTCGATTGCCGTGCGGCCGCTAGGCGTCTCGTCCGCCGCGTGCATGACCATGCGTTCGCGCTCGGGCCGGCCGGCGGGCGCGCCGCGCAAGAACCAATCGCCGACGCGAACGTCGAGCGCGCTCGCCGAAGCGGAACCCATGCCGAGCGCCTCGCGCGCGAACCGCTCGGTGTGAAAGAACGTCCGGCCGCGTTCGTCGGTTACCGCGAAGTGCGCCGGGAAGAGTTCGGTGCCGCGCCATCGACTCTGCGCCGGCTCGGGCGCCGGATCACCCGGTCGCAGACCGATGCGAAAAAACGTCAGCTCGTAGCCGAAGCGCCGGCCCTCGCGCGTTTTCACATGTCCCGTGTAATACCACCACTCGGTCCGATACTCGGGATGCGCGGCGTGATCGCGCGGCCAGGAAAACGTGAACGGCGCGCGCGCGATCTCGAAGCCGCGGGGAGCGCGCGAATCCGCCGGCCCATGCAAGGGCGCCGTCCGTAGCGAGCCGGCCGAGTGCGACGATGCCTGAGTCTTGGACGGCTGCGGATCTCGCATTGAGCCGTCGGTTCCCGACTGCGCGGTGCAAACGAACACTGCGGCCGCTAGCGCGAACGCGCGTCGCGCGCGCTTCATTCGGTGCGGACCGCTTCGGCGGTTTTCATACGGGAGGCGACCCGCGCGGGGTAGATTGCGGCCACGAGCGCGGCTACGATCACGAGCACGATCGCCTCTCCGAGAAACGCCCACGGCATGCGCAGTTCGATCAGCCAGCCGAACGCCTGACGGTTGATCACGTAGATCAGCAACAGCGCGAGGAGCACGCCGACGACGACTCCGCTGATCCCGCCGAGACCGCCGATATACGCAGCTTCGTAAAACACCATCCGGCGCACTCCGCCGGCAGTCAAGCCAAGGTACCGCAGCAATCCGATTTCCCGTTTGCGCTCGAGCACGAGCGCGAACAGCGTGCTCACGACGCCCAGCACCGCGATCGCGATCGAGATGATATAGAGGGCATACGTTATCGCGAAGGTCCTATTGAATATCTCGATGACGAGCTTGCGTAGTTCGCGCGTCGTCTGAAGATCGATGCGCAGCGGCAGCACACTCCTGATCACACGCGTGCGCACGGCAGCAAGGTCGGCTCCCGGAACCGCGTAGATGGCGAGCGAGTTGACGCTGCGGTCGTGGAACAGGCGCGCGAACGTGCGCGTATCGGCGATGACGACGCCCCCGTCGCTCGAATAGTCGTTATACACGGCAAACACTTTGAAATGCGCGAGGCCGCCCGGCGTATCGATATCGAGCGTGTCGCCCGGTTTCGCGCCGAATCGTGTGGCGAACGGTTCGCTGATCACGACGAACGACGAACCCGGCAGCGTGCGCGCGACAATGTCGCCGTCGACGGCGCCGAGAAAACGGAGCTTGTTGCGTTTTACGATCGTCGTGAAATCGGCGGCGCCGAGCGTCGTAAGCGAGCCGCGAAACGGAATCGAAATCGCTCGAAACGTATCGACCGCCGCGACGCCGGGAACGCGCCGAATGCGCGCCGCGACGTTCGGCGAGAAGCGCGCGTCGAACGAAGCGTCCTGCGATCCGAGTGGGCTCGCGAACAGGTCGGCTTTGAGCGTCTCGTCGGCCCAGGCCACGACCGTCGTGCGAAAGCTTCCAATCAGGATCGCGACGCTCACCATCATCGCGATCGCCACCATCAAGGAAGCGACGGCGACGCTGTTGCGCCGCAGCGACGCGCCCAAGTTCGCCGCGCCGAGAGCTCCCGCAGGCGATACGTGGGCACCGAGCGCGCGCGCGGCTTTCGCGACGGCGGCGATCGCAAGCGGCACGAGCAACGAACCGCCAAAGATGACGAGCAGACCCGCGGCATAGCCTGCCAGTGGAATGCCGTCCCATGCGGGCGCCCACGTCAACGCGTACGCGAGTGCGAGCAGCGCGGCGCCGGCGAGCCCCAGACCCAGGCCCGGGCGGAAACGGCGACGTTCGAATCCTTGCGCGCGCATCGTGATCGCGGGCGCCGTCGATGCGGCCTCGACAGCCGGAAACACGGCCGACAACGTCGCGAGAACGACGCCGACCACGAACGCCTTGAGCAACACCAGCGGATCGTAGACGACGTGGTCCGCATGCGTGGCGACGTAGAGCGTATCGACGGTGCGCGTCACGGCGCCTACCGACAACTGCGCGAGGACGCAGCCGAGCGCGAGCCCGAGCAGCGAACCGGCGACGCCGAATAACGCCCCTTCTGCAACGAAGATTCCGAAAATCTGCCGTTTCGTCGACCCGAGCGCGCGCAGCGTTCCGATTTCGGGCCGCCTCTGCACGACGGAGATCGCGACGGTATTATAGATCAAGTAGCCGCCGACGAGCAGGGCGATATACGAAAGCGCCGCGAGATTCAATTGAAAACTGCGCAACATGCGTTTGATTTCGTTCGAACGCACGGCCGGGCGAACGACGCGCGCGCCATGCGGCAATTCCGCGGCGACGGCGCGCTGCACCGCCGCAATCCGCGAATCGTCGACGACCATGTCGATGCGATCGAGCAGGCCGATTTTACCGAACACTTCCTGGGCCGTCGCGATGTCGACGAAGACGACGCTCGAATCGAGCCCCGCGAGCGAGCCCGGCAAAATCGCGGCCACGCGGAAGCGAACGCTGCGGTCGCCCGCGAGCGCCTCGAACGTTCCGCCCGCCGCAAGACGTTCGCGGTCGGCGATGCGGCGCGACACGATCGCACCTCGCCGCGCGATCAGCACGTACGGGTCGACGTCGCTCGCGACCGCGGCGAATTCTCCCGGAGCCGGCATCGTCGAAGTCTCGTCGTGCGGTAGGGCGTCCAGCACGTCGACACCGAGCACGCGCAGTATTTCGCCGGAACCTCGCTCGCCGCTGCGCGCACCGATGACGAGCGAATCTTCAATTGCAGGCCCCGCAAATTTGACGCCCGGCACGCGACGTACGCGCAGCAGCGTGCGTTCGTCGAACCCGCGCCCGACGCCGAGCACTTGCAAGTTGACGTGACTCGAGATGACGTTAACGCTCGATGCAAACGAAGCGACGGCCGTCGCATTCGCAAGATCGATCGCGAGGGCGATGGCGACGCCGAGCGACACCGCGACGAGGGTCACGAGCGAACGCAGCGCGTTGCCGCGCAAATGTCCGAGAACGAGAGCGGAAAAGAGTGGCTTCATCCCTCGACGATGCGGCCGTCCTGCATGCGGACGACGCGGTCACACACGGCGGCGGCTTCCACCGAATGCGTCGCCATCAAGATGGCCTGCCCGCGAGACGCGAAGCCGCGCAGCAGCCGCAGCACGCCCGCGCCGCTGTGCGAATCGAGGTTGCCCGTCGGCTCGTCGGCGAGCACGATGGCGGGCGCGTGAATCGTTGCGCGCGCGACTGCGGCGCGCTGCATCTGGCCGCCGGAGACTTGCGCGGGGTAGGCACCCGCTTTATCGCCGATGCCGACCGACGCGAGCGCAGCCGCAACGAGCCGCGCGGTTTCGTCGCGCTTACGGCGTTGAAGGACGAGCGGCAAGCCGACGTTCTCGGCGATCGTCATCGCCGGCAACAAATTGAAAAATTGAAACACCGTGCCGATGCGCTCGCGCCGCAGCGCCGTAAGCGCATCGTCGCCGAGCGCCGAGGTCGAACGGCCGTCGACTTCGATCGTTCCCGACGTCGGCAGATCGACGCAGCCGACGAGATTGAGCAACGTGCTCTTCCCGCAACCGCTCGGACCGACGAGCGCGACCATTTCGCCCGCGGCAACATCGAGCGATACGCGTTCCAGCGCGTGGACCGGCTCGCTTCCCGAGTCCGCATACGTTTTGGTAACGTCGATCGAGCGAACTGCGACGCGGCCAGTCATTCGACCGCGCGCACGACGAGCGCCGCATTGATGCCGCCGAAGCCCGTCGAATTCGACAACACGACGCGCGGCGCGAGCGCCCGATCTTCGCGGACGTAATCGAGATCGCACAACGGGTCGACGTGATCGAGATTGACCGTGCGTGGAACTCGCTTGTGCGCGATCGCGAGTAGCGATAACGCGGCTTCCCAGGCGCCCGTCGCACCGAGCGCGTGACCGTGCTGGCCCTTCGTACCGGTCACCGGAATGCGATATGCAGCTTCCCCGAACGCGCGCTTGATGGCGGCCGTTTCGGTAACGTCGTTGAGCGGGCTCGACGAGCCGTGCGCGTCGATCAATTCGAGCTCGTTCGCGCCGACGCGCGCCTCGCGCATGGCCTGCTGCATGGCGCGTGCCGACCCGCGGCCTTCGGGTTGCGGCGCGGTCATGTGGTACGCGTCCGCCGTCAAACCGTATCCTACGATCTCGCCGTAGAGACGAGCGCCGCGCGCGACGGCGTCTTCGTAACGCTCCAAAAATAACACGCCCGCGCCTTCGGACATCACAAAACCGTCGCGGTCGCGGTCGAACGGGCGGCTCGCGTGCACGGGATCGTCGTTACGCGTCGACATCGCTTTAATGACCGCGAACGCGCCGAAAACGAGCGGCGACAGCGGCGCTTCGGCTCCGCCTGCGAGCGCCGCGCGCACGTCGCCGCGAGCGATGGCGCGGAACGCTTCCCCGATTGCGACGGTGCCTGCAGCACACGAATTTGCGTTCGCGACGTTCGGCCCGTGCAAGCCGAAGGCTAAAGCCACGTTCGTGGTCGCCGCGCCGCCGAACACGGAGATCGCAAGCAGCGGCCGAACGGCACGCGCGCCGCGTTCGCGAAACGCCGTGTGCTGCTCTTCGGCGAAGGCGAGTCCCCCGAGTGCCGAACCCATCCAGACACCCGAATCGTTGCCGTCGCCGGCGATCACAGCCGAGGCGTCGTCGAGCGCGAGCTGCGCCGCGACGAGCGTAAATTGCGAGAAGCGATCCGTTCGGCGCAAGCGCTTGGTGTCCAAGAGCGCGCCGGGATCGAAGGTATCGATTTGGGCGGCGACGTGCGAGTTGAATTCGCTCGGATCGAAGCGCGTCAGAGGCCCGACGCCGATCCTCCCGGCCAGCGTGTTCGTCCAGAAATCGGCGACACCGATGCCGATCGGCGACACGATGCCGATGCCGGTAACGACGACGCGATGCAGCGCGACACCGTTCAACGCGCCGCCTCGGCGAGCGCCTTGATGCGCGCCAGCGTCTTGCGCGCGACAGCGTCGACGAAAAATCCGCCGACCACGTGCTTGCCGAGCCACCCGCTCGCCACGGGAAACGCGAACTCGAGCCGGTGCTCGATCGTCACGCGCGTCCCTCCCTCAACTTCCGCAAAGCGCCACTCGACGTCCATCCCGCGCGTCCAGCCGCGCACGTGATGGAACCGGATACTGGGACGCTCCGCATCGTTCGTCTGTTCCGCCACCCACGAAATTGGAATGAAGCCCCGCCATGCGCCCATAGCGACGACCCGCACGGGACCCTGC
>JALYUE010000129.1 GCA_030853925.1 Vulcanimicrobiota bacterium | reverse complement strand
CTGGCGCGCGTTCGCGCGCGACCTCGAACTCGCGACGGACGCGACGCTCGTCGTCACGCACGATGCCGTCGTGCGCTGCGCGCTGCTCGATATCGCGCATCGCCCGCTCGACGACTTCTGGAAGATGCGCGTGGAGAACGCGGCGTTCGCCACGCTCGACGTCGCAAACGGGCGGCTGACGCTGCGCGAGGAGTGCCGCACGGAACACCTGGCCGGGCTGCGCGCGAGCACCGAAGATCAGGCGTTATAAAAACGAGGCCGGCGCACGAGCGCCCGTAGCGCGCCCGCGAAACCTCCCGGGACGAATAAGACCAGCACGACGAACAGCGCGCCGAGAAGAAACAGCGGCTCGGACAGCGGTACGCGCACGACGCTCGGAAGCTGTTGCAGAACGGGCGCGTTCGACAAGGCGACGAGGCGAAAATCGAGATACTCGTACGCTATGCCGCCGAGAACCGCACCCCACAACGTTCCGACGCCGCCGAGTACGACCATCACGAGCAAGGTCAGCGTGAAGTTCGCCGTGGTGACCTCCGGATTCGCGCCGCCCTGCACGAGCAGATACACGGCTCCGGCGGCAGAAGCGAGGAAACCGGCCAGGACGAACGCGCCGAGCTTGTATGCGTACGGGTTGAGCCCGAGCACGGCGACGCGCCGCTCGTTCTCGCGAATCGCCTGCCACACGCGGCCCGCGCGTGAGTTGACCGCCCACCATCCGACGGCGCACGCGACGGCTAGCAACGCCAGCGCGATCCAATACACGTTGCGCGTATTCGCCACTCCGGCGAGCGACGCCGGGAGAATGCCTGCGCCGAGCGCCAAACCTTCTTCGCCACCGGTCAATCCCAACGGATTTTTTAAAATCAAGATCGAGCCCGCCTCGGCGAATGCGAGCGTGACCATTGCAAACGGAATGTCACGCGTGCGCAGCGCGACGGCGCCGAGCACGAGCGGCAGAACGAGCCCGACCACGGCCGTTAAGCCGAGAGCCTGCGGTAGCGTCCAATGGAAGCGCGCGAGCGCGATCGCGGTGACGTACACGCCGCTCGCAAAATAGAGCGCGTGTCCGAACGAGAGCAGACCCGTATATCCGAAGACGATATCGTAGCTCAGCGCGAGCGCACCGAAGACGAAGCACAAACTCAAGAGGTTAAGCGTTCCGGCGCTGTCGAGCGAACCTTCGAAAAGGCCCGGCACGCTTAACCCCACGCGCGGCAGAATAACGAGCGCGAGCAGAGCGGCTGCGGGCAGCAGAGTACGCAGACGCGCGTTCACGGCGCGTTACCGAAGAGGCCGCCCGGGCGTACGAGCAGCACTGCGGCGAGCAGCGCGACCACTGCGAAATCGCCGACGCCCGCGGCGGCGTAGAAATTTAGAAACTGCTGCAGTACTCCGACGAGCAGCGCCGCGACCGCCGACCCCGCGATCGAACCGAGGCCGCCGATGACGACGACGATGAACGCGGAGATCAGCAGAGACGTGCCGCGCACCGGATCGACCGTTCCATAATAGGTCGCGCCTAACACACCGGCGAGGCCGGCTGCCATGCCGCCGAGCGTGAAGACGAACGTGAAAGCGCGCTGCACGTCGATACCGAGCGCAGACACCATCGCGCGGTTTTCGACGCCCGCGCGCACGATCAAGCCGTAGCGCGTGCGACGCAAGAAAAACAGCAACGCAAAGAATACGGCGGCCGCGAGCGCCGCGACGACGAGCCGCGTATTCGGAATCGCGGCGCCGAGAATGGCGGTGGTTTGCGTCAACCAAGGCGGCAGATCCATCTGACGCGGATCGGGGCCGAACGCGCCTTCCACGAGCGCGAGCGTCGCAAGCGCCAAGCCGACCGTAACGAGAATTTGCCCGACGGGGCGCGCGTATAACGGCCGGACCAAGCCGATTTCCGTGAGCAAGGCAAACGCGCCGCCGGCAAGCGTTCCCACGGCGAGCGCGACGAACCAGCGCAGCCACGGCATGCCGCTCGGCACGGCGGATGCCGCGAACCAACCCGCGTAAGCGGCTGCCGTAAAAAAAGCGCCGTGCGCGAAATTCAATACGCGCATCAAGCCCCAGATGAGCGAAAGGCCGGCCGCAAGCAGAAAGTAGAGCGCGCCCAGGCCGATGCCGGTGAGCGCGAGCAGCACGACGGTGCTCATGCGGGCGCGGCGAGACCGAGATAACGGCGCGCGAGCGCAGCATCGCCGAGCAGCCGTTCGACGTCGCCCGTAAACTCGACTCGGCCTTGATCGAGCACGACCACGTCGCGCACGAGTTGCCGCGCGACGGCGACGTTTTGCTCGACGAGCAAGATCGTCACGACTTCGGCCGCGCGCCGGAGCGCCCGAACGACTCCCGCGACGATCTGCGGCGCGAGTCCTTTCGTCGGTTCGTCGACCAGCAACAGCCGATTGTCCGCGTTCAAGAACGCGCGCGCGAGCGCGACCATTTGTTGCTGGCCGCCCGAGAGCGTGCCCGCTTTCTGTTTCGCGCGCTCGCGCAATTCGGGAAAGAGTTCGTACACGAGATCGTATCGTAACGGCGATCCGGCTCGCTCGGCCAAGCGCAGATTCTCGGCCACGGTCAGCGTACCGAAGACGTCGCGATCTTCGGGAACGTAGCCGACGCCGCTACGGACGATTTCATGGACGCTGCGCGCGCTCGATTCTACCCCCGAGAATGCAACCCGGCCCGAGCGCGGCACGAGACCGAGCAGGGCGCGCAGCGTCGTCGTTTTTCCCGCCCCGTTACGACCGAGAAGTCCCGTAATGCCGCCGCGCGCGACATCGAACGAAACGCCGTGCAGGATGCGCGACTCCCCGAGCGCGACGCGCAGATCGCGCACCTGGAGCAGCGGTACGGGCGCGTGTTCGGTGGGGTCGCCGCCGCTCATAACGGATCTCCAAGATACGCGGATTGGACGGCTTCGTTCGCGACGATCCGCTCCGGCGTGTCGATCGCGAGCAACGCGCCGTGATGCATTACCGCGATGCGGTCGGCAAGACCCATGATGAGATCCATACGGTGCTCGACCATGAGAACGGTCTTCCGTTCGTGTCGATGGATCCGCTCGACGAGCGCCATGATGTCGGGTACGTCTTCGAGCGCCATGCCGGCCGTAGGCTCGTCGAGCAGCACGACGGCGGGCGATGCTGCCAGCAGGATCGCGAGGTCGAGCTTGCGCTTCTGACCATGCGAAAGTAACCCTGCGAGCGTTGCGGCGCGCGCATCGAGCCCGACGAGCGCTAAGACCTCGTGCGCGCGCTCGCGAGCGGGACCGGCGCCGCCGGCCGGCAGCCACACCGAGCCGCTACCGCCGAGCGCCGCCTGAGCGGCGAGGCGAACGTTCTCGAGGGTCGACAAACCACCGAAGACCGTCGACGTTTGAAAGGTTCGGCCGAGGCCCAGGCGCGCTCGCGCGTACGGCGCGGCGTGCGTGATGTCGTGCGCGCGCAGCACGACGCGGCCTGCCGTCGGCCGAGCGACGCCGGAGAGCAGGTTGAACAGCGTCGTCTTGCCGGCTCCATTCGGGCCGATGATGACCACGAATTCGCCTTCGCGAACGTCGAAGGACACGTCATCGACGATCGTCACGCCGCCAATGCGCAAACCCAAGCCTTCCGTGCGCAAGACGAAAGGCGGGGCCGAGGCAGTCACCGTTTTACGGTTCGGCTTATTTGAACGCGCGAACCGGCGGGCTCACGGCCGGCGCGTCGAGCGTCTTCAGCAACTGCGGCTCCGCGCCGTTCAATTTCGCAACGAACATCGGCTGCAGCATCGCGTGGTCCGCGGCGCGAATCGTCTGCGTACCCTTGGGCGCTTCGAACTTCCAATTCTCGAGTGCGGCGATCATCTTATTAACGTCGTCGCCGTCGGCGCGCTCGACCGCATGCACGATCATCTGCGCCGCAACGAAGCCGTCCGGATCGAAGAGGTCGGGCACTTTGCCTTGTTTCTTCAGCGCCGCGACGAGGAAGTCGTTCACTTTATTTTTCGGAGCTTGGTAGAAGTAATGCGATAAGAACGTCAATTTTGATTCGACCGGCGCGAAGCTCGCGTACGCGCTGCGGTCGGCGAGGCCCGACACCACTTTGGTCGCGTTGAAAACGCCTTGATCCTCGAGCGTTTTGAAGAACGCCGTACCCGTGGCGCCGGCCCAAGCAATGAACAGTAAATCCGGCTTGGCGTCTTTGACTTTTTGCGCGAACGGCGCAAAGTCGTTTGCCGAAAGCGGGACGAACAGGCTCGAAACCTGGGCGCCTTTTTCGGTGCCGAGCACGGCTTCGACCGCCTTGAAGTTGGCTTGGCCGAACGCAGAATCTTGCGCCATCACGAGCACTTTCTTGCCGCGTACATCGCCGACGAGCGCTGCGGAAGTCGCCACGTCTTGATAGGTCTGCCGCCCGGACCGAAACGTGAAACGATTGTTGCCCGTGATGCCGTCGGTTGCGGCCGGTCCGGAGATAAACAGAACGCTGTTGTCCTGCGCGAGCGGCGCGAGACCGAGCGCGACGCCGGACGACGTCGACCCGGCGATGATCTTATCGCCCCCTCCGATCAGCTCTTTGGCGGCAGCGACGGCCTTAGTGGGATCGCCTGCGTCGTCGCGTTCCGAAACGACGATCTTGTGCCCGGCCGCTACGCCCGTACCGTGCGTCGCGAAATTCAATCCTGCGGCGAACCCCTCGGCGTACTGGGCGCCGTAGCCCGCGAGCAAGCCCGTTTTCGAATACACGAGGCCGACGTTGACGGGCGACTTGACGGCGTCCGCCGCGGGCGCCCGCGACGGCGCGACCGCAGTGACGCCGAGTGCGGCGATCAACGCGGCGGCGAGCGGAACGAGTGACGATCTCAGCATGTGTTCTCCATATCGAAGGATGCCGGAGCTCCCACTCCGGCGAGAGCAGCTTCAAGATGCCGGCGTGTCGATCGGCGTCTCCACGGGCATTTCGGTTGCGGTGGGCTTGGGCATTTGAAAGGTCGACGGCGGCAGGGCTTGCGGGAAGCGATAATTCAACCACGTGATCGTCTCGCGCGCGGGTGAGCCGTTCGGCAAGCGCGCACTGACCCGCGCGGTCTGAACGACCCAAAAAGACTCGGACTTTCCATAGGCGAGCTCGCCTCTGCCGCGTGCGCCGCCGCCCGCGATTTTGAAGCGGATCACCGTCGGCAAGAAGCTGCTGCCGTCGATTGCGACTTCACCGACAACGAAACTGCGCGCGCTGCGCGGGACCGTCCGAAATACGTAGAGCATATGATTGCCGGCGCGTACGTTTCCAACGAACGCAAAAGCGTACGCGACCGGACGCGGCGCGACTTGGCCGATGTCGTAGCGGTACGTGCGATAGCGGATGATACGTACGGCCGGCCGCGACAACGCATATCCATCAACGATCAGCGTTTCGTCGCGTTCGTCGAGTCCGAGGCGGTACACGCGGTGGCGCTGCTCGATCGTTCGCAAGCCTAGCTGCTCGACGACGTATTCGAAGGACATCGCATGCGGCCGCGCCAGCTTGTCGAGCGCCGCGGCATAGCGAGCGAGCACCACGGGCGGTTCCAACACGCGCACGGGCGTCGGTCCCGCACGCGGCGGACGGGCCCCGGTCGCGCCGACGAGCATCACGAGCCCGAGGGTGCCCCAAAAGACGAGCCGCGCGCTGCTTCCCACGTCGCGCAGCATCACAATGCGGCGAGCGCGGCCCGTACGGCGTCGAGCGCCGCGCTCGCGCCTGCAGCTTTCTTCCCACCGCCTTGCGCCTGCGCGGCTTGCCCTCCGCCGCGCCCGTCGACGTGAACGGCGGCAGCCTTGAGGAGATTGCCGGCGTGCAAACCGGCCGCAACGCGATCGTCGCTGAGCGCAATTAAGAGGGACACGCTCGCGCCGTCCACGCCTGCGAGGGCGATGGCGCCGCTCGGCAGACGTTGGCGGATTGCGGAGCTCAAGCGTTTGAGCGCCTCGGCGTTCGCCTCGCGCACGACGGCGCCGACGAAACGCGTCCCGCCGATGTCTTCGGCACGCTCCACGTACGTCGCCGCTTCGCTCGAAGCCAAGCGAGCCTTGACTTCTTCGAGCGCTTTCTGCATATCGCGCACGTCGTTTTGTAAACGGTCGACGCGTTCGGGCAGCTCGGCCGGTTTCGACGATAGCGTTTCCGCGAGCGAACCTACGAGTTCTTGCTGCTGCAACACGTACGCCTCGGCCGCTTTGGAAACGACCGCTTCAATGCGCCGGACGCCGCTGCCGATCGAGCCTTCGCTCAGCATCACGAACATGCCGAGCTCTCCCGTCGTATGCGCGTGGGTGCCGCCGCAGAACTCGATCGACGGACCGAACTGCAGCACGCGCACCGCATCGCCGTAATTCTCGCCCGCCATGGAAACGGCACCCGACGCCGCAGCTTCCGCGGGCGTCATCACCCGCGTTACTCCGTGGTGGTCGGCGCGAATGAGCGCGTTGACGCGCGCGACCACATCGCGCTTTTGTTCGTGAGAGAGCGCCCCGGCGGGCGAGCGAAAGTCGAAGCGCATGCGGTCGATGCCGACCCACGAGCCCGCCTGGGCGACCTCGTCGCCGAGCACGTCTTTGAGCGCCCGCTGCAAAAGATGTGCGCTCGTATGATGGCGCCGGATTTCTTCGCGCCAGGCGGGATCGACCGCGCTATGCACGGGGTCGCCGAGCGCGAACGCACCGCTGCGCACGATGCCTTGATGCGCGATCGCATCGCCCACATATTGTGTGTCCGTCACGACGAAGGTCGCGCCGGTTTCGATACCGCCGCTGACCTCGATCGTGCCGTGGTCGCCGATTTGTCCGCCCTTCTCCGCATAGAACGACGAGCGGTCGAGGACGATGCGCGCTTCTTCGCCCGCCTCGATGCGCTCGACCGCGCGACCGTCGCGCAGGATCGTCACGACGCGGCCCTCGGCTTCGAGTCCGTCGTAACCGGCGAACACCGATATCGTCGCCGGCACGTCTGCCACGCCGACGACGGCGCGCTTGGCAAGCGCATCGGCTCGGGCGCGCTCGCGCTGAGCCTCCATCGCGCGCTCGAAACCGCCGACGTCGATCGCGACGCCCGCTTCGGCGGCGATCTCGCGCGTCAGTTCGCTCGGAAAGCCGTACGTATCGTGCAGCGCGAACACGTCCGAGCCCGGCAGGCTCCCGCCGCTCGCGCGCTCGAGCATCCCTGCGAGGATCTCACTGCCGCGCTCGAGCGTTCGGCTGAATGCGCGTTCCTCGGCCCCGATCGTCTGCTCGATCCTCGGCAGCGCGCTGCGTAACTCGGGATAGCCCGGTTCGAGCGACCGCACGACGGCCGGAACGAGCGCCGTCATGAAACCGTCCGGGTAACCGAGCAGGGTACCGTTGCGAATCGCGCGCCGTACGAGAAAACGCAGCACGTACCCGCGGTCGGTGTTCGACGGATAGACGCCGTCGGCGCAAAGAAACGTTACCGCCCGCGCGTGGTCGGCGATGATGCGGCGGCGCACCGAACACTCGTCCTCGCTAAGGCTCGTGCGTCCGATAGCCGGTTGAGCGGCCAGCACGTCGACGAACAAGTCCGTATCGTACATCGAAGCCTTGCCGTTGACGACCGCGAGCATTCGCTCGAAACCGGCACCGGTGTCGATATTTTTGGCGGCGAGTTCAGTCAGCGCACCGTCGGCGGCGCGATTGTACTGCTGGAACACGAGGTTCCAAACTTCGACGTAACGGTTGCCGAGGTTCGGACCGACGTCGCCCGGGCCAGCGGCATATTGAGCGCCCGTGTCGTAAAAGATCTCGCTGCACGGCCCACAAGGGCCGGTGGCGCCCATCGTCCAGAAGTTGTCTTCGTCGAAGCGCGTGATGCGTTCCGGCGACAGCCCCACTTCGGTTTCCCATAACCGTTGCGCTTCGTCGTCGGAGACGTGCACGGTAACGTAGAGTTTAGCCGGCTCGAGACCCAGGCGTTCGGTCAGATACTCCCACGCCCAGACGATCGCGTCGCGCTTATAATAGTCGGCAAAACTAAAGTTCCCGAGCATCTCGAGGAACGTTCCGTGACGGCCCGTGCGGCCGACGTTTTCGATATCGGACTTCGCACCCGCGACCCGCAGACAGCGCTGCACGCTGACCGCGCGCGCAGCAGGTGGAGGCACCTCGCCGAGAAACGCGGGGACGAACGGCTCCATGCCGGCGATCGTAAATAACGTCGTCGACATTTCGGCGGGAATCAACGACGCCGAGGGAACGTGCGCGTGACCTTTGGACACAAAAAACTCGACGAACGAGCGCCGTAATTCTTGACTCGAGAAGCTCATGACTACCGCGTTTTTCCGGCCCCGACGGTGAGGGGCCTACCCGCGGTTCCTAGCGCCGGCGAGCGACGTAGGCGCGATTGATACGCTGCTGCTCCTGGAAAGCTCCCCAGAAGATGATCGCTGCCGCTATCCCGGAGGCGATGCCGAGCAGAACTCCGACGACTTGTACTGACACGCTTTCCAGTATAGCAGCCCCGGCGCTATTTTTCGAGCAGCACGTCCCGCAGCTTTTCGAGCGCTTTTTGCTGCAGGCGGGAAACGTGCATCTGGGAGACGTTCAGGCGCTTGGCGATCTCCGTTTGCGAGATCGACTCGTAGAAGCGCAAAAAGAGAATGATGCGCTCGCGACGCGATAACACTTCGAAGGCGCGTTCGAGGTTCGCACGGTCCTCCAAACTCGCGAGCGATGGATCGATCTTGCCGATGTAATCGGCCAGCGTTTGCGCGTTTTTATCGCCTTCGCTCGTCACTTCCGTATCGAGAGACAGCAGGTTATACGCCTGACCCAACTCCTGAGCTTCGAGAATTTCTTCTTCCGAAGCGTGCAAGTGGTTCGCGAGTTCCTTGACCGTCGGCGAGTGGCCGATGTTGACCGTCAGCTTTTCGATCGCGCGATTGACGGCGAGATTAAGTTCCTGAAGCCGGCGGGGGACCTTGACCGCCCAGCCCTTGTCGCGAAAATAGCGCTTGATCTCACCGACGATCGTGGGCGTCGCGTAGGTCGTAAATTCGACGCCGCGGTCGAGGTCGAAACGATCGATAGCCTTGATCAAGCCGACCGTGCCGACTTGAATCAGATCGTCGAGCGCTTCGCCGCGATTGGCGAATTTAACGGCGAGATAGCGCACGAGGTTGAGGTGCGCGACGACCAGTTCGTCGCGCAAACGCTCGGCCTCCGCGGAGTGCGCGTCGCGCGATTTTGCCAGGCGGGCGAACGCTTCCCGGGTGCGCGCGCGATCCCAACGCTCTTCGTCGGCGCGGGGCGTGCTTTCCATGACGGCTACGCGCCGACGCGCTTCGTCATGATGATTTCGGTGCCGAGCAGCGGATCGACGTGAACTTCCAGTTCGTCCATCAGGGCCTGCAAGAGAAAGATGCCGAGGCCTTCGCCGGGCGCCGGAGCGCGATGCGAACCGCGCGCGCCCTGCGTACGATAGCGATCGTCGCGAACTTCGACGCGCAACTCCGACGTCGAAGCGGCGCACGTGATGTCGATCGACTCGCCGCTAGAAGCGTGCTGGATGCACACGGTGCACGCCTCGGCGATCGCAAGCTTCAAATCCTCGATCTCTTCGACGGAAAACGGTAAGCGATTACCGATGGCGGCCACCGCCAGCCGCGCGACCGCCACCCATTCCGGTTTGCTCGGAATGCGCAATTCCACCGTACCGAGATGCTCCGCACTCGGCTCGGCGACGTTCATGCCAGCGCCTTTTTCGCGCCCGCCTCGTCGTCGAAAATACCGAATATTTTTACGAGCCCCGTGATGTCGAAAATCTTTTTGATCTGCGGATTGGTACAGACCAAATTGACGGTGCCGCCATGCTCGCGCACGCGCTTGAGGCCCCCGATCAGCACGCCGAGCCCCGTCGAGTCGATATAGCGAACTTTCTCGAGATTGATGATGAGGTTGTAATGTCCCTTATCGATCAATTCGGTGATCGCGTCTTTGACTTTCGGCGACGTGTAGACGTCGATCTCGCCGCCCAACTCGACGACGTATGCGTCGTCTTCCGATTCGCGGACGTTCACTTTGATATCCACAATAACTCCTAGAGCTGCGAAGGGGCGGCTGCGCGGGCTTTGGCGCGTAAAAGGTCGCGCGTCGACGGCGTCGGGGGCGTCAGAAACAGGGCGAGCGAGGCACCGAAGAGCGCACCCGTCAGCAGACCGGTGAGCAGTCCCACACTCCCCCTCGGCATACGGTCTTAGACGGTCTCGCCGGCGGCGCCCGAGATCGTCGGAGTCGCCGGGATACCCGTCATGTCGACCTTGGGGCGACGCAGCGACTGCGTAAAGTTCGAAACTGCCTGACCGATCGAACCGACCGTGTTCGTCGCGTTGCCGGCAACGACTTCGAGTTGCCCGACGACCACTCCGAGCCGCGCGATCGTCGTGTCGGCAGTGTCCGCAATGCCGCCGACGTGGGTCAGCGTCGTGACGACCGGAGCCGACAGCGCCGGAATCTGACGGTCGACCTCATCGAGCGTCTTTTCGATACGCCCGAGCAACCCCGCGGCGCGCAGACACAGCAGAAAGACACCGAGGCCGATCAATAGCCCCATGAGTCCGACACCGATCGACCACCATTCGATCGTAGAAGTCAAGAACGTACCTCCGAGTGGCTCGTAAGCGAGCCGAAGTGTGATGTACCCAAACCGCGGCCGTCGTCACGCACCGCGCCAACGACCGAGGGAAGCATCTCCAGGACTGCTTCGACGTCTTCCTCGGTCGTCAGCTTCCCGAGGGACAAACGCAAGGTACCCCTTTGGGCCCAAGCGGGCGCGGCGATCGCCGCCAGCACGTGGCTTGGCTCGGTCGCGCCCGCCGCGCACGCGCTGCCTTGCGAACAGGCGACGCCCGCGAGGTCCAAGCAGACAAGCAACGCCCGCGCGTCTGCGCCCTCGAACGCGACGCTCGTAACGCTCGGTAAGCGTTCGGAACCCGCGCCGTTGACCCGCACCCCGGAAACGGTCCGGTGGATTCCCTCTTCGAGGCGGTCGCGAAGCGTCGACAGCCGAGCAGCTTCATCCGGCAACTCGGCGACCGTGAGGTCGAAGGCACGCGCGAATCCGACGATTCCGGCCACGTTCTCGGTCCCGGCGCGCAGCCCGGCTTCTTGACCACCGCCGAGGACGAGCGGATCGAGTGGCGTCCCGGTGCGCACGTACAGCGCGCCGACGCCCTTAGGGCCGCAGAACTTGTGGGCGGACAGCGCGAGCAGGTCGACTCCCAGGACGTCGACGTCGAGCGGAATTCGTCCGGGCGCTTGAACGGCGTCCGTGTGAAACGTCACGCCATGCTTGCGCGCGAGGCGAGCGAGCTGCGCGACCGGCTGCAGCGTTCCCAGTTCGTTATTTGCGAGCATCACCGTCGCGAGCGCCGTGTTCGGCCGCAGCGCCGCTTCAAAACGGGTGACGTCGACCCGGCCTTCCGCATCGACCGGGAGCACGTCGACCGAGAAACCTTCGCAGCGCAGCGCGTCCGTCGCGTGCAACACCGCGCGATGTTCGGTCGCGGCGGTAACGACATGGTCGCCTCGCCCGGCGCGTCGCCGAGCGCGAGCGGAA
Organism: Vulcanimicrobiota bacterium; assembly: GCA_030853925.1. GTDB lineage: Bacteria > Vulcanimicrobiota > Vulcanimicrobiia > Vulcanimicrobiales > Vulcanimicrobiaceae > JALYUE01. Next base: position 45 of record JALYUE010000129.1, on the reverse strand, counting down.
CCAATAATCGCAAGGTTATTGGCCTCCGAGCCGCCGCCCGTGAAG
>JALYUE010000120.1 GCA_030853925.1 Vulcanimicrobiota bacterium | reverse complement strand
GCCGACGCTAATGTATCCGTCGGCATTCGCCGGCGGCAGCACGGGCGGTACGTACAACTCGGTTACTTGGGGCGCTTGAAACGTCGTTCCGATCGACGCGCGCACGGCGCTGCGCGCGGTCGGCGTCCACACGATGCTGGCGCGCGGATCGATGCTGGTTCCGAAACTGGTAAAGTCGCTGTAATATGCTGCGAACGCATAATGAAGCTGCGCCGAGGGTTCGCCCGCGTAACGCACGACGAAGGTGCGCTGCGTCTGCGTCAGCAGCGTGGACGTTAGCCCGTCGCTTTGCGCGGGGGAGGCCGAGTCGCCGACACCCAAGAGCTGCCGCCGGATCGATTGATCGACGACATTCGCAAACGCGACCTGCGGTGTGAGCAGCGCTTCGGTTCGCAGTTCGAACTTCGCGGATAACGTGCCCTTTCCAACGATGGTATCGAGTTGCACGGCGTCGTCGCCCAAGCGGTCGACGTCGCTGAAGAGATACGGCGAACTGCCGGCCGCCGGGCCGAGAACCGACTGATTTGCGAGCGACGAGCCATGTGAATACAGCACCGCGGTCTGCGACACGCCGTCTGCGCGCGGTCTGCCCAGCGGCGCGCGCAGGTCGAGCGTATAAGCCGCATCGTGAGAGGAGAGTGAAGAGCCGAGCGACGGCACGTATCCGTCGGGAGAAAGCGACGTGAGCGCCGCTGAGAGATCGCGTGACGTGCTCGCATCGTGAAACGCTAGTTCGACGAAGCCCGCACCGCGATCGAAATCGTAGTGAAGTTTGCCCAGAGCCGTCGTCCCGGCGAGTGCGCCGCTCACCGTTACGGCGGCCCCGTCTGCAGCGGTCAGGTTCGCATCGCGCACTTCGCCTTGCGAGGTCGCGCGATGCAGCGAGAATGCATAGCCGAGGCGGTCAGCCGTTCCGGTAGCTTGCAGCGTTTCGCCGAAGGCGCCGAACGAACCGCCGCTCACACGCAGCAAGCCGTGCGGATGTGTGGTCGGACCGAGCGTTCGGACGTTTACCGCGCCGTCGATCGTGTTCGGTCCGACGAGCGACGTCGGCGCGATTCCGTAAACGAGTTGAACGCTCGAGATATCGGCTGGGTCGAGCAGCGAAAGATCGAAGGATCCCGTATGCCCGCTCGTGACGGAGTGGCCGTCGATCTGGACGAGCGTTTCGGTCGGGTCGGGGCCGCGCAGCGCGACGACGGCGGGGGCGCCCGCACCGGCGCCGTTCGGTCGAATCACCGTCGTCGAGATCGAGTTCTGGCCGATAATGTCGGCGACGTTTGCGTAGCCTTGCGCGCCGTAACGCTGTGCATCGAGGACGACGCTCGGTACGGCGGAGGTGGAGAGCGGTTGCGCATCGGGAGTTCGTACGCGGCCGATCGTGACGAGCGTGGCGGACGCGCGCTCGAGCACGAGCGAAAGAAGCGGCGATTCGCTCGCGCGCACGTCGATCGCGCGTTCGCCGAGATGATTGTAGCCGCGCGCGTTCACGGCGAGCGCGTACGTTCCGGTAGCCACGTCCGTCAAGACGAAGCGTCCGCTTGCGTCGGTCGTGGTCGTACGCTCCGGTCCGTGGCCGCTGAGAACGACGCTCGCGCCGCTGACGGGCACGCCATCGCTGCTGCTGACCGTACCCGTCACGCGGCCGGCTGCGACGTCGTATGCGGCATGCGCCCGCGCCGGAGCGCACACACCCACATACCCGGCCGCGATCGCGGCCACGAGCACGAACGTTCTCACCGGGCCATTCTTCTCGCCCGGCTGCGGCCGAGTCTGCCTCTTACGCCTTTCACAACTGAGATTAAAGCGGGCTCATAACGAACGTCCGGGGGCGCGTTATGCGCGCCGCCGGTTGCCAAAGATCTCATTGCGGACGCGTGCTCGTCGCCGCTCGTTCGCAAAACGCGCCAAGTTTCCGGACTGCGCGATGGCGCCTGGTGGGCGGCGATGACGGCGGGAATGGATTCAGTCACCCCGACCGCGTCGACCCCACCGCTTTCAACGCAATTTTACGGAATGACGGGGGACGGTCGCGCCCGACGATGCGATCCCCGAAACACGGCGTCTGAACTCGCGGCCGAGTCGAGGGCTTGGCGGAAACCGAAGGCGAAATTTCGGCGCCGTCAAGTCCTTGACCGGGATGGGATAATACGTACAGACGACGACTGTGCTCGCACGCGTACTTTCCTAGGTGTAGGACCAACGTAAAAACCAAGGGAGCATCAGCTCCGGATACGACGGAGAGCCGGTTCATCTGGTTCAAACCCCGGCGCCCGGGCCGCACCCACCTGCTAAGCAGGTCTCTACCCGGGCATGCAGACGGCAGTGTGGTTGTTGTCTTAAGATCTCGTAAGCGCCGCGCAGCGTAACGCGGCAAAGCGCTCCAGTGCCGCGTGAAACGCGTCGCGGGGTGCGCGCTCGTCGCTGCGTTCGAGGACGACGAAAGCGCGAAAGCGCTCGAGCCGTTCGATGAGCGCAGACGCGCTTGGATCGTCCGGTGCTGCGAACCGTTCGAGATCCTCGATCGCCTGAAGCGCGATCACCGCTTTGCCGAGCAAAGGTTCGGCGAGATCGCTACTAGCTAGAGCGCTCGGGTCGAGAGCGCAGCGCAGCCAGGCGCTATCGACGTCTTTCAGGAGCCGTTGGACGTCGCTAACGCTCGCGCACAGCGTTCCCGGAGCGTTGCGGATTGCCAGCGTGACGTTAGCTCGCTTGGCTTGTCCGGCGCGCGTCTTTACGCTCTCGGTGAACGAGCCCCAGGCTTCCATATCCTCGCCGTACAGCGGTGCGCGTGCGACCAGCAGTGGCGAACCAAGCGACACCGCGACGTCCAGCCACGTTTCCCCCTGCGCGGCGAACGCGTCGTCGGCGGCCAATGCCGTTACCGTCAGCCCGAGGTCCGCCGCGCTTTTCTTGAGCTGCGCCACATAGTCGGCGTCGAAGCGCGGAAATTCCGCCGCATCGAAAACGACGCCATCGCCTTCTAATTCGTTCGCGCAAAGGTCGAGCCACTCCATTTCGGTCAGCTCGCCGGCCGCAATCGGGCGCGCAAAGCTCGCGCTCGTTGAGGCGATTTTCATAGCGGCCGTTCTTTCGGCTTCTGCGGGGGCGCTCCCGTTGCCGCCGAAACGGCAACGGATGGCGCACGATGTCGGTGGCATGTCGACGCACGATCCGATCCCGCGCGAACAACACGCGTTCGCGCCTTGGGAATTCCGCGTCGACGCGCTGATGTGGGTGTTGACCGATGCATCGCGCCCCGGCGGCCCGCGAATGACGGTCGACGAGTTGCGCCGCGGCATCGAAGCGTTCTCCGCGGACGACTACGCGCGCCTCGGCTATTACGAGAAGTGGCTGCTTTCGATGATTGCGATTTTGAGCGAACGCGGGCTGATCGATCCGGCCGCCTTAGAACGCCGGGCCGCCGAACTCTCCGCTCACGACGCACGAGACCACGCATGAACCCGCGTTTCCCTCGGGGCGGCGGCGTTCGCGTGCACGACCGCCAAGTGCGAGGCCACGTTCGCACTCCGTTGTACGTCCGCGGAAAGCGGGGCATCGTCGAGCGCGTATGCGGGGCGTACCGCAATCCCGAGGATTTGGCCTACGGTCGCCGGGACGGCCAGCCGATCCCGCTGTATCGCGTGCGCTTCGCTGCCGGTGAGGTTTGGCCCGATTACGCGGGCTCTCCCCTCGACACGATCGACGTCGAGATCTACGAGCATTGGCTCGATGCGGACGATGCCCGTTGAGCGCGCCGACCGGAAGACGCGACTTCGAAGCACTCGAGTGCGCGCTACGCGAAGCGTTGATCGAACGCGGAGTCGTCGCCGCGCCGGAGATCGAGCAGCGCATCGAGACGATGCACGCGCGACGCCCGGCGCTCGGCGGGAGAGTGGTCGCCCGGGCCTGGACCGATGCCGCCTACAGGCAACGGCTCCTCACCGACGGCAGCGCCGCCGTGCGCGAGTTGCTCGGCATAGACGTCGGCTCGCTCAAACTCGTAGTCGTTGAAAACACGCCGGCGGTGCACAACGTGATCGTCTGCACGCTTTGCTCGTGTTATCCTCGCATGCTGCTCGGCATGCCGCCCGATTGGTACAAGAGCGTCGAGTACCGAGCGCGCGTCGTGCGCGAACCGCGCGCCGTGCTCGACGAGTTTGGGTTGCGATTTCCCTCCGAAGTTGCCGTGCGCGTTCACGACAGCACGGCCGACATGCGCTACCTCGTGCTCCCGATGCGTCCGGAAGGCAGTACGTCGCTCGCTGAAAGCGAACTCGCAACCCTCGTATCTCGCGACGCGATGATCGGCGTCGCGCTGGTCGCGGCGCCGTCCGAGGTTGGCTCCGGCCAGGCGTAAACGGTGCGGCTTCGGCGCGCGTCGTATTCAATAACGTTACACACTCGAGACGAAACGACGGTGTCCATTATGCAGCTTCTCGAACCGACGCTCCTGGCGGATCAAGATCCCGAACTAGCAGACGCGATACGCAGCGAAGAGCGCCGCCAGCGTGAAAATTTGGAACTGATTGCGTCGGAGAATTATGCGAGCCGGGCGGTGCGCGAAGCATCGGCTTCCGTTATGACGAACAAGTACGCCGAAGGGTATCCGGGCAAACGCTACTACGGTGGCTGCCAATACGTCGACATCGCCGAGCGTCTCGCGATCGACCGCGCGAAAGCGATCTTCAAGGCCGATCACGCGAACGTACAAACGCATGCCGGTGCGCAAGCCAACATGGCCGTATTTATGGCGGTGCTGCAGCCGGGCGACACGGTGCTCGGAATGAAGATCGATCACGGCGGTCATTTAACGCACGGAACGAAGGTAAGCTTCAGCGGAAAAATCTACAACGCCGTCGCATACGGCGTGCGCCGCGATACCGAGCTTATCGACTACGACGAAGTGCGCGCGCTCGCGCGAGAGCACAAGCCGAAGTTGATCATCGCCGGAGCTAGCGCCTATCCGCGCACGATGGACTATGCGCCGTTCGCGCAAATCGCGAAAGACGTCGGCGCGTACTTCATGGTCGATATGGCGCACATCGCGGGCCTGGTCGCAACGGGACTGCATCCGTCGCCCGTTTCGCTCGCGGATTTCGTCACGACGACGACGCACAAAACGCTGCGCGGGCCGCGCGGGGGTCTGGTTCTGACGACGTCGCAGCATGCCGCCTCGCTCGACAAGAGCGTCTTCCCCGGCATTCAAGGCGGGCCGATGATGCATACCATCGCCGCGAAAGCCGTCGCGTTCCGCGAAGCGCAGCAGCCCGGCTTCGTGGCGTACCAGCGCAGCGTTCTCGACAACGCGCGCGCGATGGGTGAAGAGTTGCAGCGCGCGGGCGTACGGCTCGTTGCGGGCGGTACGGACACGCATATGCTGCTCGTCGACCTCGGACCTAAAAATCTTACCGGCAAAGCGGTCGAAGGTTATCTCGACGAGATTAAAATTACCATCAACAAAAACGGCATTCCGTTCGATCAGCAAAAACCTGCGGTCACGAGCGGTATCCGTATCGGCACCCCGGCAATCACGACGCGCGGCATGGGAAGCGATGAAGCGCGCGAGATCGGCCGCATCATCGGTGCAGCGCTCGACGACGTCGGCGCCCATACGCAAACGGAAAAGCTGCGAGGGCGCGTCGCCGAGTTGACGTCGCGTTATGACGTGCCATAGCTCTAGCGAGAGCCGCCGCCCGCGGACGACTAATTCCCGGACGCGGCTTCAGAGAGATGAGACGAACCTAGGAAATCGTGCCTTCAAGGCATGGTGAACTAGCTGTCCTGGTAATGGCAAGATTCTATGCCACCCGGCTAATCAGCATTCGGCTCTGGCGAACCGCCCGCTTTGGCTGGCGAACACATGGCTTCTCGAACGGGTCGCGCCCGAGCGATGGGATTGACCGCGCAAACGCGAGTTGAATCAGGAGCGGTTTTCCGCTTCTCGGTACGCTGTATCGTGCGGCCCTAATGCGATGACGCGAACTTCGCGCTCCGCTTCGCGGACGACGTACACCGCCCGCCATGCCGCGCCTCGGAAGTCGAGCTTGTAGGCACGTTTCCCGGCAAGCGGTCCTTGCTTCTTCTCGCCGACGCCCTTTGGGTCGCGCCGCAAGTCGTCAAGCATTTTCGCGATCGTCGGGTTGAAGCCGGCGCTTGCGAAACCGTGCTTTGCGATCGTGCGACCGACGCGTTTGTGGAAGCTAACGCGCCATTCGGGGCCGTCCGGCCCGCGAGTAGCGTGCGGGGTCGTGTCCGGCGGCTTCGTCGACGGCTGCGAGGAGGGTTTCTGCGTCGACGAACTCGTCGTCGGGAGCGGCGGCACGTCGAGCGAGTTCATTGTCGTCCACGTTGTCGTCGCTTGCCGCAACGAAGAAGTCGGCGACGGTGCAGCCCAAAGCTCGGGCAAGTTGTTCCAGCGTCCCGACGTTAACGTCGGCGGCGGCGCCAGTTTCAATTTTTGAGATAGTGGCTCGGCTGACGCCGGAGCGTTCGGCGAGTTGGATCTGCGAGACGCGGGCCCGCGCTCGTGCGAGAATAACATTGGCTTCAAGAGCCTCCATTGCCGGCGATCGCGCGACGGCGGCGGTAGTGGTCATTTGTTCCTCCTCATACGGCTTAGAATGCAGGCTGCTGTGAGTTCAGCTTATTGTCCGACGGACCTCAAATTAACTCGAATTCCCGCGCAAGTTAGCCATGGACAGGATACTCCGCCCATCCTGAATTGTCAACTTTGCTAGACAATCACCGCAAAGCACTAGGTTGCGCGGTTGCGCGGTTGCGCGGTCGCGTCAGTTCCGAATCGCTGCGGCGCCGATCGGCTATTTCTTTTACCATTCGACGCCGTCCGTTTAGAACCGTGATACTCGAATCACGGCCACAGGTCAACACCGAGGTTTAAAGCCTTGTGTTTCCCTATGCGTCTACCGTTCGCGGCGTGTATGCAAGGCCGGCGCGGACTTGCGTGAAACGGCACGGCCGATGGAAGGTGTCGATGTCGTCGAACATCCGGCAGTTGCCGACCGCCTGGCGCGTTTGCGCGATGCAGCGACGCCCGCGCCTGCTTTTCGCCGGCTCGTCGAAGAGGTCGGTATCTTCCTCGCGTACGAGGCGACGCGCAATCTAAAATTGCGCGAGATGACGGTTTCGACGCCCGTCGGCGGGGCGAGGGTCAAGCGCTTCGACGAAAGACCGGTCGTAGCGCCGGTCCTGCGAGCAGGGCTCGGGCTGTTACCCGGCTTTCTTGCCGTAGTCGAAGACGCTGTAGTCGCTCACCTCGGCTTCTTCCGCGACCCGCACACGCTCGAAGCCGTGCCATATTATGCGAACCTTCCCGAGCGCCTGGACGACGCTCGCGCGTTCGTACTCGATCCCATGCTCGCGACCGGCCACTCGGGCGCCGCTGCCCTTGACGTACTCGCAGCACAAGGGGCGTCAGCTCCCGTCTTCGTGTGCGTGCTGGCGGCGCCGGAAGGTATCGCTTTCCTGCGCGATCGGCATCCGGCGGTTCGCATCGTCACCGCCGGCATCGACGAGCGCTTGAACGAACACGGCTACATCGTCCCGGGCCTGGGCGACGCGGGCGACCGTATGTTCGGCAGCGCTTCGTCCGTGCCGATGGGATACCGCAGGCGGGGCGCCTAAGCGTCGGGCAATGCGGCCGGGTTGGGATGAATATTTCATGGAAGTCGCGCGCACCGTCGCGACCAGAGCCACGTGCCCGCGGGCGAGCGTCGGGGCCGTCTTCGTGCGCGGGCAGCGCATCCTGACGACCGGCTACAACGGAGCGCCGCGGCACGTCGCCCATTGTTCCGAAGTCGGTTGCGAAATGGTCGGCGGCCACTGCGTGCGCTCGACGCACGCCGAGGCGAACGCCGTCGTCCAGGGCGCTCTGCACGGCGTCGGGCTCGACGGAGCGACGGCCTACTGCACCCACCAGCCCTGCGTGCACTGCGCGAAGCTGCTGATCAGCGCGGGCGTCGCGCGCATCGTATACGGCGAAGCATACGCCGACCCGTTCGCGCAGCAGTTGCTCGCGGAAGCGGGCGTAGCGCTCGTGCCTTTCGCGACCCTCGAACGCGCGGGCATCGGAAGCGGCGCTTGAAAATTCAAGCGCTCTATCTCCTCGCCGTGTCGACGGCGTTCGTTACGGCGCTCCTGGTCACGCCGCAAGTGCGCAAGCTCGCGCTCAAAGTAGGGGTGCTCGATCACGTCGACGAGCGGCGCATGCATGCCGACCCCAAACCGCGCATCGGCGGCATCGCGGTCTATCTCGGGCTCGCGTTCGCGCTCTTCGTCTCGATTGGGTTCGGGCTGCACACGACGCTGTTCCACAGCGCGAACGACACCAAAGACTTCTTCGGGTTGCTCTTCGGCAGTACGTTGATCATGCTCGTCGGTGTGTGGGACGACATCATGGGCATGTCTCCGCGCAATAAGTTTCTCGCGCAGATCGTCGTGGCGCTGGTCTCGATGGTGTACGGCTTCCATATTCCGGGTTTCGAGATTCCCGGCACCGAGCGCTACGTCAATTTGCCCGGCTGGATCGATTATCCGATTACGCTCGTGTGGTATCTCGGCATGATGAACGCCATCAATTTTTTGGACGGACTCGACGGCTTACTCGCGGGCGTCACGGCAATTTCGGGCGTGTCGCTGTTCGCGATCGCGTCGGCTCACGGCCACGTCGGCGCGGCGCTGGTCTTGATGGCGCTCGTTGGAGGCGCCCTTGGGTTCTTGCCGTTTAATTTTAATCCGGCCAAGATTATTCTCGGCGATACGGGATCGCTCTTCATCGGTTACGTGTTCGCGACCGTTTCGCTGCTCGTAACGGCAAAAATCGCGGTTACGGTGAGTTTGCTGGTTCCGCTCGTCGCATTGGCGTTGCCCGTGGTCGACACGGCCGCTGCAATTTTCCGCCGCGTGCGCGCCGGTAAAGCGATCACCGAAGCCGATCGCGGTCACTTCCATCACGTGCTGGTCTTCCATTTCGGTTTAAACGTGAAGCAAGCGGTGTTGTTGATTTACGCCGTTTCGATCTTGCTCGGAGCAGCGGCGTATTTTCTGTCCGGCAGCGGCACGCCGGCTCACGCTCATCTCGCTCGGCTGATGTGAACGATTGACGCCGCCGCTGCGCGTCATGACCGTATTCGGCACGCGCCCCGACACGATCAAGATGGCTCCCGTCGTGAAGGCGCTCGCGACGGCGGGTCCCGGCGTAACGCCGCTCGTGTGCGTGACCGCGCAGCATCGTCAAATGCTCGACGACCTGCTGTCGTTGTTTGCAATCGTCCCCGACTTTGACCTCGACGTGATGCGTCACGATCAGACGATAACTCAAATCACGACGCGTGTGCTCGAGGGTATGGAAGGCGTCTTGCAAGCTGCGCGTCCGGACGTCGTTCTCGTCCACGGCGATACCTCGACGTCGACCGCAGCGGCGCTGGCCGCGTACTACGCGAAGATTCCGGTCGGTCACGTCGAGGCCGGTTTGCGCACGTCCACAATCTGGGAGCCGTTTCCCGAGGAGATGAATCGGCGGCTGACCGGACGCCTTGCCTCCTACCATTTCGCGCCGACGTCTCGCGCGCGCCGGAACCTCGAAGCGGAGAACGTCGACGGCCGCGACATCTTCGTGACCGGCAATACGGTCATCGACGCGTTTCTATCCGTTGCCGAGCGAGAATCGATCTCGGGCGACCCCGCGTGGTCGGGCCTCGACCCGTCGCGGCCGTGGATTTTCGTAACGGCGCATCGTCGGGAGAATCACCCGAAAATGCCCGAGATCTGCGCGGCGCTCGCGGAGATTTCGGAACTTCCCGAACGGCCGCAAATCTTGTGGCCCGTGCATCCGTCGCCGCAGGTCGCCCCCGTCGCGCACGCGCTCCTCGACCGGTGCCCGGGGGTCAAGCTCGTCGCGCCGCTCGCGTACGACGCGACCGTGCATGCGATCAAGCACTCGACTCTCGTCCTCACCGATAGCGGCGGCTTGCAAGAAGAGGCGCCATGTCTCGGAAAGCCCGTGCTCGTCATGCGCGACGAGACCGAGCGGCCCGAAGGGATCGAGGCCGGTACGCTCGAGCTCGTCGGACCGCATCGCGAAGCGATCGTCGCGGCGACGCGGCGCTTGCTGCGAGACGAACGCGCGTATGCACGCATGGCCCGCGCGAGCAACCCCTACGGCGACGGCAGGGCGTCGGAGCGGATCGTCGCCTGGCTGCTCGCACGCTTGCGTAACGGCGGATATCCCGCCGATTTTACGGTGACGGCGGCATAACGCGCCGGCTGCCGACAAACTGAAGGGTTCGTGCGAAGAATTCCTTAAAAACGATTCGCCATGTCTGGGGCTGATTTGCGTGCATATCATGACCGCAAGCTGTCGATGCTGGCATGGTCGGTCGCGTTCGCCGTTTTCGCCGGGCTCGTCGTAACGATGAGGTCGCCGATTGGGGGCATCGCACTCTGGTTTGGTACCGCCTGCGGACTCGCCAATGCATTTCTGACGATGCGCGGCAACGAACGGCTCGCCGATCATCGCAGCGTCTCGTCCTTCGTCTTAAGCAGTATCCTACGAATAGGTGTTTTCGGTATAGTACCTGTGGAGTTTGCGCTGCACGGTCCGGCGTGGACCATGGCCGCGTATTTTCTGGGCTTCTTTACGCCACTAGCGCTTTACGGCGTTCTGGTTGCGCGCGCCGTCCGAACGGGTTGATGTGAAAGAGCAAATCGGGAGTCATTCACTTTGGACGTTGCCCCTGCTCGGCAGCGTGCACTCCGACACGATCTTAACTACTTGGCTCGCGATGATTATCGCGCTGCTCCTGCTCTCGTACGTCGGCCGCAGTTACCGCGCGCCTCGTGCCGGCAAGACTCAGACGCTGTTCGAAGGCATCATCGACTATATCGCGGACATGGTCAACGGCTCACTCGGGCGCGGCGGAGAACCCTTCGTCCCGTTCTTCATCGCGTTGTTCATCTTCATTTTCTTACTAAATCAATTCGGGGTCTTTCCGTTCAAGGCGCTGGGCCTACCGTTCGGCGGCTCGCCGACGGCCGACCTTAATACGACGGTGCCGTACGCACTGATCGTTTTCTTCATGATTTGGACGGTCGCGATTCGCAAAAAGGGCATTGGAGCGTTCGCGCATCTCTTCAAGCCGCTGGCCCTCGCTCCGATCAATATCTTGGAGGAGCTCGTGCGGCCGGTCACGCTCGCAGCGCGCTTGTTTTTCAACATTTTCGTCGGCGAGCTTTTGTTCGTCATCATCGCGTCCATCGTCAACGCGAAAGTCTCGGTCGGGCCCGTGAACCTCTCGGTCGCGGTCAGCATCCTGCCGTTTTTCATTCAATTCTTCAACTTCTTCGTGGGTACCGTACAGGCGTTCGTATTCACGCTCCTCGGTATCGTCTATCTTTCTTTGGCCACGGCCGAAGACCACTAGTCCCTCCCGAGAAAGGTATCCATCGTGAATTCTGAGAGCTTAGTTGCCGCTGCGACGATCCTCGCGTTCGGCTTGATCGTACTCGGCGTCGCCCTCGGCTCGGCCGTCGGCGACGGCATCGTCGCATCCAAAGCGGTCGAAGCGATCGCGCGTCAACCAGAAGCCCGTCCGAACATCTTCACGTTCCTGTTCCTTGGCGTCGGCGTCTTGGAAGCGTTCCCGATCATCGCGCTCGGCCTCGCGTTTTACTTACTGCTCGTCGTCGCGAACGTTCCTGCGCTCTTGTCGCATCTCTCGGCGCACTAAGCGCTCATGTTTCTTTCACTCGACGGGACGTTTTGGATCCAGCTCATCAACTTCGCGATTTTCTTCGCGATCCTCAACGTCGTGTTTTTGCGTCCCGTCGGCGCCGCCATTAAGAAGCGGCGCGCGTATATCGACGGAGTGAAAAGCGATTACGACCGGTATGCCGAGGAGGGCCGCGGCTTCCGTTCGCAAGCGGATCAAAAGCGCGCCGCCGCCAGGCGCCAAGCCGAAGAACGGGTCACGCAAGTGCGCTTAGCGGCCGAACGCGAAGCGGCCGCGGAGATCGCTGCCGAAACTGCCAAAGCCGAAGCGATCGTCGACGAAGCGCGGGCAATCGTCGCACGCGAGATGCAGGCGGCAAAGTCGCGCGAGGGGGAATTGACGCAGAGTCTCGCTCGAACGTTGCTCGAGCGGGCCACCGGAGGGCGCGCGTGAGCGATTCGTTTTACGAACAGCTGGCGACCTGGAGCCAGGTCGTCGCATCGATCTTGTTCATCGTCGCGCTCGTGTATATGTGGATTCGCTTTATCGCGCCGGCGGTGGTGGCGTCGCAAGCGCGTAAGAATGCAGAGCTTGCAGAGATCGAGCAACGCCGCGACGCCGCTAAAGCGGACGTCGACGTAGCGCGCGCGGGGACTGCCGACGCCGACGCTGAGGCGCGTGCCATCATCGCGCGGGCCGACACCGACGCCGCGCGACTGCGCGAAAAGATTCTGTCCGATGCCAAGGCGGAAGGCGAGCGTCTGCAGCGTAACGCCGCAGGCGAACTCGATCGCGCCCGCGCTGCCGCGCGCGAACAGTTGCGCGCGGATCTCATTGAAAAAGCCATGCAGATCGCGCGCGATGCAGCTTCGCGGCTCGACGATACGACCAATCGCCGGCTCGTCGCGGAAGCGGTCGACACCGCCGAAAAGTCGGAGCCGGCTTAATGCAAAGCGAAACGCTCGCGCGCCGTTATGCGAGCGCCGTATTCGGGCTAGCCAAGGATGCGGGCGCCGTCGACGTCGTCGGGCGCGATTTGCGGACGGCGTATGACGCGATTTACCGCGCGGAAGACGTGCGCCGGTTCTATCTGTCGCCCGTTTTCGGGCGGCGGGAGAAAGAACGATTGTTGCTCGAGGCATTCGGCGGCCGGCTGCACGAGACGGCGCTCCACACGCTCTTGTTACTGGTGCGCAAGCGCCGCGAAGCGTTGCTACGCCCGATCGCCGTCGAGTACGAGAAACTTGCGCTCGCGGCCGCCGGTAAGGAGCCGCTCGAGATTGTCAGCGCTCGAACGCTGGCGCCGAACGAATTGAATTCCATCGTCGTTCGGCTCGCGCGGACCTACGGAAAATCTTTCGACGTCACGCAGCGGACCGACGCTAGTTTGCTTGGCGGGGTTCGCATCACGATGGGCGACCGACGCATCGATGGTTCGCTCGCAGGCCGCCTAGACGAACTCGCCCGCGACCTTTTCGCCCGAAACTAACTGCAGCCGTAAGGAACCTCTATGATCAACGCTGACGAAATTGCCGGAATTCTCCGGGGCCAGATCGCGAACTTCAAGAGTGAAGTTCACGAAGACCAAGTGGGGACCGTCATTGAAGTCGGCTCGAGTATCGCGCGCGTTTACGGGCTCGAAGCCGTACAGCAATCGGAACTCGTCGAATTTCCCAACGGGCTGCAAGGTATCGCGCTCAACCTCGAAGAGGACAACGTCGGCGTGATCATCCTCGGACCCGACGTCGAAATTAAAGAAGGCATGCAGGTGCGGCGGACCGGCCGCATCGCCTCGGTTCCCGTCGGTCCGGCGCTGCTCGGCCGCGTCGTCGATCCGCTCGGCAACGCGGTCGACGGCAAGGGGCCGGTCGCGACGAATAAGTTTCGCACGATCGAAAACACTGCGCCGTCGGTCATCGAGCGGCAACCCGTCAAGCAGCCCTTGCAGACCGGCATTCGCGCGATCGACGCGCTGATTCCCATCGGCAAAGGCCAGCGCGAGTTGATCATCGGGGATCGCCAGGTCGGCAAAACGGCGATCGCGCTCGATACGATCATCAATCAAAAAGGCCGCGACGTCTTCTGCATCTACGTCGCAATTGGGCAAAAGAATTCAACGATCTCGGCCCTACGTTCGCGGCTCGAGATGGAAGGCGCGCTCGACTACACGACGATCGTCCAAACCAGCCCATCGGACTCGCCCGCGCTTAAATACATCGCTCCATATGCGGGCTGCGCGATGGCCGAGGACCTGATGTATGCGGGCAAAGATGTCCTCATCATCTACGATGATCTGACGAAGCACGCGATCGCGTACCGCGAAGTCTCGCTGTTGCTGCGCCGGCCGCCAGGCCGCGAAGCCTATCCGGGCGACATCTTCTTCCTGCACTCGCGTCTGCTCGAACGTTCGGCTAAGCTCTCGGACGAAAAGGGCGGCGGGTCGCTCACGGCACTCCCAGTTATCGAAACGCAGGCCGGCGACGTCTCGGCGTACATTCCGACGAACCTGATCTCGATCACCGACGGACAGATCTATCTGACGACGACGCTCTTCTTCCAAGGCATCCGGCCGGCGGTCGACGTCGGCATCTCGGTGTCGCGCGTCGGTTCGGCAGCGCAAACGAAGGCGATGAAATCCGTTGCCGGCCAGCTCAAACTCGACCTCGCCCAGTATCGCGAACTGGCGGCATTTGCGAAGCTTTCCTCCGACCTCGACAAGAATACGCAAGCGACGCTGACGCGCGGCGAAAAGATCACCGAAGTGCTCAAGCAGCCCCAGTTTCAGCCGCAGGCGATGGAAGATCAGGTCATTCTGATCTATGCGGCGACCAAGGGCTATCTTACGAACATCGAAACGCCGCGGCTGCAGGACTGGTCGCATAGTTTCATCGCGTTCTTGGGCGACAAACATCCCGAGATTACGAACTCGATTCGGGAGACGAACGCGCTGTCGGACGACAACACGAAGGCGTTGGTCGGTGCGATCGAAGAGTTTAATAAGACGTTCTGATGGGATTTTTCGTCGGCGACGGCCGCGGGGTGCGCGGGCATGCGGCGGGGACGCCCGCGGTTTCCCATTCATGGGAAACCGCTACTCGTGCATTTCTCGCTCTCGCGCTTCCGGCGCTCCGCTCGAAACTGCACGCCCCGCCGCATGCCCGCGCACCCCGCGGCCTCGACTCAAGTGGCGCATCTCGCGGCTTTTTGAAAACGGTGGCGTTCGGTGCCTAGCGTTCGGGATTTGCGCGATCGGATTAAGTCGCTTAAGAATACGCAGCAGATTACTAAGGCGATGAAGCAAGTTGCGGCGGCTAAGATCCGGCGTGCGGAGATGGTGCAGAAGCAGGCTCGGCCGTATGCGGATGCGCTCGGGGCGATGTTACGGGATTTGATGGCGGCGGTCGGGAGCGTCGATCATCCGTTTATGCGCCCTGGGACCGAGGGTGCGCCGATCGGCTTAATTTTGATGACGGCGGATAAGGGACTGGCGGGCGCGTTTAATTCGAACGTCATTCGCGAGGGCGAACGGTTCGCTCGCGGCAATCGCGCGGTAATTTGGTACGCCGTCGGTAACAAAGCGCGAAATGCGACGCGGCGGTCGGGCGCCGAGACGGCGCTGTCCGAATCGCTCTCCGCCCGCGAGAAGTTAGAAGTTGCGAAGCAGGTTGCGGCGCGAGTTACCGACGATTTTACCGCCGGTAAGATTTCGGAGATCGTGCTGGTGTCGCCGAAACTCCTGTCGATGCTTTCGCAGAAGCCCGAAGTGCAGCGGCTGGTGCCAATTGTGGCCGGCGAGCGTGAAGCAGTGGCTGGGCCGCGGGCAGAAGTGGAGTTTGCTCCGTCGCCTGAGGCCGTCTTGACGCGGCTACTGCCGAAGTATCTGGAGTTTACGATCTTCTCGGCGATGCTCGAGACCGACGCTGCGTTTTATGCGGCGCAGGTTATCGCGATGACGAATGCTACGGATAACGCGGGGAAGCTGCTCGACGATTCGACGCTTGCGATGAATAAGGCGCGGCAGGCTTCCATTACGAAAGAAATGCTCGAAATCGTCGGCGGCGCGGAAGCGCAAGCCGGCTGACCGATAGAAAGCGACAAAACATGACTACTGCATCCCCTACGGCGACCGGCAAGGTCGTTCAGGTGCTCGGCAACGTCGTCGACGTCGAGTTTTCCGCCGATACGCTGCCGTCCATCAATTTCGCGCTGTCGGTGCAAATCGGCGGCGGCTCCGGCTTGTCGACGAATGGGCAGACCAGTGCGAGCGGGTCCGGCGAAATCGAACTCGGCGGTACGGCGATGCAGGCACGCGAGCTCGTCCTGGAAGTGCAGGACGAACTCGGAAACAATCAAGTGCGTTGCCTAGCGATGGGCTCGACGGACGGTCTCGTCAGGGGCCAGGCGGTCGTCAATAGCGGCAGCGCAATCACGGTGCCGGTCGGCGAAGGCACGCTCGGGCGCATATTCAACGTGCTCGGAAAGGCGATCGATTCGGACGAACCCGTGCAGGCTTCGGCGTACTGGCCGATTCACCGCGACGCTCCAAATTTCGCAGCGCAGGATCCGACGCCGAAAATTTTCGAGACGGGCATCAAGGTCGTCGACCTGATGGCGCCCTATACGCGCGGCGGTAAAGTCGGGTTGTTCGGTGGCGCCGGAGTGGGTAAGACGGTGCTCATTCAAGAGCTCATTCGCAACATCGCCCAAGTGCATAAGGGATTCTCGGTGTTTACCGGCGTCGGCGAGCGCACGCGTGAAGGCAACGACCTGTGGCTCGAAATGAAAGAGTCGGGCGTTCTCGCACAGACGACGCTCGTCTTCGGGCAGATGGACGAACCGCCGGGCGTACGGTTTCGCATCGCGCAGACGGGCGTCACGATGGCGGAGTATTTCCGCGACGAAAAGGGCGCGGACGTGCTGCTCTTCATCGATAACATCTTCCGGTTCATGCAAGCCGGGTCGGAAGTGTCCGCGCTCATGGGACGCATGCCGTCGGCCGTCGGTTATCAGCCGACGCTGTTTACCGAGATGGGCGCACTCGAAGAGCGTATTACCTCAACGCAAAAGGGCTCGATCACATCCGTGCAGGCAGTCTACGTTCCTGCCGACGATTATACCGATCCCGCCGTCGCGACGACGTTCGCGCATCTCGACGCCACTACGGCGCTGTCGCGACAGATTTCGGAACTCGGTATCTATCCGGCGGTGGATCCACTGCAATCCTCATCGCGCATTTTGGATCCCCAGATCATCGGTGAAGAGCATTATCGAGTAGCGCGCGGCGTGCAAGAAACGCTGCAGCGATATAAAGACCTTCAGGACATCATCGCCATTCTCGGCGTCGAAGAACTCTCCGACGACGACAAAGTGATCGTCGGCCGCGCGCGGCGCATGCAGCGTTTGTTCTCGCAGCCGTTCTTCGTTGCGGAGCAGTTCACGGGTCGTCCCGGCAAATACGTGAAGATCGAAGACACGATCGCTTCGTTCAAGGAAGTGCTCGACGGTAAGCTCGACGATCTTCCGGAACAAGCCTTCTACATGGTAGGTGGGATCGACGAAGTCAAGGCTAACGCCGAGCGCTTAAGCGCGACCGCGTGACGCGCGTGCATGGCTAACACTATTCCGTTTCGCCTCATCACACCGGTAGCCGTCGCCTTCGAAGGTGACGCTGAACTCGTCATTGCCGTCGGTACCGAGGGCGAAGAAGGCATTTTACCTTCGCACGCGCCGTTTCTCACGGCATTGCGGCCCGGCATTCTCCGCGCGAACGTGTCGGCAGCCGGCGGCGAGACCAAGCGCTTAGAGTTTGCGACGAGCGAAGGTTTTTTGCAGGCGCTTCCGGATCGGCTCGTCGTCCTCGTCGATTCGGCGTTGCAGCGCGAGCAAGTCGACGTGGCGTCGGCGCGCGCCGACTTAGAGTCTGCGACCGAGCGGCAAAAGCAGCAGACGCCGCAGACTTCGGAGTATGCGCGCGAACAGTCGCTCATCGATTTTGCGAATGCAAGGATTCTTCTTTCCGGCTGACGCGACTTTAGCGATTTGTTCGTTTGAGACTTTGATCGCTTTGAGTCTTGCTCGCACCGCTTTCGAGCGCTGACGGTCGCATGGGACGCCTCGAGCCGTACGAGTGTGATGTATGTCGCGAAAGTTATGAGAGGAAAGTCCGACGTGCGGTTCGGCTAACGTGTTATCGTGGCGACATGGACGGACACATAACGCGTTTCCCGACGGCAATCCGCAATCGAACCCGAGTCGCGCTGATCGCGCATGACGCCTGCAAGGACGAGATGGCGCAATGGGCGGTGTATAATCGAGAGACGCTGTCGCGTTGCTCGCTTTTCGCCACGGCTACGACCGGCAGACGAGTGGCGGAACTCATGGAACTTCCCGTCACGCTGCTGCTCTCGGGTCCGCACGGCGGCGACGCACAAGTCGGTGCGATGATTGCGGAACAACGTCTCGATGCGGCGATCTTCTTCTGGGATCCATTAACGACCCAGCCTCACGACGTGGATGTAAAGGCGCTTTTGCGTTTGGCAGTGTTATATAACGTGCCGATAGCGTGCAACCGGGCATCGGCTGATTACCTTATCTCGTCGCCGCTCTTCTTCGATCACTCATATCACAGTCGACGACTTCTCGTACGGCAAGACGGCATCGAAGCGGTTTAGCGCATTCTCGACGCTGCAACGTAGGCCACGCTACTGAAGTGAACTTACAGCGTATACTGCGGGCGCTGCGGGCAGGACTTTGCAGCGCGGTGCTCCTCGCCTCGCCGGCGTCCGCACGCGACGACGTCTTACGCATCGGACAGACGACCGAACCGAACTCGCTGTCCCCATTGCTCGCGCTCAACGACTACGAGCAGTTTGTGGACCGGCTCATGTTCGACGTGCTGGTAACGGTCGACGCTAGCGGCCGTACTTTGCTGCCCAGGCTGGCCGCGCAGGTGCCGACGCTGCAGAACGGCGGCATCAGCAAGGACGGGTTGACGCTGACGTATCGCCTGCGGCGCAACGTGACTTGGCACGACGGTGCGCCCTTCACGAGTGCCGACGTCCGCTTTTCCTACGATGCTGTGATGAACCCGGCGAACAACGTGCCGAACCGCCACGGATACGACATGGTGCGCAGCGTTGCGACTCCGGATGCGTATACCGTCGTCTTTCATATGAAGCGGCCGTACGCGCCGGCCGTGACGAATCTCTTCAGCGATGCGGCGCCGAATCCAATCTTACCGCGTCATTTGCTCGCGCAGTTCCCGAATCTTAACCGCGTGCCGTTTAACCAGGCGCCGATCGGTACCGGGCCATACAAGTTCTTACGCTGGGACCACGGGCAGTCGGTCGAAGTGGTCGCGAACGATCGCTATTATCTCGGGAAACCGAAGATCGAGCGCGTGAGCGTGCGCTTCGTCCCCGACGAAACGACGATAATCAACCAATTGCGGACGCACGAACTCGACGTCTTCTCGCAAGCTTCCGTCAACGCGTTCGGGCAGATCCGCACGGTTCCCGGGCTTAAATTTGCGCTCGTCAATTTCCATGGCGCGTCCAACGTTCTGATCAACACGTCGAGGCCCGACTTACGTGACGTGCGCGTGCGGCGTGCGATCGCGAGCGCCATCGACAAACGCGCTATCGTCGAACGATTTACTTACGGCGCGGGAAAAGTCGCGTCGGCGGACCTTCCCGAGTTCATGTGGGCGCACGATCCGCACTCGAGTGCGCCCGGGTACGACCCTTCGCTCGCGCGCCGGTTGCTGGCGCAGGCCGGCTGGAAGCCGGGACCGGGCGGCTTGGTTGAGAAAAACGGAAGGCCGCTGACACTCGTGTTCGCTTTCGCTCAGAACAATGCGGCTGCGCGTTTGATCAGCGTGCAATTGCAGTCGTATTTGCGCGCCGTCGGACTCGACGTGCAGCTCAAAGGCTACAACGCCGCCATGATGTTCGCGGGCATGGCCGCCGGCGGCATCTATCAGACCGGTAATTTCGATCTGGCTTGGTATACGATGTCGCTCGGCATCGACCCGGATAGCTCCGGCCGGTTCATGTGCGACGCCATACCGCCGAACGGTCAAAACTATTCGCGCTATTGCAGCAAGGCGATGGACGCCGCGCAGACCGCCGGGCTCGAGCACGTCGATCGGGCGGCGCGTCAACGCGCGTACGCGAAGAGCGAACGGCTGCTTATCTACGACGTTCCGATCGTTTTCGTGTACTGGCCGATGACTATCGACGCTTTCGATCCGCGCTTGCGAGGCTTCGCGCCGAACCCGGTCACGGATGCCTGGAACGCCCACGAATGGGCATGGCTGTAGAGGCTAACGTTCGTCGGAATACAGTGGAAGATTGGCGTCGACGACGTTGCGGTAGCGGGCAAAGACGTCCGTGTAGCGCGCCGCGACGCACGCGTCGGCCTCGTGAACGTGTAACGGCTCGAGCAAATCTGCGGCCGCGCGATCGTCTTCCAGTACGCCGATCGAGATGCCGGCGAACATAGCGGCGCCGAATGCCGAAGCCTCGGGCTGATCCGGTACGACGGCGCGCCGCGCGAAGATGTCGGCTACGAGCTGACGCACGAAGGGTGCGTGGCTGAGCCCGCCCGATAAGCGGATTGCAGTCGCTTCGCCGATGCGTTCGGAGAGGACGTCGAAGACCGACGCGACCGCAAAGACGACGCTTTCGAACGCAGCCCGCATTACGTCGCCGCGGGTATGCGTGAGATCGAGGCCGACGATGCCCCCGCGTAGCGCCGAAAGCCAGTACGGTGCGCGTTCGCCCGAAAGAAACGGCATGACGGTCAGCCCGTTCGCGCCGGGCTCGGCCGTTTGCGCGAGGTCCAGCGCTCGCGCAAAACGCTGGTCGCGCGCCACCTCGCCCAAAAACAGTTCGTGTAGTTTGTCGAGCACGCCGCCGGCCGAACTCGTCGGTCCGCCCACAATGTATTTGGTATCGTTATAGGCGTAACAAAACGTGCGTCCGTGCTCGTCCAAAATGGCGCGCTCGACGACGCTGCGAACTGCTCCGCTCGTGCCGAGCGTTACGGCGACCTCACCCGGCCGGACGGCGCCCGTGCCCAGGTTCGCGAGCGCACCGTCGCTCGAAGCGAGAACCAGCGTCGTTTCTTGCGTTAAACCGATGTCCCGGGCGAGAGCTTTGCGCGGCGCGCCGAGACTTGTCGACGGTGCAACGGCGGTTGAAAGTTTGCCCGCATCGATCTGCGCGGCTGCGAGTGCGACGTCGCTCCAGGCGCGCGTATGTATGTCGAAGAGTCCGGTGGCAGAAGCGAGACCCCAATCGACGAGCCATTCGCCGGTCAAGCGGAAAACGATTAACTCTTTCATGGAAACGAACTTCGCAGCGTTCGTGACGTAGGGGCGGTCGTGTTCGGCGAACCACCGCAATTTACACGAAGGCAGCATGGGATGCAGCGGCGCGCCCGTTCGCGCGTAAAGCACGTCCGCAGTGCCGTCTTCACGCCATCGTTGCGCTACGTCCGCCGCGCGCCGGTCCATCCAAGTGAGCAGTGCCCCGAGCGGCCGGCCTGCCGCGTCCACCGGCAGCAGGCCGTGCATCGCGCTTGAAAAACCGACTGCTGCAACGCTGCGGCCGTTTTCGCGGGTGGTTCGCAGCACTTCGCGCAGCGCGTTCAGCGCAGTCGACGATATCGCTTCGGCATCCTGTTCGACCCAACCGGGCCGCGGCGTATCGAGCGAATAGCCGCCGGTCGCGCTTGCGACCAAGTGTCCGGCCGGTGTCACCGCGAGGACTTTGACCGCGCTCGTTCCGATGTCGACGCCTACGAGTACGCCTTCGTCACCCGCAGACACGTTTTACGCCGGTTCCGCGATCGGTTCGATCTTACCGAGTATGAAAAGATACGAAAAAATGCCAACCAGTAAGAATGCCGCGGCAGCCAAGAACGCGTTTGTAAACGAGTTGGTGGCGCCGACGATAAGCCCGGTAACGGTCGGCGCGAGAATCGCCATGAGGTTGTTGAAGAAGTTCATGATGCCGCCGACCGTACCGATGCTGCCCTTAGGAGCGATCAATCCGGGGATCGACCAGCCGATCGGCGCGGAGGCCGCTAGGCCGGCGAGGGCAATCGAAATCCAAATGGTTGCGACTACCGGGTCGCGCGTTCTCGTCGCGCCGACGATGGCGAGGCCCAGCAGTAGCCCGATGACGAGAATCGTCTTGCGCGTTCGCGTCGGATCGAAACCGCGTTCGATCAAATAATCGACGAGCCAACCTCCGACGACTAAATCCGAAATCGCGGCGATCAACCACGGGATTGCGGCATACCAGCCGGACTTGATCAGACCGAGATGCAGCGAACCGCTCAGGTAACTCGGCAGCCACGTCAGAAACAGGTAAAAAGAATAACCATACGCCGCAAATCCGATGGTTAAGCCCCAAACTTTGCGTTGACGCAGCAGATAGCCGAGACTAGCTCGGTTGTTTACGGCGGTTTCCGTCTCGGCTACGGTTTGGGCAGCACCTCCGCCGCGTGCGATGTACTCGCGTTCGACGGGCGATAAGCGTTTATCGTCGTTCGGACTTCGGTAGTAAGCCCAAAACGCCGCGAAGAACATCAGACTAATCACGCCCGTGAACGTAAACGCGCTACGCCACCCGTAGGCGGCCGCCACGATCGAAACGAGCGGGATCGCTATCGCAGTCCCGAGCTTCGCCGCAGCATCGAAGATTGCGGTGGCGAGCCCCCGTTCGTGCCGTGGAAACCAATCGCCGACGGCTTTCGCGTTTCCGGGAAACGTGGGCGCCTCGCCAACGCCGAGAAGCAGACGCGCCCCGAAGAACGCCGTAAAGCTCCCGGCTGCTGCGGCAAAAAACGAGGCCACGCTCCATAAGAATGCGCCGATTCGTCCGATCGCCGCGACGCCAAAACGATCGAGAATAACGCCAATCGGCAGCTGCAAGGCGGCATACGTATAGCTATACGCGCTCGATAAGACGCCGAACGCGACGGCATCGATGCCGAATTCGTGATGCAGTGCGTCTTGCGCGATCGACAGGTTAACGCGGTCGAAATAGTTGACCAACACGCCGAAGCCGAGCAGTAACGCGATACCGTACCGAAGGCGGGGGATTCGAGTTGTTGCCATATATCGCGGCGCGTTTAGGTGCCGAGTTGTCCGATAGGCCCGATCGGGCTGCAGTTCGACGTAAACACGTTGAGGTAGACGTTGTACGTCAGCCCGGCGGTAAGTCCGGGCGAGAGTACCGTGCCTTTATAATAAAAATCGGAACTGTAAGGATGGTAGCCATTCGGATCCGACGACTGCGAGAGTGAACCGGTCGGCACGGTCGGATAACTAGCGTTCGTCGGCACGAACAGCAAATCGAAATTCTGAAAACTGTTGTAAATTTGATTGCTGCTGCCGTTCGCAACGATTTCGACCGTCGGGGTGCCTGGACCGACGTATGCTCCGCTTTGCGGCGAGGCTAGCTGATACTGCGTATCGCTCCCACACAGCGGCACGTTAGAGGATGACGAGCCGCCGCCTCCGCAAGCGCTCAACGCGGCGGCGGCGATGGTTCCGAGCAGCGCCGCCCGGGCGGGCGCAAGCGACAGACGAAGCGACATCCGGTAAACCTCCTACGAAACGCTGTAGGTATCGTCTTACCCAGCCGCTTACCTCGTAACGTCGACTTTGAGGGCACCCGGAAACGCGCGAGCGAAACCTACGGGCGCGTCGAGCTTGCCGCGCTCGCAGTTACGCTTTAAGTTGCGAGTTCTTCGCGGCGTACGCTGTCGGAAACCACCTGAACTTCGACGACCTCCCGAAGGGTCAGCCGTGCCTCTTCGACCGGCACGACCGTCTTGCGCACTTCGACCTGCTCCGCATAGAGTAGAACACGTCTCTCGGCGGGCTGCGCAACCGCCATTACGCTGCCGTTTCCCGGCCGGCGTTCTACGACCAGTTCTTCGTGTCGAACGTCGACTTCGAACGTTTGACGAACCGTGACTACGCGCTTGCTGATGACGACGACGTTGTCTTCGACCCGTACCTTCTCCACATGCAAACGCTCGGCATGGAGCACGATGCGTCGCCCATCCACGAGGTCGGGCGCAGAGAAGATCTCTTCGTCGTATAGTGTTCCGCCCGGCGAATCCGTATCGCTCGTCACCGTGCTCGTACTTTCTCGAGAAAAGTTAAAAAGGTAGTCGGACGAGACGCTCGGCGCGCCGGCTTTGCGCCGACGCGACGGACCGTATCGCTTAGCGCTTGGTGGTCGGCAGCTCGGCGTCTTTGTCGACGACGAGCTCTTCGTGACGGATCGTTTCGGAAACGTGCTCCGTGTCGGCAACGCTTCGCTTGCCGATCTCCACTTCTTCAGTTGCGAAGGTTTGCTTGCTCACCTTAACCTCTTCACGTGAAAGCGGTACGCTGAACGTCTCGTCGCCGCCGATCGTTCCACTGGGCGCGGCTCCGGTTACCGGATGCCGCTCGATGACGAGCTCTTCATGCATCACCGGCACATCGACGCTCTTCTGCTCGCTGACCACTCGCTTCGTAATGCGCGCCGCACCGCTAGCGACGCGAACCTTATCGACTGCCAAGCGCTCGGCTTTAAGCTCGATGGTTTTGTCTGCAACATCCGCACGAGACGACGCGCCGGGCGCACCGGCTGTAAGAGAAGCGTTCGTATTGGTTCGCCCTTGAGATCCGAGGTCCGCGCCGTTACGTTGCAAGATTGCAACGGCTTCGGACGCGCGGGTATCTCCCTTCACGGTGACGAGCGCTCCACCGCGAGCAACACCGTCTTCGAAATATTTTGCATCGGCGTCGGATATACCGAGGCCGGTCAGGTTATCTTGAAATTCCGAGCCCGTCGTTGTGTGATCTTGGAAAAAGTCCGTAAGCGGGTTACCCAATTTTTTTACGGGTTCGGCCGACTCATCGTCCGCAAGCTCACTGATTTGTGCGCTCGTAAACCCAGCTTTCTTCAACTCCGCAAGCGCCGTCTCGCCGCGCGTTGCATCTTTGAATAGTCCACCAATCGTTTGTCCGGTCATATTCTCCTCAAATTCGTGCAAGAAATCGCCTTGCGGCGGCGCGGTCGCTTACGCTTAGCCGATAACCCGGCGACATGCTCGTGGTGCAGCAGAAACGTTTACGATTCGAACGATACCATCAAGACGCAGCGACGAAACATTACGATACCACGAAGTACATGCTTTGCAACGTCGATATTTATGTGACTTTAAGGGCACGTTAAGTGTCGATGCGTACGATGGGCATTCAAGCACACATGCGAGGATGTGACGTTTCGATCGACCCGCGTGTCGTTAAGGTGTAGTCGATGTAGAACTACTTGACGAGCTAACTGTAGGAGAACACTTTGCCTTCGACAATGCCGCCGCCACCGTCACGCGCAATGATGCGGAAGACTTTTTATTTCGCTACCGCCCTTGCGGTAGGGTTGAGCGTGAGATCTCCGCTTCAAGCGACGACGCTTGCGGCGCCGCGGATTACCGTTGACGGGGCGACCGTGGGCGTGCCCGCGGTGCAGCGTAATAGCGCGGTGTTCGTACCCGTTCGCGGCGTTTTCGAGAAACTCGGCGCCGACGTGAGTTATAAGCCGCCCGGGTCGATCTTGGCACGTAAGGATGGTCGAGACTTAGCCCGGATGACCGTCGGCAGTCGCGCCGCCACGGTAAACGGCTCTTCTGCGACGCTGAGCGCCGCGCCATTCGCATCGCAGGGCCACGTCATGGTGCCGCTACGGCTAATCAGTGAAGCCGCGGGTGCGACCGTCGCGTACGTCGCGAGCCCGCGTTCGGTGCAGATCACGCGCAGAACCGCTGCGGCGATAGCTCCAGTCGCTCAACCGGTTGCAAGCGCGGCCCCCGTCGCCGAGGAACGCCACGGATTCCCTTGGTGGCTCTGGCCCCTTCTGGCACTTGCGCTCTTGGCATTAATCTTGATGCTGATGCGTCGTCGCAAAGAGCCGATTATACGCACGACGAGTTCGGTTCCTACCGGCGTCACCAAGATCAAGACTCGCCGCTGACGCGCACTTCGATTGCCGACGAACGTCCATCGCCGGCATCATTTATGGCACTGCTTCGCGCCGCACGCAGCACTGGACTACAACGAGGGCTGCCGAGCCGAGTAGGTTAGCCGAAACGAGCCGAGACACGGATCGATGCGCCATTGCATCGATTCGTGTTTCTTCGATGAAAGCGCTGCCGTCAAGCTATTCCTCAGATATTACCGCTTCGTGTACGTCGTCGAGCGCTTTTAACAACGCTGCCGGATCGGACGCCTCGGTCATCGCTCGCACGTCGTCGTCGTGACGTTCGCGCAAGTTCGGATCGTCTCGACGTAACTGTTCCAGCAATTTAATAATGGTTGCGACCTTTTGCTCGGTGAGGATGCCTATCTGTAACGTCAACCTCGCCCTGCGCTCGCTGATGTCCCCTAGGCGCGTTTCGGTCGTAAGGATGAGAATCGTCATCAAAAGCGCGCCCAGTGTCGCCAAACCTTGGAGCGAGGGATAGGGAAACGGATCGAACGGCTCGTGACCACTCGCTTTCATTGCGGAATTTATTACGATCCAAACGGCCACGACTGCGATCACAACGTAAACTGCCATCGGCTGACCGAGCCGCTGGGTGAACCTCTCTATCGCTCGTTGTTGCGGTGTCGCGTTCTTGTATGCTTTCGCATGCAAATCGGCAAATGCGTCGATCGCCTGTTGTACGTGATCCGGAAGAACGATATCGCTGGTATCACTGGTCGCGCGAGAAGCCATGTCGTCGCCCTTTGAACGCGTACAGTCGTGAAGCCTCGAAGTCAACAGGTGTCGACATTGTAGAACAGATCGCACGGTCGTGTAACTCTAAGCTGCATTCGTTTAGCAAGTGACGCCGGCGTGACGTTGCAATCGATCGGAAGTAAGTTGCTAGCGCATTGCTGCGGCAGCGACTTGCTCGGATGCGTTGGCGTGTGCGTAAGAGCGACGCGGCCGTCTCTGCTCCCAAAGCGAAGAGGCCGTTTTCTAGATGCAAGTCCCGAACCGGTAACCGTCGAGACCGGCGATTGACCAGCTCGACAGACCGGCGCCGCAACCTACCGTTGCGCGCGCCGGGAGTAGCAGTGGCCGTCGACTCAGCAGTGATTTATTGCAGTTAGATGGGTATAGCACCTATGGCGCCCTCCCGTTTTTCAAGAGAGATCTAAATCGCATGAATGACGACCAAAACCCGCGACTTCCGAAGAATGCACACATGGTTCGTGGCGTAACGGCGGCTACGGCCGTCGCCGGCGTGGCGGCGGCGATCGTTGCGGCATCTGCTCATCGAACGGAACGCACTCATCCTCCCGCAGGCCGATTCCTCGACGTTTCCGGCACTCGCGTCCACTATCTCGAAGAGGGCAGCGGCCCGGTGCTCGTGCTAATCCATGGAAACGCTATGAGCTCCGAGGATTTTATCGCGAGCGATCTCGTCAGACCGCTCGCCCAGCAGCACCGCGTCATCGTTTTCGACCGGCCCGGGTTCGGTTATACCGAGCGGCCGCGTGACACCGCTTGGACGCCGCAGCTTCAAGCCGATCTGATTTATGCAGCGCTCGAGAAGCTTGGCGTAGTCGACCCGATCGTGGTTGGACATTCGCTTGGTTCGCTCGTCACGGTGGCACTCGCGATCGCCCACCCTGCATATCCGCGCGCGCTCGTCCTGCTGTCCGGTTTTTACTATCCAGCGATGCCGCTGGGCTTGCCGGTATTCACCGTTCCCGCAATGCCGGTAGCCGACGATGTCATGCGGTTCACGCTGGCTCCCGTTTTGGCACGAATCATGAAACCGGCGCTGACGCAGCAGATGTTCGCGCCGGCTCCCGTCTCCCCGAGTTTCGCCCGCTATCCGCTTTCGATGGCGCGCCGTCCCTCCCAGATTCGCGCAACGATCGAAGACGCCAAGTTCATGAATCCGGCCGCGAAGACGCTTAGCGGCCACTATGGCGAACTGACGTTGCCGATCGAAATACTCGCGGGCGATGGCGACATGGTCGTGAACACCTGGGGGCAATCCGAGCGCCTCGCGCAAGCTCTGCCGAACGCTAGATTCGACACGGTCGAAGGGGCGGGCCATATGATTCACTACATCGCGCCCGAACGCGTTCTCGCTGCAATCGCCGCGGTCGAAGAGCGTTCGCAAAGTGCAACCCCGATACCCGAGGTCGCTTAACACTCTCGATCGCGTAGCGTCCGACCTCTTGGGAGGAGCGCTCGCACTCCGTCTGAATTGAGGCTGACTTCACGAAGGGGTCGCCCATGAGCATCTCCTCGCAAACTCGCTCGGCCGACGATAACGTGGCCGTCGCTCGCGGTAACGGCATCGATCGCGCACTCGCTCGGGCCGCGCGCAAACGTCCCGAGCGCACGGCGCTCTCTTTCGAGAGCCGCTCGTGGACGTACGCTCGGCTCGAACGCGCGGCGGAAAGCGTCGCGGCAAGACTCGAGGAACTGGGTGTAACGCGCGGCGACCGCGTCGCCGCGTACGGACGCAATTCCGACGCGTACGTGCTGCTGTGGCTCGCGTGCGCGCGCGCCGGGTTCGTCCACGTCCCGATCAACTATGCGCTCACGGCGGTCGAACTCGCGTACGTCGTCACGCAGTCGCGTTCGTCGGCGCTCGCGTATGATGCCGATCTCGCAAGCGTCGTGACCTCCGCGAGCGATGCGCTGGGCGTGGCGGTGCGCGGCCGCTTTTCCGGCGGCGGAGAAGACTTCGACGTACTCGAGTCGGCCGAACGCGACCATCCGTACGAGCGCTCCAATTCGCCGTCGAGTTCGGACCTCGCACAGTTGTTATATACGTCCGGTACGACGGCCGCGCCGAAGGGCGCGATGATGACGCACGGCGCGCTGCTTGCCGAATATGAAAGCTGCATCATCGAAGCGGATCTGCGCAGCGAAGACCGCGTGCTGGCCGCGCTGCCGCTTTATCATTCCGCCCAGATGCACTGTTTCATGATGCCGCATCTGCTGCTCGGAGCGTCTACGACGCTCGTGCAAGGCTTCGATCCGGCTACCGCTTTGCGCCTCATTGAAACGGCGCGCATCACCTCCTTTTTCGCGCCCCCTACGGGTTGGATAGCGCTTCTGCGCCATGCCGATTTCGCGACGCGCGATCTGAGCAGCCTCGAAAAAATTTACTACGGCGCCTCGATCATGCCCGTGCCCGTACTCGAAGAGCTTCGCCGCCGCTTGCCGCGCGCCGCGCCGTACAACCTGTACGGGCAAAGCGAGATCGGACCGCTCGCCACCGTTTTGCGGCCCGAGGAACACGCGGCGCGTCCCGCTTCCGCGGGCCGGCCGGTCTTCAACGTCGCGACGCGGATCGTGGATGCGGCGATGAACGACGTGGAGCCGGGC
The DNA here is from genome assembly GCA_030853925.1 of Vulcanimicrobiota bacterium. GTDB lineage: Bacteria > Vulcanimicrobiota > Vulcanimicrobiia > Vulcanimicrobiales > Vulcanimicrobiaceae > JALYUE01. Next base: position 5,020 of record JALYUE010000120.1, on the reverse strand, counting down.
GTCCCGGGTGAAATCGTGCATCGCTCGTCGCAGTTGATGACCGGCTATTGGGACAAGCCGGATGAAACGGCGAGCGCCTTCGCTGGTGGTTGGTTTCACTCCGGCGACGTCGGCTGGCGCGATGAGGAAGGGTACATCACGATCACCGACCGCCTCAAAGACGTCATCAACACCGGCGGCGTGGTCGTATCGAGCCGCGAAGTTGAAGAGACGCTCTTCAAGCATCCGGCGGTCTCGGAAGCGGCCGTCGTGGCATTACCCCATGCAAAGTGGGTCGAAGCGGTAGCGGCGATCGTCGTGCTGCGCGAAGGCATGAATGTCGATGAGACGACGCTCCTCGATCACGCGCGCGCGGAACTTGCCCCGTTTAAGGTACCCAAGCGCGTCTTCTTCGCGCCGTCGATTCCGCGCAACACGGCGGGTAAAGTCCTCAAGCGCGTGCTTCGTGACGAATACGCGGACCGGTTGAACGACGCGCCGTTAACGAACGAGGTCATGCCCGGGCGTCGGAGTAGCTAACGGCGCCGCATAAAGGTGCGGGACTGCGGCGGCTCTTTCACTGCTGCTAATTTGATTTCGGCGATGATCGGTAATCGACGCGGGATGCGCGTCGCTCGACGCAAGCGCAAGCGCGGGGGTGCGCGCCCTCGCGCCTGCGAACCGTTAGCGGAGATTTATGAACGTCCTCGATCGGCTCGAAACGACGCTGCGCGTTCGCGGGGGCCACAGGCTCAGCGGCTCCGTCGATACTCACGGTGCGAAGAACGCCGCTCTGCCGATCATGGCCGCAGCGTTGCTTGCGTCGTCCCCCGTAACGCTGCACCGCGTGCCGCGCATTACCGACGTTTCCGTGATGTGGCAGTTGCTCGAAGCACTCGGCGCGCGCGTGCGCTCCGAGGGAAACGGCACGTTGACCATCGATCCGGGCAGCATCGCATCGTACCGCGCGCCGTACACGCTCGTGCGCAAGCTCGCCGCTTCCTTCGACCTCGTCGGGCCGCTGCTCGGGCGTTTCGGGCGGGCCGAAGTCCCATTGCCGGGCGGCTGCGTGCTCGGCACGCGCGCGACGGATATGCACGAACAGGCCTTTCGCGCGCTCGGAGCCGACGTCTCCAATGCCCACGGGTATCTAGTGGCCGCGTCGCGCGGCTCGACGCTCGTCGGTGCCGACATCGCCTTCCGTCAGCCGAGCGTCGGTGCGACGAAAAATGCGATGCTCGCGGCAGTTGTCGCCGACGGTACGACCACGCTGCGTAACGTGGCGATGGAACCCGAAGTCGTCGCCCTCGCAAATTTTCTCGTCGCGATGGGCGCGCGCGTGCGCGGCCAAGGCGGCGACACGATCGTCATCGACGGCGTCCGCGAACTGCACGGCGTCGAGTACGAGATCATCCCCGATCGTATCGTGACGGGCACTTTGCTGCTCGGCGGCTGCGCGACCCGCGGCGACATCACGGTACGCCGCTGCGCGCCGGAGCATTTGGAAACGGTGCTGCACAAGCTCTCGGAATGCGGCGCCAAGGTGACCACGGGCGTGGATTGGATTCGCGTTCAAGCGGAGCGCATCACGGGCGGTACCGGCATACTCACGGCGCCGCATCCTGGTTTTCCGACGGACTTGCAGCCGCCGATGCTCAGCTTCCTCTGCACCGCGCCCGGCACGAGCGTCGTCGAGGAAACCGTCTTCAACGCGCGCTTTCTTTACGTCGACGAATTGTCGCGTATGGGCGCCGACGTTCGCCGGCCCATCGACAACAACACGGCGCTGGTCAAGGGCGGCACGCCGCTATCGGGAGCGCCGGTCGAAGCGCCGGATATTCGCGCGGGAGCGGCACTCGTCGTGGCGGGCTTAGCGGCGCAGGGCGAGACCGAAATTATCGGCCTCGAGTACATCGACCGCGGATACGAGCGGCTCGAAGAAATGCTGTCCGCGCTCGGCGCGCACGTGCAGCGCGCGAGCGGCATCTCACCCGTCATGGAGCCGCTCGGAACGTACGAGACGACAGCGTATCCGAAGGTGGTCTAAGGCTCGCGCGCAATTTCCAGCGCGTGGACATCGGCATCGACCTCGGCACGGCGAACGTGCTCGTGTACGTCAAGGGCAGGGGCATCGTGCTGCGCGAGCCGTCCGTCGTCGCAAAGGACGTCCGCACGAATCGCACGCTCGCCGTCGGTGAAGAAGCCCGCCAAATGCTCGGGCGCACGCCGAGCAACATTCAGGCGATCAGGCCGCTGCGTGACGGCGTGATTGCGGATTTCGAAGTCACCGAAATCATGTTGAATTACTTCATCAAGAAAGTGACGCGCAGCCGTTCCTTTTTCGATAGCATCTTCCGTCCGAAGCCGGCCGTCGTAATCTGCGTGCCCGCCGAGATCACGAGCGTTGAAGAACGCGCCGTGCGCGACGCCGCCAAAATGGCCGGCGCCCGCAGTGTCGAGATCATCGAGGAGCCGATGGCGGCCGCGATCGGCGCGGGGTTGCCGATCGACGGTCCGACCGGCAACATGGTGGTCGACATCGGCGGGGGCACGACCGACGTCGCGGTCATCTCGCTCGGCGGCATCGTCGTATCGCAGTCGATTCGCGTGGCGGGCAATAAACTCGACGAAGCGATCATCCGCCACATTCGCCGCGTTTACAATTTGATGATCGGCGAGCGTACCTCGGAAGAAATAAAAATCCGCATCGGTTCCGCGTATCGCCTCGAACAAGAGATCGTCATGGAAATTCGCGGGCGCGACTTGCTGAACGGCTTGCCGAAAACCGTGAAGATCACGAGTGAAGAAGTGCGCGAGGCTTTGTCCGAGCCGCTGCAGTCGATCGTCGAAGCGGTTAAATCCGTGCTCGAAAAGACGCCACCGGAACTCGCGGCGGACATTATCGACCGCGGTATCATCCTCACCGGGGGCGGCGCGCTCTTACGCGGTCTCGATACGCTGCTCGGAGAGGTGACCGGCATCCCCGTTATCATCGCAGAAGATCCGCTTTCGTGCGTCGCGATCGGTACCGGTTTGCGGGTCCGACTCTAAGGCCGTGCGGACGCTGGACGCGCGGCGGATGCGCGCGTCGGCCATCGTCGACGCCGTCGCCGCTGCCGTGCGCGGCGGCGGCACGGTCATCTTCCCGACCGATACGGTGTACGGTATCGGCTGCGACCCCTGGCGCCCGGACGCCGTCGAACGCATTTACGCACTGAAAACCCGGCCCCGCTCGAAGCCTTTGTCGCTCCATTTCGGCTCGACGGCAGAGCTTCTCGAATACGCCGCCGGCAATGCGCTCGCGGCGCGTGCCACACGGGCGTTTTTGCCGGGGCCGCTGACCTTGCTCGTCGCCCGACCCTCGTTCGTGGACGGGCGCGTGACGGCCGGTCTGCCCTCGCTCGGACTGCGCGTGCCGAAACACGAACTCTGCCGCGTGATATTGGAATGGTGCGGACCGCTTGCCGCGACGAGCGCGAACCTCAGCGGCGCGCCTGCATATACCGGGGCGGAACGTACTGACCGCCTGCCTGCCGCCGACCTCGCGGTCGACGACGGGCCGACGCCCGTCGGAACAGAATCTACCGTTCTCGACGTCTCCGGCGGCGAAAGTGCGCGCATCGTGCGCGAAGGAGCGATCAGCAGAGCGATGCTCGAGGAAGTACTAGGGGCGGTCGAACCGGCGCCGTACGCGCAGCCCTCGCGGCAGCGCGAATGGTAAACGGGCGGCGCCGGCTCGCCTTGCGGTCGGCCGCGACTCTGATCGCAGCCTCGGCGTGCGTCACCTCGCTCGCCTGGGCCGCTGCGCCGGCGAGTTCGAGCTTCACGCACGTCGCCGGCTTCGATCACATCGTCACCGACAAGTTCGAGTACAACCTCAACTCCGGCGACTTCACGATCCCCGGACATTTTTCGGCGACCCGTGCCGGCACCGATTTAAGCGCGGACTCCGCGACCGGGAATTCGAAGCGCAAAATGCTGCACGCCGTCGGCCGCGTGGTCCTACACTCGACGCAAGGTGCCGGGGGTGGCATTTCGCAACGCCCCTCGACGCTCACGAGCGACAAACTCGACGCGGACGGCTTTCGCAAGCTCTACACCGCGACGGGCAACATGCACTTCGTGCAGGAGGGCGGTCGCGAAGCGAATTCCGATAACGCCGTGCTCGACGATGCGAATCATCACTTGCATATGGAAGGGAACGTCCACGTCCGCAACGGCGAGCAAACGATCGATGCCGCCGTGCTCGATTACGATACGCTGTCGGGACAACTTATCGGCAGCGGCAACGTCACGATCTCGACCCCCGTCGAGACGCCGACGCCCGGAGCTGCCGGCACGGCGAAACCGAAGCGCAAAAAGCTGCCGATCTGATGGCGCGCGGTCGCGGCGCGCAAAGCGTGGGGCTCTTCGAGCGCGATTCGCCCGCGCCGCTCGCAGCCCGCATGCGCCCGCGCACGCTCGCCGAGTACGTCGGGCAGGCCCACATCGTCGGCGAAGGCCGGGCGCTGCGCCGTGCAATCGAAAACGACACCGTGCCCTCGATGATTTTGTGGGGCCCGCCCGGCACCGGAAAAACGACGCTCGCGGAAGTCATCGCGCGCGCGACCGATGCGAACTTCGTCGCGCTTTCGGCGGTGAGCGCCGGCGTAGCGGACCTGCGCGCAGTGGTGGCCGATGCGCAGCGCGGGCAACAACTCGGAAAACGCACCGTGCTCTTCGTCGACGAAATTCATCGATTCAATAAAGGCCAGCAGGATGCGGTGCTGCCCTACGTCGAGGACGGAACGATCACGCTGATCGGCGCGACGACGGAGAACCCATCCTTCGAAGTCAATTCGGCGCTGCTGTCGCGTTCGCGCGTCTTCGTGCTTACGGCGCTCTCGGATGTCGAAGTCGAGAGCTTGATTCGCCGCGCCCTCGACGATTCCGAACGCGGGCTCGGCGGCAGTAACGTGGTCCTCGAAGACGAGGCGCTCGCGGCGCTCGTCGGGCTTGCGAACGGCGACGCGCGCGTCGCGCTCGGCACGCTCGAGTTTGC
>JALYUE010000116.1 GCA_030853925.1 Vulcanimicrobiota bacterium | reverse complement strand
GGAGATCTGTGCCGATCACGGCCTCACCTTCGTCGGTCCGGCGCCCGAAACGATATCGCAGATGGGCGACAAGGCAACGGCGCGCAGCATCATGCAAGCCGCCAAAGTGCCGGTTACGCCGGGATCCGGCATCCTCGCGTCGCCGATGGAAGCGCTCTCCGCCGTACGCGAGATCGGCTATCCCGTCATGCTCAAAGCGACGGCCGGCGGCGGCGGGAAAGGTATGCGCGAAGTGCGCACCCCGGCGGAACTCGAGCACGCGTTCGCGACCGCCCAAGCCGAAGCGGAGGCGAATTTCAAAGACGGCCGGCTGTATATGGAAAAACTGATCGACGCTCCGCGTCATATCGAAGTGCAGATCGTCGGCGACAAGTTCGGCAACGTCGTGCACGTCGGCGAGCGCGATTGTTCGGTTCAGAAACCGTCGCATCAGAAGCTGGTCGAAGAGGCGCCGGCTCCGCATCTCTCCGAAAAAACGCGCCGCAGACTGCACGACATCGCGCTCGCCGCGGCGCGCGCCGTGCGCTATTCGAGCGCGGGTACGCTCGAGTTTCTCGCGAGCGGCGACAACGTGTACTTTATGGAAATGAACACGCGCATCCAAGTCGAGCATCCCGTCACCGAAATGTTGTATGGCGTCGACCTCGTGCGCGAGCAGATCCGCGTCGCGGCCGGTGAAAAGCTATCGTTCGATCAACGCAAACTCGTCGCCCAAGGACACGCGCTCGAATGCCGAATCAACGCCGAAGAGGCTGCTAATAATTTCGCCCCGGCAGCCGGAACGCTCGTCGACGTCGCGCTGCCGGGCGGGTGCGGCATCCGCGTCGATTCGCACGCGTACGCCGGCCTCGCCGTGCCGCCGTTTTACGATTCGCTCCTGGCCAAGATCGTGGCGCATGGCGCGACGCGGCTCGAGGCGATCGAACGCATGAGCGCGGCGCTTCGCGACACCCACATATCCGGCGTCAACACCACGGTCGACATCTGCAGCGCGATCATGCGCGACGAAGCATTCCGCGCGGGCGGCGTCGGAAACGATTACTTGCTGCGGTTTCCCGCGCGCGCCGTCGCCCGGTGACGCGCCGCTACGCGCGCGAACTCGCGCTGCAGACGCTGTACAGCGTCGAAGTCGGACACCATACGCCTGCCGACGCGCTCGAACAGACCTTGACGGGCCCGAGCGAGGCCGAGCATCGCGTCTTCGTCCGCGAACTCGTGTACGGCACGCTCGAACACGCGAGCGAGAGCGACGCGCTGATCGCGCCATTGCTGCACGGCTGGACGCTCGAGCGGTTGCCGACGCTCGACAGGCTCGTGCTGCGCATGAGCGTGTACGAATTGCTGCACGCGAGCGACACTCCGCGCGCCGTCGTGATCAACGAAGCGGTCGAGCTCGCAAAGAAGTTTTCGACCGAAGATTCCGGCCGCTTCGTCAACGGCGTGCTCGCGGCCGCCGGCAAGGTCGCGCCGTGAGCGCGCGGCGCAAGAAACGGCGGCGGCGACTCTCGCTGTTCGGACGCCTCGTTTACGGCACGTTAACGGTCCTATTTTTGCTCGTTCTCTTCGCCGCCGGGACGATCGCGGGCGTCGTCTATTCGTACTCGCGCAATCTGCCCGATATAAGCCGGATGGCCGATTTCCAACCTTCGCGTTCGACGCGAGTTTATGCGCGCGACGGTTCTATGCTCGCTACCCTGTACACGCAGAATCGCATCTGGGTGCCGATCTCGAGAATTCCCACACGCATGCGGCAGGCGATCGTTGCGAACGAAGATCACAATTTCTACCGGCACCACGGCGTGGACTTCGGCGGCATCGCGCGCGCGGCGCTCGCCGATTATCGCCACGAGCAGTTTCAAGGCGCTTCGACGATCACGCAGCAGCTCGCGCGCGCGCTGTTCTTATCGAACGAGGTTTCGATCTCGCGTAAGATTCAAGAAGCGCTGCTCGCAATGGAGATCGAACGTTATTACACGAAGGACGAGATTCTCGAACGCTATCTGAACTTGATTTACTTCGGGGCGGGCGCGTACGGCATCGAAGCGGCTTCGCACGCGTATTTCGGAACCGACGTCGGGCGGCTTTCGGTCGCGCAGGCCGCCATGCTCGCAGGCTTGCCCGCGGCGCCGTCCGCGTATTCGCCGTACGTCAACCGCGAGCACGCGCTCGAGCGCGAGCATCACGTGCTCGAACGGATGGTGGCGAGCCACTATCTGACCGAACGTCAAGCCGAGGCCGCGCGCCGCGCGCCGCTGCAACTCATCGGCGAACGTCCGACGGGTCTGCAGTCGTTCCGCTATCCGTATTTCACGACGTACGTCAGCCACGTGCTCGCGCAGACCTTCGGAAAACAGTCGGTCTTCGAAGGCGGCCTCGAAGTCGACACGACGGTCGATCCGCATTTGCAGCAAATCGCGCAGAACGCCGTCGAATGGGGCGTCGGCCGCGCCGCGGCCGAGGGCATTAACGCGCATCAGGCAGCGCTCGTCGCGATTCGTCCGCAGACGGGCGAGATCGTTGCAATGGTCGGCGGCGCCGGCGGCTTCGGCCTCAAGAATCAGTTCAACCGCGCGTGGCAGGCGATGCGTCAGCCGGGCTCGTCGTTCAAGGCGTACGTGTATACGGCCGCGATCGATAGCGGGATGCCGCCGACGTCGGTGGTCGACGATTCGCCCGTGTCCTATCCGATGGGCGACGGTACGCGTTGGAGCCCGATGGACGACGATTTTCGCTTTCTCGGGCCGGTTACACTGCGCTACGCGCTCGCGCAATCGCGCAACGTCGTTGCCGTCAAGCTCGCGCAGGAAGTCGGCATCGACCGCGTTATCGAATACGCCCATCGCATGGGCGTGCGCGCGACGCTCGAACCGAATTTGTCGCTCGCGCTCGGCAGTTCGGTCGTTTCGCCGCTCGATCAGGCCGCGGGCTACGCGACGCTCGCAAATCAAGGCATTCACATCGACCCTTCGCCGCTGCGGCTCGTGCGCGACGCGCTCGGCGCTACGGTGCTCGACAACCGCTTTCCGCAAGAGACCGAAGTCGTCAGCGCCGGAACGGCGTATCTGATGACCTCGATGCTCGAAGGCGTGATCACCGAAGGCACGGGCTACCCCAATGCGGATATCGGTCGTCCGGCTGCCGGAAAAACCGGTACGACGACCGACTTTCGCGATGCGTGGTTCGTCGGCTATACGCCTGACCTCGTTACCGCGGTGTGGCTCGGCAACGATAATTACGCGCGCATGAACGAATCGTACGGCGGCAACATTCCGGCGCGTACCTGGGCGCGCTTCATGAAAGCGGCGCTCGCGAAAGTTCCGCGGCACGAGTTCGCGTTTCCGGGCACCGAAGTTCGCAAAGTCGCGTATTGCGGGCAGCCGAAGAAATTCGAGTATTTCTTACAAGGGACGGAACCGGCGGGTTCGTGCGCGGCTGCGGGGTATTATCGCCCGCGCGCCGTGTACCAGGCGGCGCCGGGGGTAGCGCCGCTCGCCGCCGCGCTGCCGGTCGTCGAGATTCCGAAGCTCGTGGAACCGGTCGCCGGGACGGCCGCGAGCGCTGCTAACGCCGTGAGTCGCGCCGCAGCCCGGGCCGCACGCATGCGAACCGCGGCGATGGAAGCTTCGCCGGAAGAAACGAATCCAGCAACTCCGGTGCCCGATGCGACCGCGCCGCCGCTGCCCGACGCGACCGCGTCGCCGCTGGGTCAGCCGCAAAGCGAGCCGACCGCGTCTCCGTGAGCGCGTTGCGCGGCGCCGCCGGGCCTCCGCTGCGCGTCGTCGGCGTCAGGCGGCTGGCCGACTACCTCAGGCGCAAGATCGAAAGCGACCCGCAGTTGCGCAACGTGTCCGTTCGCGGCGAAATTTCGAACGCAAGTTTTCCGCGCGGCGGCCACTTCTTTTTCGATCTCAAAGAAGACGACGTCGTGTTGCGCTGTTTCGCGTTCGCGAGTGACGCGCTCAATTTCCCTCCGTTGCGCAATGGGATCGGCGCGATCGCGACGGGCACGGTCACCACCTACGGGCCCAAGAGTATCTATCAGATGATCGTGCGCGCCGTCGAGCTCGACGGCATCGGCAACGTCCACGCGCTTTTCGAGGAGCGTAAGAAAAAGCTCGCAGCCGAGGGGCTTTTCGAGCCCGCGCGCAAGCGGTCGTTGCCGCTCTTTCCGTTCCGGGTCGCGCTCGTGTCGTCGCGCGCGGCCAACGGCGCGGTCGATTTCGTCACGCTTCTGCGCGAACGCGCGCCGCACGTGACGATCGTGTGGTTCGAAACGTCCGTGCAAGGTCCGAACGCTCCGGGCGAAATCGTGTCGGCGCTCGGGCGCGCTTCGCGGGCCGACGTCGACGCGATCGTCGTAACGCGCGGCGGCGGATCGTTCGAGGATCTCTTCGCCTTCAGCGACGAGGGCGTCGTGCGAGCCGTCGCGCGCGCTGCGCATCCGGTCCTGTCGGCGATCGGTCACACAGTCGATCAGCAGCTGTGCGATTTTGCGGCGGACCTGCACGTCGAGACCCCGTCCGCTGCGGCCGAAGCGGTCGGGTTCGGCACGCGCGAATTACAGGCGCGCATCGGGGACGGCGCACTTCGCGCCCGGCGCGCCGCCGAATTGCGGTTGGAACGAATGCGTGCACGGTTGGCTACGGCGCTGGTGCGATCGAAGCTCGCGGACGCGCGCTTGTTTCTCGCGCCTCTCGCCCAGCGCGCGGCGGTCGCGAGTGCCTCGCTCGGCGTCGCGTCGGCCGCTCGGCTACGTACGCGCGAGGAGCGCGCACGGGATCTCGCCCGGCGTCTGGAAGCGCGCGATC
>JALYUE010000101.1 GCA_030853925.1 Vulcanimicrobiota bacterium | reverse complement strand
ACGACCGTCGTCGTCGTGCTGCACGATCTCAACGAAGCGGCGGCCGTGGCCGACCGCGTAGCGGTTCTCGGGCAGCGGCGCCTGCTCGCGTTCGGAGCACCCGAACACGCGCTCGACCCGGAGGTTCTCGAGCACGCGTTCGGCATCGCCTTCGATCGAATCGATCTCGACGGCCCCCCGGTCGTGATGCCGCGGCGCTACCGCCGAACGGCCCCGCTTACGGAAACTTAACGACCGTTTCGAAGCCGAGCGAGTTTTGACGGTTGCGGCCGCCGACCGTCGGATTGAAGCCGGTATAGGCGAAGTTGCCGTCGTCGCTCGTATCGAGCCGGTACTCTAGCCGGAAGATGTAATTCGCACCCGGCGTAAAGTTGAGCGTCGCGGTATTCGATTGTAGCCGCTGGACGATGCCGGTTCGAAAGCCCGTCGCGTCGTGGAAAGTTTCCTTACGCAGCGAGAGGCCGTAGCGCGGAGTCGCTTGGTAATTAGCGTAGCCGGCGAAGCCGTTCCAACGCTGCGTCGGAAACAATCCGACGGCATTCGACAGTTGCGTGCCGTTGTCGTAGTTCGCGATCAGCGTGAGCGCGCTCGTCGGATGCACCGTGAGAACGCCGTCGTACAGCATCCTGTTCGAGAAGAGCGCCGGCAGGCTCGCCGTCGAGTTACCGGCCAACGCGAAATCGCTACCGTTATAGGTGTCGAGCGTGAGCGAATAACCGGGCGACGGCGTCAGCAATAACGCGCCTTCGAGCGTCTTCTTCTTACCGGCGAACTTCCAATCGTCCCAACCGTTGTTGATGCCGGCCACGAGCGACACTTTCGTGTTATACGCATAGGTCGCGCGCACGCCCGTGTGCGTGAACGGAATCGCTTCACCGAATAAGTACGAACGCGAGTAATTCGAGTTCCCCGGTGCTTCGATGACTTCGGCCCCCGCGAGCGTCGAGAACTTTCCGAAGAGCATCGTGAACGGGCCCTGCGCGAATTGCAGATAGCTCTGGGTGAGATTGAGGCCGGCGCGCGGCTGACCGTTGGAAGCGATCACGTCGGCATCGGTCCCGAAGCTGCCTTCGAACTTCGCGCTCACGACGCTGCCGTTGAGCGTCAGTTGCAGGTTGGCATTCTGCAGATCGAAGGCGTTATTGAAATCGTTCGCGGGCGCGAGTTGGCGTCCGCCGTTGGCATCGAAGAACGGTCCCGTACCGGCGTCGAAGATGCGGCTCGGGTTGCCGTTCGTAAAGCGCGCGTTCGTCGTCCCGCCGACCGACGAGATCCCCGCGTCGCCGCTGCCGCTAATCGAAATCAGCTTGAACGGTGTCGGCGACGGCGAAGGCGACGCGGCGGCCGGCGGCGACGCGGCCGGCGGCGAAGCGGACGGCGCGGGCGAACTTTGTGCGTTCGCCGCAGCAGCGTTCGCGAACGCGGCGCCCGTTGCTATCAAGGCGCTGATGAGAAGACGTTGCAACGCTACTCCTAACGGATGGAACGAGGTACTACCATCCGTCATGGTAAGGCGCACGAGTACGCGGCGCACCCAACAGATGGTGCACGCACCAACTGCAAGTTACGTCACTTGCACCTAGATGGAGAGCGCCTAACGCTCGTTTTTCGTCGTTTTGACGATCGAGCTTTGGCCTTGTCCATTCGATCCGTGCACGAGTCGAATGTCGCTCGACAAGACCCAACCGTAGCGACCCCGATACGGGCCGTTGACGATCTTTACGCCGATAGCGTCCGCTTGGCCGGTCGAAAACGCCGGGCGCGCGACGGCCGGCACGCACGAGATGACCGCAGCCTGCGTGCCTGGTTGCGCGAGGACGGTATGCGCGAAGATCGCGCGCGTGTTGCCCCACTGGCCGGCCGAATAGTCGATGAGGCGCGTGCGCGAATCCCATAAGAACACGTCCGGATCGACCGCGTCCGACTCTAAAACGACGCGACCGCCGGGAGCGGCCGTACACAGGGCAGCTCGCGCGGTACCGCCGCACAGCGCGAAAACGAGCGCGACCAGAGCGGCGGCGTTGAGCAGGCGCGTCACGCGGGCGCTACCGCGTAATGCCGTTCGACTGGCCGAATGCCGAAAATCGTCGCCGCCATTCCCACGGGCAACGTAAAAGCTCGGCAGACCGTCACGCATAAGCGACACGATGATGGGAAGTTCCGCGATCACACGCCCGCGCCTCCGTCTCGTCGTATCGACTTCTCCGGCAGCCATCGCGAGCCTCGTACGTTCGCGCGGAGTGTGGCCGCCCGAGCAAGAACATCGCCGGTCGTGAGATCGCTCGAGCGGGTTCGGCAGGCGCTGCGCGCGCTCGGCACGGTAGCCGGCTTATCGAGCGCCGCCGCGCTCGCCAACCGGTCGTTACGCGAGCGAGTGCCGCTGCCACTCGATCGAACCGGGGGCATGCGCCGTCCGTGGCGCTGGCGAGACTACGAGATTTTTGTGAGCGAACTCGGCGCCGGCCCCCCGCTGCTGCTCGTGCACGGTATCTACGTCGGCGCGTCGTCGTTCGAATACCACGCACTCGCGCCGCTGCTCGCGCGCCAGCATCGGGTCGTCCTCCTGGATTTGCTCGGCTGCGGGCTTTCGGAGATGCCGAAACTCGACTACTCAACGGAATTGTTCGTCGAACAAATCGTCGACGCGCTCGGTGAATTCTTCGACGGGCCGATGACTCTCGTCGCAAGTTCCCTCGGTGCCGCATTTGCGATTCGCGCCGCGTTGCGAGCACCCGACCGCGTGGCAAAGCTCGTCGTCGTGTGTCCGACGGGCCTGGAAGGAGTGCTCGATCGAGATCCGACCGCGTTGCAGCATGTGGCAGGCGCGTGCTTGCGCTCGCCCGTGCTCGGCGAAAGCGCATTCAACTGGCTCGCGTCCAAGCGCTCGCTGCGACGGTTCCTGCGCGCGCGAGCCTATGCCGATCCCGCGCGTGCGACGCCGGGCGTCGTCGATCACTTACACGCGATCGCTCACCAGCCGGGAGCCCGTTACGTGCCCGCCGCCTTTATCGGCGGCGCGCTCAATAGCGACGTCGTGCGCGATTTACCGTTCGTCGAGGCGCCCGTGCTCGTGCTGTGGGGCGGCGAAGCGACGCGTACCAATCCGCCGGAGAACGCGGCGCAATTCGAACGGTTGGCGCGCGACGCGCGCGTCGCAACGATCGCGGACGCGCGCCTGTTGCCGCATGACGAAGCCGCACAAGACGTCGCACGGAAGATCGAAGCCTTCATCCGCCCGGGCGGGGACGACGGCGGCTAAAACCGAACCGCGCGCAGCATGCCTTCACGCAGTTTGCCGGATATCTTCAAGAGCTACGACGTCCGCGGCATCTACCCGGCCGAAATCAACGAAGAGTTAGCGTACGATATCGGACGAGCTTTCGTCGATGAGTTGAACGTGACGTCGGTCGCCGTCGGTCGCGACATGCGGCCCTCGGGCGAAACGTTGTTCCGCGCGTTCGCGCGAGGCGCGAACGAAAAAGGCGCCGACGTTACCGATATCGGCCTCGTGTCGACCGACGCCCTGTACTTCGCGGTCGGAAAATATGGTTTTGCGGGCGGCGTTATGATCACCGCTTCGCACAATCCGGCCAACTATAACGGGATGAAGTTCACGCGCGACCGCGCGCAGGCAATCTCCTTCGAGACCGGACTCTCCGCCATTCGCGATCGGATCGAATCCGGCACGTTCGGCCCGGCCGCCGCGAAGGCCGGCGCCGTCGCGAAACGCGACATCCTGGACGACTTCGCGGCGCACTGCTTACGCTTCGTCGATCCGAGCGCCATCAAACCGTTCAAGATCGCGATCGACGCCGGTAATGGTATGGCGGGCTTGACCGTTCCGTACGTTTTTAAAAGTCTGAGCTGCAACGTCGTGCCGCTGTTCTTCGAGCTCGACGGCACCTTCCCGAATCATCCCGCGAGCCCGATCGAGCCCGAAAATATGGTCGATCTTCAGAAGGCGGTACTCGACAACGGCTGCGATTTGGGCGTCGCGTTCGACGGCGATGCCGACCGGATGTTCATCGTCGACGAAAAGGGCGGTTTAGTCGGCGGCGACATGGTAACGGCACTCGTCGCCATCAATACGCTCAAGCGCTACCCGGGCGCGAAGGTATTGTACAATCTGATCTGCAGCCGCAGCGTTCCCGAAGCGATCCTGCGAGCGGGCGGCGTACCGGTCCGCTCGCAAGTCGGACATTCGCTGATCAAGAAAACGATGCGCGACGAAGACATCGTGTTCGGCGGCGAACATTCGGGACATTTCTATTTTCGCGACAATTGGTTCGCAGACTCCGGCATGATCGCGCTGCTGCAATGTTTGGAAGTCTTCAGCGACGCGAACAGGCCCGTCAGCGAAGTCGTCGCGCCGATCGACACACGCTTTCGCTCGGGTGAAGTCAACTCGCGCGTGCGCGACATTCCGGCCAAACTCAAAGCGCTCCAAGAGCATTTCCACGACGCGCAGATCGATCATCTCGACGGCGTGACCATCCAGTATCCGGACTGGTGGATGAACGTTCGCCCGTCGAATACTGAGCCGTTACTGCGCCTCAACGTCGAAGGCGATACGGAAGCATCGATGGCGCGCCACCGTGACGAGGCGCTCGCGCTCATCCGTAGCTGACCGGATTTAAAGCAGCTGCAGAAACGATGCCGGCACTATCCCCGCAACTGGTCGAGTTGCTCGACGCGGTCGAAGACCTTTTGCGCGGCGATACGCTCGCGCCGTGGCCGACGCGCGAAGACGATCTCACACTGCTGGCGGCGACGCGCGAGCGGCTCGAACGCCGTTTCACGCTGGCGGTCGTCGGCGAGTTTTCGAGCGGGAAATCGTACCTTCTCAACGCCCTGCTGGGCAAAACGCGCTATGACGACGCGGGCCGCATCGCGGGTTTGCTCGCGACCGACATCAATCCGTCCACGGCTACGATTACCGAACTCGAATACGGAACGCCCGAAGCCGCGGTCGCGAAGTATCCCTCGGGCCGCACGGAGCGCATCCCCCTGGACCGCTTGGCGCGCTTCGTCGCGGTCGGTAAAGGCGACGAAGGGGCCTTGCACGACGCGCTGGCCGACGAAGATTCGTCGCCTGCGTTCGTGGTGGTTTCGGTCGATTCGCCGTTTCTGCGCGGCGGCTTCGTCGTCGCAGATACTCCGGGACTCGCGTCGCTCAATCCGGCGCATCGGCGCGCGACCCTCGCGTATCTTCCGCGCACGGATGCCGTCCTCTATCTGATCGACACGCAACAGCCGTTCGCCGAAGGCGACGCCGCGTTTCTCGGACTGATCGGCGAGCACGTCAGCACCATCTTCATCGTGCAGACGAAAATCGATCTGTGGCAGATGCGGGAAGCCGACGGACGCGCCGCATGGGAAGCGGCGCGCGAACGCATCGTGGAACGCGCGAAGCGCTTTGCGCCGGAAGCGGAAGTCTATTCGGTCTCGGCACGAGACTATGCCGTCGGCGTCCTCGACGACAACCCGGCCTCACTCGAAGCGAGCGGCTTTCCGGTGCTGCTGGCAGGCTTGCAGCGCTCGCTGGAAGCGCGCGCGCAGAACGCCCGCGTGGCGCGCACGCTGTCGGTACTGCGCGAACTGGCGAACAAGACCGCTAACCGCGTGCGCCGTTCCGCCGCCTTGACCGAAACGGACGGCGCGGCGCTCGAAGCCGAACGGGAACGCGCGCACGCGACGCTCGCCGAGCGCGAACGGGCACTGGGACGCGAGCGCGACGAAGTTGCCCGGGCCGGTGCGCAGCGCGCCGCGTGGATCGTCGCGCAAGGAACGACGCTCGCCGAGACGGCAACCCGCGCGCTCGGCGCGGCGATCGACGTGGCCGACATCGAGCGCCTACGCGACCGCGGCAAATTTCACATGCTCGTGGACCGGGCCGTCGCGCCCGTCTGGACCGCGTTTGCAAGCGACGTCGCCGGTCACGTCGCGCGGGCGCTCGAACGCATTGCGAAGTCGCGAAGCGGCCTGCGCGTCGCAGATCTCGCGGCCCTGCGTTTGGGCGGCATCCCCGGCACGGGCGCGTGGTCGCGCGATCTTGCGAGCGGTATCGGGTCGACGATCGTCCTGTCGGCAATCGGCGGACCGAGCGTGAGCTTCGTGCAGGGCGTCGCCGAGCGATTTACGGCGCACGCGCACGGCGCGTACATGAAGCGCGAACTTGGCGCCGATTTGAGCGCACGGCTTTTTCCGGCGTTCGAACGCGAGGTCGCCGCTTTTGCCGAGGAACTTGCCGTCAAAATTAGCGGAATCTACATCGACGTCGCGGCTGCGATCGAGCGCGAGCGCAGCGTGATACGGGCGCGAACCCTCGGACCGATCGAACGCGCGTTGAAACTCGCGGGCGACGAGGCGGCTCGACGCGTGGAAATGGCGACCCTTCGCGAAGCGGTGACGCGGCTCGGCGAGATCGAAGCGCGGCTGCTCGCGATCGATGCGCGCCGCGACGTACGGGAGGGCGGTGCCGCCGCCACGCCGCACGACGCTCCACACGACGAATCGATCCCCTTCGATTCGGACGCGTACGGCCGCGGGCTGCGCCCCGAACGCTATCGTATCGTCGTACTCGGCGCGTTACGGCGCGGCAAATCTACTCTGATCAACGCGATCGCCGGCACGCGCTTACTGCAAGACGACGGCGGGCGCGAAGCGCTGTTCCCGATTCACGTGCGGTACGGCGAACGCGAATGCGCGTACGCGCTCGAAGGCGAGGGCAGCTGGACCGAGATCCGCACGAGCGAGGCGATGGCGTACGCGGCACGGGCGCCCGTCCTCATCGAAACGCGCTGGTCGATGCCCGCGCAACTCGTCCTCGTGCACGCGCCGGCTTTCGACTCCGGCAACGAGCGAGCCGAAGAAATCGCGTTCACGGCGGCCAAAGGTGGCAGCGAAATCCTAGCGCTGTTTTCGCGCCAGCTTTCGGACCGCGAACTCGCGCTGTACGGGCGGGTGGCCGAACTCGGCAAGCCCATGATGCTGGCACATACGATCGCCGATAACGAGAACTCGGGCGAACGCCGGACCGTCGTCGAACTCGCGTCCAGATATTTGCGCGAGCGCGGCATCGTCGTGTCCCGCATCTTCACGATCTCCGCTCTGGACTATCTCGAAGCGGCCCACGTCAAACGCCTTCCAGCCGCGTGGAACGAACTTGGGGCGTTGCGCGAAACGCTGCAGGCGCACGCAGAGGAACACATGCACAAACTTGCCGAGCGGCAACGGCGA
Organism: Vulcanimicrobiota bacterium; assembly: GCA_030853925.1. Classification (GTDB taxonomy): domain Bacteria; phylum Vulcanimicrobiota; class Vulcanimicrobiia; order Vulcanimicrobiales; family Vulcanimicrobiaceae; genus JALYUE01. The sequence goes on along the minus strand of JALYUE010000101.1, from coordinate 7,007 downwards.
GCGGCCGAACTCGAACGCCCGGGCGTGCCTGCCGCGCCGGCCCAGCCGAAGCTTCGTGGCGCGCTCGACCGCCTGTTCGGCCGGGGAAGATAAAGACGCCTCCCGAACCTGTGGGCGTGCTCCGTTCATACATCCTCGGCCCGGCACGCCTGGCGCTCGGGACCGGTGCCGGGCTGTACGGGCGTCTGGTCGTTGCGAATGGGCGCATAACCGACGTCTTAGTGGGCGACGGACCGAGCGATCTGCGACTGCCTTCGGGCGCGATCGTCGCGCCGGGCATGATCGACGTCCACACGAACGGCGCCGACGACTTACTCTTCAACCGCGATCAAGGGAACGCCGTGGAGGTCGCTTCGACCTCGTACGCTCAACACGGCGCGACCGGCTTCGTCGCCTCGATCATGACGGCGCCCTGGGAGTCGATGCTGCACGCCGCGACCGAGACGGCCGAAGCCGCCCATCAACTGGCCGAGCGGCCGGAGCCCGGCGGCGCGCGCTGCCTCGGCGTTCACTTCGAGGGTCCGTTCCTCAATCCGAAATTTCGGCGGGTGCATCGCCACGATTGGCTGCTGCCGGCGAGCCCCGAGCGCGCGAAGGCGCTGCTCGAAGCGTGTCACGGAGCGCTCGTCATGATGACGATGGCGCCCGAAGTCGAAGGCGTCGATGAGGCCGCGCGCTTCTTCTTCGATCAAGGCATCGTGTGTTCGGCCGGTCACACGTCGGCGAAATATCGCGACGGAATGCTCGCGATCGGGCTCGGTTTCCGAACCTTGACGCACGCCTTCAACGCGATGCCGCCGCTCGACCATCGCGAACCGTCGTTGATCGCGTCGTTCATTCAAGAGCCGCGCACGACCGTTCAAGTGATCTGCGACGGTTTCCACGTGGCGCCCGTGATGATCGACGTGTTGTACCGGGCACTCGGCGAGCGTCTCGTGCTAGCGACCGATTATATGGCGCCCGCGGGCAGCGGTTACCGCATCGAAGGCGGCGTCGTGCGCGCCGAAGACGGCACGATCGCGGGCAGCGCGCTGCACCTCGATCGCGCTCTGCGCAACCTGATCGCTTATGCGTCGATCCCGTTCGAGCGCGCCATCATCAGCGCGACCGCCCAGCCGGCGAAGCTGCTCGGCTTGGAACGCGAGTGCGGCACGCTCGAGAAAGGGAAGCGCGCCGACTTGAGCGTCTGGGACGAAGGGCACGAGATTCTCGCCACGTTCGTCAACGGCGATCCGGTGTATGGCGCGCACCACGTGACGTCATCGCGCACCACACGGGTCGGCTAGCCTCATTCGTCTGCGTGAGTGCACTTCTCGTTACGCCTCCGGCAGCGTAAACGCAGCTTAGCATTAGCGGCTGCTCGCGTAGCCGCGTCGCCGGGACTTACGCCGGGTCGGCCGTCGATCTCATGGGCCGTTGTCGATCGGCTCCATGGGTGAATGTGCCGGAGACGCCGCCGCGAGCACTTTAGCCGCAGTCTCCGCGCCGCACACCGGCAATGAAGGGTCGTCGAGCAGACCGATCTGCTTGAGGACGGACGCCTGATCCCAGTAGATGTGTTCGTGGCTCAGCAATCCCCCGCGGAAGCCGACGATGACGACGAGCGGAATTTCGACACGCCTATTCGTCGGCGAGACGCCGGGCAGCATCCACGGCATCTCGACGCTGTGCGTGAAGGAAAAGACCAACTCGTCGACCAGCCTACCCTCTCCGATCGTACGCGATACCGGATGCAGAGTCGTGTCGGGCGGCATCATCGGAATAAAATCCTCCGCATAAAACCGCCGAAGCTGATCCTTACCGAGTCCACCCGTCATCACCGGCACATGATTAACATACGCATCGTCAACCATCGTTGCGAGCGTTGCTTCCGTGTCGCGCGTCTGAAATTCGTCGGCCGTGTGGCGATCCCACATCGCGCCGAGATCGTTTGCAATCATCGTATCACCCTCGCTGCGCCAATGCTCGATCCTGCGTCGCCGGAGCGATCGCCGGCGCTTACTGCCGGCATCGCGCTTTCAACGGACGCTTGACTCATCAGGGACCCGCCCCTCGATTTACAACTATCCGCCGGCTTTTGCACATTCCTTTTCGCCGGATTGCCACGAACGAGTGACTAGCCGGAGACCGCCGCGCTGAGGGTATGGGGTTGGGGCCGCATGGGACTCGAACGTTCAGGCGGCGCCGCCGCCCAGGTACGCGGCGCGCACTGCGGCGCTCGCCATCAAGTTTGCGGCGCTGTCCTCGTGCACGATTTTGCCGACTTCGAGAACGTAACCGCGCGTCGCGATGCGCAGCGCCTGCCGCGCGTTCTGCTCGATCAGCAGCACCGTCGTTCCGCGCGCGTTGATCTCGCGAATGACGCGGAAGATCGTCTGGACGAGAATCGGCGACAACCCGAGCGACGGTTCGTCGAGCATCAGCAACTTCGGACGCGACATCAACGCCCGGCCGATCGCGAGCATCTGCTGCTCCCCGCCCGACAACGTGCCGCTTTTCTGCGATAAGCGCTCGTTCAAGCGCGGGAAAATCGAAAGGACTCGCCGGTAATCTTCCGCGACTTCGTCGGGCGACGAACGCGTGTACGCCCCGAGGTCGAGATTTTCGCGCACGGTCATGCGCGGGAAGACGCGCCTGCCTTCGGGCGAATGGCCGATGCCCTTGCGCACCACGGCGTCGGGGGTCAAGCGCAGCACGTCCTCGCCGTCGAAGCGAATCGAGCCTTTGGTCGGACGCAGCAAACCGCTGATCGCGCGCAGCGTCGTCGTCTTTCCGGCGCCGTTCGCGCCGATGAGCGCGACGATCTCGCCTCGGTCGACGCGTAGGCTCACGCCTTGTAACGCCGCGATGCGCCCGTAGCGCGCGTCGATGGCATCCACTTCCAGCAGCGCCATCGCTTACTCCGCGTCCCCGGGGTCGACGCGGCCGAGGTACGCTTCGATGACGCGCTCGTCGTTACGAACCTCGTTCGGCCGACCTTCGGCGATCTTTTCGCCGTGATCGAGGACCGTGATGCGTTCGCTGACGTTCATGACGAGATTCATGTCGTGTTCGATCAAGAACACGGTGACGCCGGAAGCGCGTATGCGCCCGATCAGCCCGATCAAGTCTTCCTTTTCGCGAGGATTCATGCCGGCGGCCGGCTCGTCGAGTAACAGCAGTTTCGGATCGCTCGCGAGAGCGCGCGCGATCTCGAGCCGGCGCTGACTACCGTATGGCAGATTGCGCGCGTAGTTGGACGCGTCGCGTTCGAGGTCGACGAAGCGCAGCAGTTCGCGCGAGCGCTCGCGCACGCGCCGTTCCTCGGCGCGCTGCCGCGGCGTGTGCAGCAGCGAGTCGAAAAGACTCGCGTGCATGCGCGCGTGCCGGCCGGTCATGACGTTGTCGAGCGCCGACATGAACGCGAAGAGCCGGATGTTTTGAAACGTCCGCGCGATGCCGAAGCTCGCGATCGTATCCGTGCGGCGTCCGCGCAGCGCGCGGCCCTCGAGTTCGATCGTGCCGGAGCTCGGCGCATAGATGCCGGTAATGACGTTGAAGACCGTCGACTTCCCGGCGCCGTTGGGCCCGATCATCGCGACGATGCTGCCCGCGTCGATCGTGAACGACAGATCGTTGACGGCGACGAGGCCGCCGAAAGCGCGCCGCAGATGTCGCAATTCGAAGAACGGTTGCACCGACGGCGCGCCCGCGCTAATGAGCCGACGCCCCTTCGTACTCCGCTAGCTCCTGGTGCGCGAGCGCCGGGTCGCCGAGCGCTTCGCGCAGCTCGGCTTTGCGTTGCCGGCTCGGGATCAAACCCTCGGGACGAAACAGCATCATCGCGACGAGAATGATGCCGTACAGCATGAAGCGATAGTTCGTGAAATCGACGTTGACGAGGCCGGCGGCATGCGCGAGGCTGGTCGATTGCGGGAGCAAGAAACTGTTGATGAACGACAGGACGAAACTCCCCACGATCACGCCTGCGATGTTGCCCATTCCGCCGAGTACGAGCATCGAAAGCACGAGCACGCTGACGTTGAACTGAAACTGGTCCGCCGAGACGAGATTCAATTTCGCGGCATAGGCCACGCCCGCGAGGCCGCTGAACGACGCGCCGAGCGCGAAAGCCGAAAGCTTGGCGGTCGTCGTGTTGATGCCCATGTGGCGTGCCGCCAGTTCGTCCTCGCGGATCGCCATCCAGGCTCGCCCGAGCCGGCTATTCTGCAAGTTGCGCGCGGCGATCACTCCAAGCACGATGAGGACGAGCAGAACGTAATAATAAGGCACGGCGCTTGCAAACCCGAACGCGTGCCCGAAGAGTGAAGGCTGGTCGAGCGAACTGATGCCGTTCGGGCCGTTCGTGTACTGCGAGAGGTTCAAGAACGTCTGCGGGACGATTTCGCCGAAGCCGAGGGTGACGATCGCGAGGTAATCACCGCGTAGCCGCAGCGTCGGCGCACCGAGCAGGATCCCGAAGATCGCCGCAATCGCGGACGCGACGAACAGCATGATCCAAAACGGCACGTGGATGTTGAACTGTTGGCTCGCGAGCATCGCGTAGCTGTAGGAACCGATCGCAAAGAACGCGGCGTACCCAAGGTCGAGCAGGCCCGCGAACCCGACTACGATATTGAGACCGAGCGCGAGCAAAATGAAGGCGCCGGCGTTCGCGAGGAAATCGACGTGGGCGTTGTTCTTGTCGACGTACGGATAAGCGAGCAGCACGACGCCGAGCAGGGCGAGGCCCCTATACTTTTTCGGGAAGCGACTCACCGAGCAATCCCGACGGCCGAAAGATCAGCACGAGGACGAGTACCGAAAAAACCACCACGTTCGACCACTGCGCGCCTTGCGGAATATATTGCGTGCCCATCGCCTCGATCAGGCCGATGAGGAAACCGCCGAGCATCGCACCGGCGATGTTGCCAATGCCGCCGAGGACCGCCGCCGTAAACGCTTTTAGGCCTGCTTCGAAGCCGTTGAAAAACCACGTCGTGCCATAATACACGCCGCTGACGAAACCGGCGGCTCCGGCGAGAGCACTGCCGATCAAAAACGTGACGGCGATCGTCGTATTGATGTTGATGCCCATCAACTGAGCCGCGTCTCGATCCTGCGCCGTCGCGCGCATCGCTTTGCCCATCTTCGTGTTGTAAATGAACGCCTGCAGCGCGATCATCATCGCGATTGCGAGCACGATGACCATGACTTGCTTGGCCGAAACGTCGACCCCGCCGAAATTCATCGACGGATTCGGGATGACTTGTGGAAAGGGCACGGGCGACGGGCCCCGCCACAGCTGCATCACGTTTTCCAAAATGAACGATACGCCGATCGCCGTGATTAGCGGCGCGAGCCGCGGGGCGCCGCGTAAACGGCGATACGCGAGGCGTTCGATCAGCATGCCGACCACGCCGCACAGCAGCATCGAGGCGACGAGCGTGAGCGCCACGACGCCGACGAGCGCCGCGCCGTGAACTTCACCCGACACGCCGAGCCCCGTCAGAACGGCGAGCGCGGTGAACGTCCCGAGCGTATAGACGTCGCCGTGGGCGAAGTTGATCAACTCGATGATGCCGTAGACCATCGTGTAGCCGAGCGCGATCAACGCATAGATGCCGCCGAGCGACAACCCGTTAACGATCTGCTGAGCGAAAACGACCACGAGGCGGCGTTAGTGCTTGCTAAGATCGATCAAGCTGGCTACTTGCGCTTTGCCGCCCGTAATCTTGTACATACTCAGCGCCGGGTGCGTGGTATCGCCCGCTGCATCGAACCCGACCTTACCGATCGGCGTGTCTAAGTTCTTCGTGGCGGCAACGTGCCGCAGCACGTCCGCGCGGGTCGGAAGCTTGTTGCCGCCTTCGACGATCGCTTTCTCGATCGCCGCGACCTCCGCGGCAGCTGCCGCATACCCGTTCGCGCTGTAGGCGCCCACCTCGCTATTAAACCGCCTTTTGTACGCCGCGACGAACGCCGCAGCGCCTGCCGGCGCGGCGACGGTATAGTACGTGCCGTTCGCATTCGCGCCCGCAGTCGTGAGAAATTCAGCGTCGCTAATGCCGTCGCCGCCGAGGTACGGCAGGCCGCCGAGCGCAGCGTCGGCCATCTGCTTGCGCAAAAGTCCTCCGCCGGTCGACGTCGTGCCGCCAAAAAAGATCAAGTCGGGCGCGAGCGCGTGGGCCTTGGTCAGTAATGCTTTATAATCGGTTTGACCTTTAGTCAGATGCTCGTGGCCGATGACCGTGCCGCCGAGCATTTTGAACTGCGCGTCGAACACGTCGGCGAGGCCCTTGCCGTACGTCTCGTTATCGTCGATGACGAAGACTTTCTTCGAACCCAAGGCGCGCGCGCCGCGGGCCAGCGCGAGCCCTTGCCAGTCGTCGGTGGCGCACACGCGGAAAAAGGCGTTTGCGTCCGGATGCGACGTGCGCAATCTTGCCGCAACGGGGCCCTTCGTCAAGCCGGGATTCGTTGCGGCCGGACTGATTTGCGCGAGTCCGGCATCGTTCGTGATCGGAATTTCGGCTTGCGCCACGCTCGAGTTGAACGGCCCGACCATCGCGAGCACGGCCTCGTCGGCGACGAAGGTCTTGGTGTTTTGCGCGCCCTGCGCGGGGTCGTGAGCGCCCTGTACCGCGTCGTCGAGATCGTACGCGACGAACTTAAAGCCGCCCGGCACGCCCCTCGCATTTGCGTCTTCGATCGCGGCGACGGCGCCGTTGCGCGTCGGAATGCCCGTAGATGCGTCCGCGCCACTTACCGGGAGATCGATCCCGATTTTGATGACGCTGCCCGAGGGGCCGGGCGATCCCGATGACGATTGCGACGTTGTCGTCGTCGACGACGACGAGCAAGCCGCGGCGAACGCGCACATTGCAGCTAAGCTCGCGAATCGAGCGAACGTGCCTAAGACGGCCATCGATACCTCCCGTTGAACCGGCACTGTGTACGCCGGGGGAAAAGCCTTCCCCCTCCGGTAAGGCTCGCAAGCCGTGAAGCCCTGGACCATCGTCGCGAGC
>JALYUE010000077.1 GCA_030853925.1 Vulcanimicrobiota bacterium | reverse complement strand
CGCGCGGGATACGTATCTCGCGCGCTTGGCACAGCGGCTGGGAGCCGCGCCGACGAAGCTCGTGGTCGGGTACGTCCACGTGCTCTACCTGGGTCGCGTCGCCCCGGCCGAGTTCGTCCGCTGATGCATTTAGGTTTGCACGTCGATGGAGCGAAAGGCTACGATCTCGCCGTCGACTACGCCGAGCGCTTCGAGTGTTCCGCGCTGCAGCTGTTTTCTTCGACCCCGAGGACGTATGCCGTGCGGCCTCCCGACGTCGCGGCGCTCGAACGTTTTCGCGAGCGGCGCTCGGCGGCGAACATCGCGACCTGCGCCATTCATACGTCGTACTTGATCAATCTCGCGAGCGCCGACGCGAAAATCGCCGCCGGGTCGTTGCGCCTGCTCAAAAACGATTTAGCCGTCGCCGCCGCGGGTAGCATCGATTTCGTCAACACGCATCTCGGCTCGTACGGAACTCGGCCGCGCGGCGAAGGCTTCGCTGCAGTGGTCACGCTGCTCGAGAAAGCACTCGAAGCGATCGGACCCGGCGTCTTCTTGGTGCTGGAGAATTCGGCCGGGGCGGGACAACTCTGCGGCGGGACGCTCGAAGAATTGGGCGACTTCGTGCGCGCGCTCGACCACCCGCAGCTCGGCGTGTGCCTGGATACGGCGCATTCGTGGGCCGCCGGGTACGCAATCGATTCGAGCGATGGCGTCGAGCGTTTCATCGCGCTTGCGGACGAGACGATCGCGCTCGAGCGCGTGAAGCTGTTTCACTTCAACGACACGCAAATTCCGCTCGGCGGCCATAAGGACCGGCACTGGCATATCGGCGAAGGCAACATCGGTTTCGCGGGATTTCGGGCGCTGGCCGCGCATCCAGAACTGCGCGCGAAGACGGCTATTCTCGAGACGCCGGGCGACGCGGACGACGACGCGCGCAACATGCAGACCATTCGAACGATCTTTTCCGGCGCGTGATCGCGCACTTCGATATCGATGCGTTTTATGCGAGCGTCGCGCAACGCGACGATCCGGCGCTGCGCGGGAAGCCGCTCGCGATTGCGGGCGAGAGCCGCCGTTCGGTCGTGTTGACGGCGTCCTATGAGGCGCGTCCCTTCGGCGTGCGCTCGGCCATGCCGCTCTATCGCGCGCGGGCGCTCTGTCCGCAGCTCGTCGTTGCCCCGCCCGATTTTCCGCGCTATCGCGAAGTCTCGCATGCCGTGTTCGCGATTTTTCGGCGCGGTGCGCTCGCGCTCGAAGGCCTCTCGCTCGACGAGGCGTTCGTCGCCGTCGCGGGCGATACGCTCGAGAGCGCGGTCGAGTACGCGCAGGACGTGCGCCGAGCGGTTCGATCGGAAGTCGGGCTTAGCGTGAGCGCCGGCGTCGCCGCTCAGAAGATGGTCGCTAAAATCGCGTGCGAAGCGGCCAAACCCGACGGACTGGTCGGCGTCGCCTCCGGCGACGAGGCGCGGTATCTAGCGGGACTGCCGGTCGAACGACTGTGGGGCGTCGGGCCGAAGTCGCAGCTGAGGCTTGCGCGGCACGGTATCGGGACGATCGGTCAAATCGCCGGGTTGTCCGACGAGGCCGCATACCGTCTATTCGGACGCGGCGGGAAAGCGCTGCGAGAACTCGCTCGGGGCAACGACGCGCGCGGGGTATCGCCCGACCGCGAAACCCGTTCGGTCTCGAGCGAAACGACGTTCGAGTACGACGTTCGCGACGAAGGCGAACTCGCCGCTACGCTGCACGAACTTGCGGCCGACGTCGCGGCGCGGCTGCGCGGGCACGGTTTACGCGGCGCCACGATCGGGGTCAAGATCAAACGCGCCGACTTTACGGTGCTCGGACGTCAGTCGACGGTAGCGGTGCCGACCGACGACGCCGCGATCATCGAAACGGCGGCCTTACACGCGCTGCGCCGAGCGGGCTTGGCGGGCGCGCCGGTGCGGCTGCTCGGCGTTCGCGTCGCCTCGATCACGGAAGAAGGAGCGCGCCAGATCTCGTTCTTGTAGGCCGCTATGCCGACGCCGTAGCGGCCTTCAGCGGCGCAGCAAGCGCAGATGCGCGCGCGGCGGAAAGTCCGGGTCGCGCTCGATGCGCCGAAACGTCTCGACGCGGACGTGCGAGGCGAGCGCGCGTTTTTGCTGCAGCGCTTCGCCGAGCTCTCGATATGCCGCTTCCAGTTCGGCGTCCGTAAGATCGGCGAGCGACCGTTTTAAAACCTCGATCCGTTCGTCGACTTCGCTCGAGAGTTCGCCGCCGACTTCGCGTTCGACGTCGCGAATTCGGCCGATCAAGCGTTCCATGTCTTCGACGCTCGGCAATCCGCGTTCGGGCGGGGTTTGAGATTTTGGGGGCGGCGTTTTCGCGCGGCCGTTGTTCGCGACGCGCCCGGGTGCGTCATAAGCGGGATAGATGCGAACGATCGAGGCGATCTTCTGCGGACCCTTGGGCGATTGCAGGCCTTCGGCCAGACGTGCATCCACGAGCTTCGCGCGCAAGCCCGTGTCGTCGATGCGTTTGAGAAGACTGTGGTCGACGCCGGGCGGCGCGCACCGTTCACCGAAAAAGTCGGACGGTTCCGCTTGCGGGAGCGCCAGCGCTCGCGCCAGGAGCCGCGCACGATCGCTCTCTGCCATTATATAACGTTTCGGCGGCTCGCGGGGTGCGCCTGGTCGCCCGCGTCAGACGTGGTCCGCGCTCCAACCGGGATCGGCCGAACTCGAAAGCGTCACTTCGTGCGTCTGCTCCCACCACGCCCTTCCGAGCGGGGAGATAGGCACGACCATCATGATCGCGTCCTTGCGGGCGCGAATCGAGCCGCGCGGAAGCGCTTCCCTGGCGCCCGGCGGCGGCAGCCAACCTCCGACGCGGCGCAAGTCGCCCGCGGCGGCCCGCAGCAAACCGTGCAAGCGTTCGCGGCCGTGCGCGCCGTCGAACGCGAAGTCGTCCACCACGAACGTGTCCTCGCGCAGAACGCGCCGGCCGATCGCATACGCGCTCACCGCGCGTCCGTTTCGAATGACGAGTTCCACCGGTTGGGAACCGTCGTCGGCCGGCTCGTGCCAGCAGCGGCGCATCCATTCCCATACCAGCGGCGTACGCCGCAAACTCCACGGGCGGGCGCGGTCGAGTGCTTCGAAACATCGTCCAACGGCGGGCCAATCGTCGCTCGTCAAGGGTTGCGCGCCGACACGCGCGCCGTCCAACAGTTCGGCGCGCATCGTCATCAGGCGCGAAGGTAGAGCGCGAAAGCCGAGCCGTTCGTAAAAAAGCGGATGGATGTCCGAGTATAAAAATGCGACGTCTCGCCCGGCCGCGCGCTCGGCGTCGAGAACCGTCCCGAGCAACGCCGTCGCGTAACCGCGTCCGCGCTGTGCCGGTGGTGTGAATACCGCGCCGATACCCGTCGCGCGCAGCGGCATCGCTTGCCAACGTAATTCGCGAGCGTAGCTCTTACACGACACGACGACCGCTCCGCCGATACGCAAGCCGCGCAAAAACTGGCGCCGTTTCGCATACGATGAATTCGCGAAGACGCGCAGGTCCGCCGCGTATCGCTCGAAGGTGCGCTTGGCTCCCCAGAGTTCGTACGACTCGGGCAACACTTCGCGTACGTAGTCGTCCGTCGCTATCGCCTTGAGGGAAAAAATAACGGGCGCCACGTGGCTCACTCTCCCACGTGGCGCCCACCGTTACCCGCCGCGCATCGACGGTAACTCTTTGACGCCGTTCAAACGAATGCTATGGTCTTATAAGTTCCCGAAAGAATTCCATTTGAATCGCGTCCGAGCCAACGTTCGAGTACGGTTGCGTAAATCGAGCGGAAGTCGATCGAATGTTTGAGATCGCCGTTGTCGAGATCGATGAGCGAAGGATGCTCGCCGTAGACTCCTCCTTTTACCTTGCCGCCGATGATGAAGAGCGGCATGGCCGTCCCGTGATCCGTACCGTTCGAAGCGTTCTGAGCTACGCGCCGTCCGAACTCGGAAAAGGTCATCGCGAGGACGCGATCTTGCAGGCCGTGAGCCGCTAGGTCTTTGTAAAATGCGCGCAGGCCCGCCGACAAATAACCGAGCAGCCGATCCTGCTGCGGCCGTTGCCCGGCATGCGTATCGAACGAGCCGATCGACACGAAGACGATGCGCGTGCCGACGTTCGAGCCGATGATTCGTGCGGCGAGCGCCAACTGCTGCGAAAAGGCGTCTGCCGGATATGTCACCGCCGCGGTATAATCGGCGGTCTTCGTACGTAGTAGGTCGCCGCCGTGCAGCGCATCGCGCGCGGTGCCTTCGATGAGCGAAAGATAAGGTGACTGACCGGCTTTCGCGCCGTCATAGAGCGTGCCGGCAGCCGCTTTGGATGCGGTGTCTTTGCCGCTGTTATAGCCGAAGAGTTTCAAGGCGCCGATTGCCGGTATGTCGACGTGCGTCGCTACCAGCGCCGTCGGCACGGTGTCGCCAAGCGCGACCGCATCGAACATGCCCGACGAATCTGGCGCGCTGGTACGCGGCGCGACGGTCTTGTCGAGATAGCGTCCGAGCCAACCGCTGGAAACCGGAACGTCGGGCGAAGCGGTTTCCCAGATCTGGGTCGCTTCGAAGTGCGAGCGATTGGGATTGGGATAGCCGACGCCTTGCACGATTGCGACGTTGCCCTCCGCAAACATATCGTGCAGCCCGGCGAGCGCGGGACTGAGGCCGATGCGGTCGTCGATCCGCAAGACCGTATTCGCCGCGACGCCGATCGCGGGACGTACGCGGTGATACGCGTCGTCGGAATACGGCACCACCGTATTGAGGCCGTCGTTGCCGCCGCCCATTTGGATGACCAGCAGCGTGTTGCCCGGATCGACGCTCGCACCGAGCGACGGCAAGGGTGCGGCGAGCGCGGCTTTGGTTAAGAACGACGGGAGCGCGCCGCCGAGTACGGCGATTTCCAGGGACCGGCGGACGAACGTGCGGCGAGTCGACATGTAGTGCACTCTCTCGTTAATTGAGCTGATTGGAAGGCAGGTTGAGCGTCAGCGCCAGCACGCCGCGAATTTTCTCTTGGTAATTCTCCATGCTGAGCGGCATTCCGAGCGGCGCGTTTTTCGATTGCAGATAATCCATCAGCGTCGCGCGTACGTTGCCGGTGAGGTCGTCTTGGACTGCGTCGCGCGCGACCGTTGCGAGCACTCTGTCCGCGTCGAGCCCGTTCGCGCGCCGCACGATCGCATCGGGATCGAAGGCGGCGTGCAGGGGAGCCGCGCCGACGACGCGGTTGACGTAGTTGAAACGTGCGAGTAGCGTCGCCGTGTTGATCCACGTCGGCCCGCCATCCCAGCCTTTCACGCTCGGCGGCGCGAGCGGCTCCTGGCCCATGCGGCGCAACCAATAGATCGTATCGGGCGGCACGGCGCGGACGTCCATGAAGCGTAAGAGCCCGATCGTGAATTCGATCGGACTCTTCGGCAACGCGCGATAGGCGCGCGTCGAAAAGAAGACGTTCGAGCGCAAGAGCGTGCCGACGGTATGCGCGACGTCGTAGCCGCTCAAAGCGTACGTCTGCGCGAGCGCCTCGATCAGTTCGGGTTCCGGGTCGGAGTATAAGAAATACTCGAGCAGCTTGCGGCAGATGAAGCGTTGATGGACCGGCTGCTCGACGATGATGTCGAGCACGTTCTCGCCCGTGAAGGCACCCGTGCGGCCGAGGAACGTCTTAACGCCGTCGTCGTGCAGAGCGTCTTTATAGGTGAACGCGAGCCCTTTATCGAGCGTCCAGCCCGTGAAAGCGCGTGCGGCACTCTTCACGTCGTCTTCGGTGTAGTTGCCGAGCCCGAGCGCGAACAATTCCATGACTTCGCGCGCGTAGTTTTCGTTGGGATGCAGCCGGTTGTTGTAGCGGTTGTCGAGCCACACTAGCATCGCCGGATCTCTCGAGACCGACAGCAGCAACGTGCGGAAGTTGCCGAGACCCGCCGAACGCAGCAGGTCGATCTGCTGCACCATCAGCGCTGCGGGAACTTTGCGAATGCTCGTCGCGAAATGCCCGTGCCAGAACAGCGCCATTTTTTCCGTCAGCGGGTGCTGCGTGCGCAGCATGCGGTCGAGCCACCAATTTTCGGCCGCCGGGGTGCGTTTCTTGATATCGTATAGCACCGTTACGTCGGGGTATAGCGGAAGCTGCGTGTCGGGCTGCGTCGGGTGCAGCAACCCGCCGACCGCCGCGCGGGCGTCGCGCCCGGCTAGCGCATCGACTTCGGCGGGCGTTCCGCCGAACGCCGCCCGGCGCAGCAGGTGAGCCGCTTGGCGCCGCGATAGCCGCTCGCTATACGGCAGCAGCGCACTCGCGACGTCGAGCGACCCTGACGGACGAAAGCCGACCTGCGGATCGGTCGACGTATCGAGTTTCATACACTGCGCCTCACTTGTGCCTTAACGTCGGCACGGCGACGGTCGTTCGTTAAGAATGGATGAGCGTGCGCGCGGCTCCGAAAGGGGCGGCGCCGCGCGTGACTTCGTCGAACGCTTCCGAAGATGAGCGATTTCGTGATTGCGACCACTCGTAAACTAGCGCTTAACGACGCACTCCGCTTCGTCGCGTGCGATGCTCGTCGTGCGTAACGCGACGGCCCTCCCGAACGCGCCGTTCGATCGCGCGATCGACTCGACCGTCCTGCGACGGCGTACCAGTCAAAAATGGGCGAAGTACCCGCCTGCGGTGCTGCCGCTCTTTATCGCGGAGACCGACTTCCCGGTGCCGCCCGCCGTCGCGCGCGTACTGCATCGAGCGATCGACGACGGCGACTTGGGATACGCCGAGCCCCGCGAACTCGGCACGGCGTACGCCGCGTTCGCAGGCGAACGCTACGGTTGTCCGACCGATCCCGCAGACGTCTACGCCCTTCCCGACGTGATGGTCGGGGTTGCGGAGATTCTGCGCGTCGTGACGGGGCCAGGTGAAGGTGTCGTCATTAATCCGCCGGTCTATCCGCCGTTTTTCACGACGATTCGCGAAACCGGCCGGACGATCGTCGAGATTCCGCTCGACACCCGCGGCCCGCTCGCACAACTGGACTTCGAAAGCATCGAGCGCGCTTTCGCAGCGGGCGCGCGCGCTTACGTCTTCTGCAATCCGCACAATCCGGTCGGGCGCGCGTTTTCGTTCGAAGACGTAACGCGTGTGGCCGCGCTCGCCGAACGGTACGGGGTCGTCGTTCTGGCCGACGAAATACACGGTCCGCTCGTTCTTCCCGGTGCGAAACACGTCGCATTCGAATCCGTAACCGGCGGCACCGGAGTGCGTTCGATCACCCTGACGTCCGCTTCCAAAGGGTGGAACATCGCGGGGCTCAAGTGTGCGCTCGCCGTCAGCGGTTCGAAGTGGGGGCGCGGCGTGCGCGCGCGGTTACCGAAGGCGCTCCACGAGCGAACCGGCCATTTGGGCGTCCTCGCTTCCGTAGCCGCACTCGGATCGGAGAGAGACTTTCTCGACCGCGTCGTCGCGCATCTCAACGTGCAGCGAGACACGTTGCGCCGCTTGCTCGACGACTACGAACTCGGCGCGATTCGTTACTCGCCGCCCGAAGCGGGCTTTCTCGCCTGGCTCGATTGCCGCGACCTCGATCTAGGTGTGGACCCTGCGAAAATCTTCCTCAAGTTCGGAGAGGTTGCGCTAGTCCCCGGGCCCGCTTTCGGACGTGAGGGCAGCGGTCACGCACGTTTCAATTTCGGTACGTCGACCGCTCTCGTGCACGAGGGAGTGCGGCGCATGCGGCGTGCCGTCAACGCGTTTCACGCCGGCGACGTCGGGAACTAAGCGCTTTAGTTCAATAACTCTTCGAGAAGTTCGGGAGTACCGGCACCGCGGGTCGGCCGGCCTGCAGCGCTGACGTATAGCCGGAGCCGCGCGCGCGTCGCGGCACAATACAACGCGCGCCGCTCTTCGGCGTTGTATTTGTCTCGCAACTTATGCTTGAACAGCGAATACGTGAACTTCGCCGTGCGCGCCGATTCGGCGTCGCCGACATTCTCTTTGGCAATCATACCGGCCGACGGCATGAACAGAAACGCGTCCGGGACGTAGTATCGCGGCCAAGCGCCGGCGCGCACGTCGACGATGAAAACGTAGTCGAATACGTTGCCTTTAGCGGCTTCGACGTCGAGGACGCGCACGGCGCCGCCGTCGCGCAACTCGATCGACAGTAAGTCGGCTTCGGCTGCCGCGATTCGTTCGGCGTATGCGAGGTATTCGTCGAGGGCCGCGAGCGGTTCGGCTTCCTCGAAACGGTCGATGTCGTCGATCAAGCGCTCCACGAGCCCGCGGTCGAAGCGCTCGCGCGCGTCGCGCGGGGGCGTCGCGCAGACGGTTTCGGCGAATATAGCGCGCGCAAAGTCTCCGAGCGGCAACGTGCGCGCTAAGCGTTCCCAACGTTCCCGC
This sequence comes from Vulcanimicrobiota bacterium, assembly GCA_030853925.1. Taxonomy (GTDB): domain Bacteria; phylum Vulcanimicrobiota; class Vulcanimicrobiia; order Vulcanimicrobiales; family Vulcanimicrobiaceae; genus JALYUE01. The sequence continues at coordinate 4,069 of JALYUE010000077.1, read as the reverse complement.
GCCGCGCGAAACGCAAGCAGTCGATCGCGCGCCTCTTGCGGAAGTTCGGCATCGACGTCGCCGCGCGTGACGTTGCGGCCTAACCGCAGATCGCGACCGCGATCGTAACGGCGCGCACCGGACTCTTCGCCATCTTCTTCGGGAAAATCGAAGAGCAGCGGTTGCGGGTTCGGCGCCTCGCCGCACAGGATGGCGATCGACGCATCCGAGAGGCGCAGCCACGGTGCTTCCAGGTTACGCAGCAGATAATCGTGACGAAACGGATCGACGGCCGACCACAGCGCGCCCAGTGCGTCGGCGACCGCCGGATACGCGTACACGCTCGCAGCGCCCGCGACGTCGAGCGGCACGTTGCGCGCGAGCAGTGCATCGATGTAAACGTGTGCGCCCGCGAGGTTGCGCGTGATGACGGCGATGGCCGAAGGAACGGTTCCGCTCGCGATCAGGCGCTCGATTTCACCTGCGACGCCGCGCGCCTCGTCTCTGACCGTATCGGCGCGATAGAGTTCGACGTCACCGGAAACTTCGCGCGCCGCAGCCCGCCCGGGCTCGAACGGGCCGAGGATCCGGCGCGCCGCGCGCTCGATGCCGGCGCTGCAGCCGTACCGCACGTCGAATTCGATGCGCGCGGCCGAGTGCTTGAGAAGCTCCGCGCCGCGCCCGCCGCCTGCAAACCCGCGCGTACTCTGGGTTTCATCGCCGCTCAGCGTGACGCCGTGCATTTGCTCCCCGAAGAGCGCTCGTAGCAGTCCGATTTGGCCCGCGCTGAGATCTTGTGCGTCATCGACGAGAGCGCTCGCGAACCTGAGCCGAGCGCTCGCGCCGAGATCCGGCCGGCGGCGCAGGAGCGACGTCGCTTCGTACACCGCATCGACGTTTGTCAGGCAGCCGTGGGCGACGAGCGTCTCGAGGTACGATGCGTAGAGACGCGTCAGAATATGCACGAGGTCGACTTCGCGCGCGCGTTGGCGTTCGAGTTCGAGAGGCGTGACGCGCAGCGAATCGCGATATTTCGCCGGGGTTTCCATCAGCAGATCCGGGCTCGCGAAGTTCGGCGGTTTTCCGTAAAATGCGGTGGCGCCCCGCAAGCCCGACAGCTTGAAGTCTTCGGGCGATACGAGCGAGCCCCGCAACTTGCGGATCAAACGGAACGCCGCGGCCGAGAAACGCTCGGGCGCGCGCAGGCCGGTGATTTCAGGATCGAATTCCGCGCTGACGAACTCGGTCCACTCGAGTGCGAACAGTTCGGCCCCCGCGCGCTCGAAGTGCAGGGACGCGCGCGCGTCGTCGATCGCAGCGAGCGTTCGGTCGCCGGGTGCGCGGGCCGATTGCAGCACGTCGAGCGCAAGTTCGCCGAAAGACGCGCACCGGACGACTCTCGGAGCGGCGGCCGTTGCGAGCGCGGCACGCAGCCGCGCGACGCCGCCGTCGCTTGGCGCCGTCACCCAAATTTCTCGTTCGCTCGCAGCGCCGGCGCGAGCCGCGCGCAGCAGCAACGCCGACGTCTTGCCCGTGCCCGCGGGTCCTACTAGGGAAACTGCTTCCCCCTCCGGAGGGTATGCGAGCGCGGCGCTTCGTGCCGCGTCCGGCTGCGTCTCCTCCGCGTCCTGCATCAGCATGGCGGCAATGTCAGCGGCCGAACCGGTCTTCGCGAGGCAAGGGCCGGGAGCGGCACGCGTTCTTATACGCGCAGTAGACGCACGCTTCCGCGTCGTCCGTTACGGCAAAGTTTTCTATTGGGCCGTCGGCCAGCAGCGCCGCGAGTTCTTGCATCTTGGCGCGCGCGCGTTCGAGTTCGTCGATGCCGATCGTTCCCGCCGGTGCGTCCGAGTACGAGCGCGGCGCCGCGATCGGAACGACCTCCAGTTCGATCGGTTCGACATCGCGTGCGGCATCTTTGAGCGGGACGAGCGCGAGGCGCGTGACGCGATCCCCTGCTTCCGTGCGAGCCCAATAGTAGAAAGGCAATTGAAAATCGACGAATTGCGCGATGTTCGTGCGGTACTGCGCCGCGGACTCCGGGATGCTGCCGGTCTTGTAGTCGATGACGGTTATCGCTCCGGTCGCGTCGTCGCGGTCCAGCCGATCGATATAACCGATGAACGCATAGCCGTCGAGCGCGAGTTCTACGGTCGTTTCCGTGCCGACGACGGTGAACGGGTGGCGGCGCGCGCGCTCGACGAACCAGCTCAGATAGCGTCGAGCGGTGCGCTTGGCGCGGCGCCGCTGCAGTTCGTATTCGACGTTGGTCGCGAAGCCGGAACGAAAGCGTTCGAACGACGTGCCTACGTACGCGTCGAGTTTGCGCTCGAGGACGTCCGGCGGCGCGGCGCCGGCGCTCGCAAACTCCTGATGGAAGCGTTCCAACGCCCAGTGAAAGGCGGTACCGTAAAACGATGCGGACGATCCACGGTCCTGCACCGCGCCGCATACGTACCGATAATACCAGCGCCGCTCGCATTGCGCGAACGTTCCGAGCGAAGACGCGCTAAAATGCGTGCGGCGACGTTTGACCACGCGCGCCTCTTCGCGTTCGCGCTGCGGTAATGCGAGCGGTCCGTGCGATCCGACGTTGCTGCGAGCTCTCCTCGGCCCGTGCGTATGGTCGGCGATGTCGTCGAGCGCCTCTAGGAGCGCGTGCGGTTCCCACACGCTGCCGGCAGCGCGTCCCGCGTCGAGCCTCGCCGCAAGCGTTTCGAGCGTCCGAAACGTGCGCGCTTCGTTCGGCTCGAGAACGCCGTCGAGTTCGAACGCGAGCCGTATCGTCGTCACGAACTCGAGCGCCGTCGCGCCCTGCGCCCTATAGACCCGGTGCAGTTCGTCCACCGCGCGCGCAAAGCGGCGCGCGGAAAGCGAGGCTTCGCGGCCGAGCGGAAGGCGTTCGCTCGCGATAACCGCTACGACGCCGCGCCGGTCGTCCGCCGCGACGCACAGCGCGCGGGCATCCACGTTCGGCAGGCCGGAAAACGGCGAACAGAGCGCGCGCCGCAGATCGCGTTCGCTCGGGCGCGCGGTGCAACGCGTAAGGTCGCGAACGAACGTTAGGAGCGGTACCGCGAGCGAACCGTCGACGACGGGCGGCTCCGCGGCGTCTATCTCAATTGTGATACGTTCGGACATCGATGTACGTAAGAGTTCTCGTTCGCGGTTGCGGGACCCCGCAATTCACGGTGGAAGAACGGCATGATGCGGAAGATCGTCGTCGGCGTCACGGGCGCCAGCGGCAGTGCATATGCGCTCGCCGCCCTGCGCGCGCTTCGCGAGCGAGGCGGCTGTGAGATCCATCTCGTCATGAGCGCGCAAGCGCGCAATACGATCGAAATCGAAACGACCTACCGCGCAGCCGACCTCGATGCGCTCGCAGACGTTTCGTATGCCGACGATAACCTCGCCGCGGCGATTTCGTCCGGCTCGTTCCTGACGGACGGTATGCTCGTCATACCGTGTTCGATGAAGAGCGCGTCCGCCATCGCATATTCGCTCAACGCCAATCTACTCGTGCGCGCCGCGGACGTCACCTTGAAAGAGAAACGCAAACTCGTCCTGGTCGTGCGTGAGACGCCGTTGCATCTCGGGCACTTGCGGACGTTGACCCAGCTTGCGGAAATCGGCGCCGTGATCTTACCGCCGATTCCCGCACTTTACGCGCAACCGCAAAGCGTCGACGACATCATCGCGCATACCGTCGGCAAAGCGCTCGATCAGTTCGGTATCGAAAACGATCTGTTCAAACGCTGGAGGTAGCCTGCGCCACGAGGCGTTCCGCGAGCGCTACGTCGCTCGTGCGGTCGACGTTGACGGCGATCTCGGGGTGCGTGCAGATCGCTGCCGCAACCGGGACGCCCAGTAGCGCCGAGCCGCGCATTTCCGCACCCGCGATCGAAAGCCGGCGGACGGCGTAGCGCAGCAGCGTAGGCACGCCAAAGATCGCCGCGAGGCGGAGCGGATTCTTGCGCGCGGAGCCTAAGCGGCCCATGAATGCGTCGAGTTTCTCCAAAGCGCGCGGGCGCATGGCGACGCAGCCGCCGCCGCAAAAACTTCCGTCGCGCAAGTGCGCCCAGGTATGCGG
>JALYUE010000076.1 GCA_030853925.1 Vulcanimicrobiota bacterium | reverse complement strand
ACGTCGTCGTCATCGACGATGCCGATGCGGCCGACGCCCGCAGCCGCGAGATACTGCAGCACGGGCGAGCCCAGTCCCCCGGCGCCGACGACGAGGACCCGCGCGCGAGCGAGCTTCTCTTGGCCCGCGAGTCCGACTTCGGGGATGAGCAGGTGCCGACTGTAGCGGCGCAGTTCGCGCCCTCCGGCGATCAGCGCGGATGCCTTTCGTTGAGCCAGGCCAAGACCGCCGCGCGCGCGTTTTCGCCCGCGCTCGTGTGATCGCTCGCGATCGTCACGAACGTTTTGGGCTCCGGTGCGCGGGCGAACAACTCCTGTGCGCTCGTGCGCGAAACCATTCCGTCGTGGTCCGCGGCGACGTACAGCACCGGCCGTCCCGCGAGGGCCGCGAGAGCCGCGTCCAAGAGCGGCTCGGTCGCTTCGGCGACGGCTTGCAGCGTGAGGCCGTCGACGTACGCCGATCGCAAATCGACTCCGGTGAGTCCGCCGAGAGCCTGGAGCGCGCTCGGCCGCCCATACCCGGACGCGATGGAGATCGCGCCTGCCACCGCCTCGTCGGCCGCGCAGACGCGCAGCGCGGTCGTCGCGCCCATGCTATGTCCGGCCGCATAGACGGGGCCGGCGTGCGTCGAGCGCGCGTAGCGTACGGCCGCGCCGAGCGCATCGGTCAGCGCGTCGATCGAATCGAGGCGGCCGCCGCTCGCACCGAGCTTATGACCGGGAAAGTCGATGCTGACGACCCGATATCCGTGGCTCGCCACGAACCCACAGAGAAAATCGAGGTTGTGTTTCGAACTCGAATAGCCGTGCGCGACCGCGAGCGTCACACCGCGTGGCCGGCGCGCTTCGTACTCGAGCGCCGCAACGCGCGCCCCACCCGCACTCGAGAGCTCCAGGAGCTCCAGCTTCACGAGCCGCCGGCCGCATTTTCGCGCCAGATCGCGTCGCCGTCGCTATAATGCTCTTTCTTCCAGATCGGGACGCGCGATTTGAGCGCGTCGATCGCGAATTCGCACGCGTCGAACGCAGCGGCGCGATGTGGCGCGGCGACCGCGATCGCAACGGCCGGATCGCCGATGCCGAGCGCGCCCGTGCGATGCGCGATCGCGACCCGAAGCGGACCGAACCGCGTCGACGCTTCCTCGCCGATCGCGCGCATCTCGGCGAGCGCGAGCTCGCGGTGAGCCTCGTACGTCAGTCCATCGACCGCCCGCCCGTCATCGCTCGTCGCACGCACGTAACCGACGAAGGTCACGAGTCCGCCGGCCGATTCGTGGACGACGGCGCGCGCGACGGCGCCGGGATCGAGCGCGCGATCGGTAAGCTCGTACATGGCGTCTATCCGCCCCCGAACGGCGGCAGCAAAGCGACTTCGTCGTCGTCGGCGAGCGTGACGCTCGTCTCGACGAGCGCACCATTTCGAACGACGCGCGTCGAACCCGTCAGTTCCCCGAGTGCCGGGAAGTCTCGCGCGAGCTGCGCCCACAAATCCGCGGCGGTCGCGCCGTCGGGAACGCTTCGCTCGAGCGTCGCCGCGCCGACGATCTCACGTATGCGCGCGAACGGCAGAACGCGCACGGTCACGAGCGGTGCATACCGTCAGTAACCGCCGAGATCCGGGGTGTACTCGCGCTCTGCGAGCCACCGGCGCGAATCTTCGTGCAATCCGAGCAAGTCGATGCGGCCGCACGTCAACTTGTGCAGCATTACTTCCCAAAAGTGCTGCGGCTGCGCGTACACGTCATCGGGAATTTGATTGCGGTCGCGGGAGAACTCGCGCAGCGCCTGCCAATCGCGCGCAGCTAAAATCGCGCGCAACTCGCTTTCATAGTCGGCCGACGGCAGCCCGTCGCTCGCCGTCATGCCGGCCATTTCTGCGCCGCACCGACGAAGCGTTCCAGCGCGAGAGCCACGCCGTCGTCGGTGTTGCTCGCGGTCACGTAGCGGACGCTCTGCTTCACTTCCGCCGCCGCATTGCCCATCGCTACACCGACGCCCGCCCAGCGCAGCATCGGCACGTCGTTACGAGAATCGCCGATCGCGAGCACGCGTTCCGGCATGATTTGAAAATCCGCACACAACTGTTTGAGCGCGTTCTTCTTGCTCGCCTCGCGATTGAGGACGGCGCACTCGTGAAAATCGCCCCACGACTCATAGCGAAAGTTGAGCGGCCAATCGCCGAACTCGCGCTGCATCGCGCCGACGGATTCCGTGCCTAGGAAACGCATGAACGTCGGCGTGGTCGACATGACGTCGGCGAACGTCTTGACTTCGCGCCAAGCCGGTCCCGTCATGTCTTCCATAAACAAGTGCGAGCCTTCCAGCCGCCAAAAAAATTCCTCGGAGTACAGCGCGAGCGACAGGCCGTGATGCTCGGCGTATTCGATCATGGGCTTGGCGTATTGCAGCGGGACGGGCAAGTGCACGAGCGTACGATTCGCCCCAAAATCTTTCGTCAGCGCTCCGTGGCAGCAGATGACCGGAAGGTTCATGTTCAGTTCGCGCGAGATGCGAATGGGAAGATCGGTACCCCGGCCGGTTACGAGGACGACGCGCACGCCGCTTTCGAGACACGTCCGAATGGCCGCACGGTTACGGGGCGATACGTGGTCGCCTGGCGAGAGCAGAGTGCCGTCGAGGTCTAGGGCTACGAGATCGATGCGCATATGGCGACACGCTCCGTTATGGCTCGAAAAAGCGCGCACCTTCGCGGCTCGCCGCGCAACGCGAGGCGCGCGGGAAGCGTTAACGGGATGTATGGCTTGGGTTGCTGCTCGGATTGCCGTAAGCGTAGCGGGCGTTTTCGCGCTCGCGCCGCTCGCTCCGAGCGTGGCCGCCGCATCGTGTTCTAGCGACGTGTTCGCGCTCGACGGCGGTGCGCTCGCCGTCGAACTGTGCGCTCGAGCCGCGGCGCCGCGCGGCGACGGCAAGACCGCCGCCGTAACGCTCGTCGAGTCGTTCAATTTCCGGGGCCGCCCCTCGTACGTGCGCCGGCTGACGCTCGACCTCGACCGTAGCGCCGAGTCCCGGACGATCGACGACGTCGCGCTCGCGAAGCTCGGTATAGAAAAAACGCTGCACCTGACGATCGCGTACAAGCCCGGCAGCGTCCGGCTCGAGCACGCGCTGCTGATTCCGGGCGCCGTCGCTTTGAAATAAGCGATCCTGCAACCCCGCGCCGCCTTGCTCGTTTTGAGGGAGTTCATGAGGCGCCGCTATATCGCGTTCTCGAGTGCAAAACTGCTCGAGAGTCGATGTCGGCCTGCGGATATGCCCGCAGGCCCATTGCGGTGTCACGCTCGCGACCGACGAGGGTAACACACCGCCACTATGGGCTGTACCGCGCTCGACCCGACGATGACTGCGCGCGATCAAGCGCTCTTCCTCAACGATAAGATGCCCGCCGGACTGTTCGGCGGGGTCGGGGTCGATACGGCTCGCGTCGCCTGGCGGCTGTCGCCCGAACCCTTTCCGCTCGCACCGGAAACGTTCGCCGCGATCGAGCGGCTCGGCCCGGATTTACTGAAATTTTATCGGGCCCTCGCGGCGCTCTACCAGCGCAGCTCCCGCGGCACGGCGCCGGCGTTCATTGCAGAATACCTGGACATCGGCAAGCCCGAATTCGTACTTAAAATCGGCCGCCAGAATCGTTTTAAGAGCGACGTCCCGGGCGTGATCCGACCGGATCTGATCCTGACGGAGGGCGGTTTCATCGCCTCCGAACTCGACAGCATTCCCGGCGGCATGGGGTTCGTCGGCGCGATGGCGCGCGCGTATTGTGAGCTCGGCCACGATACGATCGGCGACGTTGAAGGCATTCTCGAAGGCCTCGCGAGCATGCTTGCGGCGACCGCCGGCAAGCCCGGGCCGACGACGGCGCTCGTCGTCTCGCAAGAATCGGAAGATTATCGCGCCGAACTCGTTTGGCTCGCCGCGGCGATGAACGCCAAAGGTCTCGGCGAGACGTACGTGAGCCGCCCGGAAGATATCGTTTTTACCGAAGAAGCGCTGTTCGTGCGCTTAGCCGACGGCGAAGAGAAAAAACTCGACGTCCTGTATCGGAATTTCGAACTCTTCGATCTTCTCAACGTGCCCAAGCACGACCTGATGCTCTACGCCGCGCGGCACAACCGCGTAAAGATGACTCCAGCGCCTAAAGCGCACCTCGAAGAGAAACTCGCTTTCGCGCTGTTGCATCAGCCGCTGCTCGCGAAGCTTTGGAAAACCGAACTCGGCGACGCCTACGAACGGCTGCTCGCCGTGTTTCCGCAAACGTGGATCCTCGATCCGCGTCCGTTGCCGCCGCAGGCCGGCATCGTCGGTCTGACCGCCGCCGGCGACCCCGTTCAGGATTGGTCGCAGCTCGTACCGCTCGGCAAGAGCGAACGAAACTTCGTCACTAAACCATCCGGCTTCTCGGAACTCGCTTGGGGATCGCGCGGCGTGAAGGTCGCAAACGATCTCACCAAAGAAAATTGGCAAGTCGTACTGGACGGCGCGCTTGCGTCGTTCGATAAAACACCGTACGTGTTGCAGCGCTTCCATAAAGGCAGGCGCGTTAAAGTCGCATACTACGATCGCAAGAGCGACGACATTGCCGAACTCGACGGCCGCGTGCGGCTCTGCCCGTACTATTTCGTGCTCGGCGACGACGTTCGGCTCGGCGGAATTCTCGCGACGATCGCCCCGGCCGACAAGCGGCTGATCCACGGCATGGCCGACGCCGTCATGTCGCCGTGCGCGGTGCGCGAAGGCGGGTACTGAGCGGCGCTGCAGGCGCCGCTCGAGCCTCCGCTGTCGCTACGGCTCGGAGGTATGTTTAATTTTTTGGCGCCATGAATGGCGCGTCCGTCGGGCTGAAGCCCGACGGACGGGGAGACCACGGACGGGAAGACGACGGCGGAGCGCGACGAGAGCAATCGCGGGCGGGGTTAGCCTTTGCCGATCATGTCTTTTGTGTGCCAGGCGACGTTTTGGGCGCGATCGCCGACGCGTTCGAGGTTCGCGAGGACGAAGAGCATGATCGTACCGGCGCGAACCATGCCGGAATCGGCTTGCATTTCTTCTTGCAGCGCTTCGATGCCGCGCGCGTAGAGCGCATCGACTTCATCGTCGCGCGCGATGACCGCTTCCGAGATTGCGACGTCGCGTTCGGTATAAGCGCGCATCACCTCGCGCAGCATCTCCGTCGCGATCGCGGCGATGCGGCCGATCTCGACGCGCGCGGGACGGATCGCTACGTCGGAAAGTTTTATGGAGTTTTTCGAAATCTCGACCGCGTAGTCGCCGATGCGTTCGAGGTCCGTGACGATTTCGAGCATCGCCGCAATCTGCCGCAGTTCGCCCGCGACCGGCTGCTGCTTCCAAATCAGTTCGATGCACGTTTGCTCGACGCGCCGGCGCAAACCATCGACGTCGTCGTCGCCTGCGATCACGCGCGCGGCCAGCGTCGTGTCGCGTTTCTCGAGCGACGTCACCGCGGCTTGAACGGCGTCGCCGACGAGGGCTCCCAGCCTTACGACGTCTAGACGAGCTTGATCGAGCGCCTCGTGATAAGCCGTACGCATTACGCAGAATTACGCCGGTTCGGCGCGCGCATCCCTGCTGCGAGCGAGGGACGCGACGATTCGAACATGAAACCCGCGACGTGACGTACGAAACGATTCTCGTGGAGCGAGACGGCGCGACGGGCGTCGTCACGTTGAACCGGCCCAAAGTTCTTAATGCGCTTAATATCTTAATGGTGCGCGAGTTGCGCGAGGCGCTTAGCGACCTCGAACGGGACGCGGGCGTGCGCGCCATCGTGTTGACGGGAAGCGGCGATCGCTCGTTCGCCGCCGGAGCCGACATCGGCGAGTTGAACGCGCTGCAGGGCGCGGTCGCGGGCGCCGCGCTCGCGCGCTCCGGTCAAGCACTGACGCTGCAGATCGAGCGCATGCGTACGCCTACGATCGCAGCCGTCAACGGGTTCGCGCTTGGCGGCGGATGCGAACTCGCGATGGCGTGCGATATGCGGGTGGCGAGCGAGACTGCGAAGTTCGGGCAGCCCGAAGTAACCCTGGGGCTGCTGCCGGGCTACGGCGGTACTCAGCGCGCGTCTCGGCTTCTGGGCCGCGGCATGGCGATGTATCTGTGTTTGAGCGGAGAGATGCTCGATGCGGTCGCGGCGCTGCGCGTGGGGCTCGTCGAAAAAGTCGTGCCGGCCGCACAGGTTCTGCCGGAAGCCAAACGCATTGCGGCCGTCATCGCGTCCAAGGCCCCGCTCGCCGTCGCCGCGGCCAAACGCGCCATCGACGCGGGCGCCGATTTGCCCGTCGACGCCGGCCTCGAGATCGAAGCGCTGCACTTCGGCTCGCTCGTGGAGACGCGCGACTTCGCCGAAGGAACCAAGGCCTTTCTCGATAAGCGGCCGCCGGAATTCAGCGGGTCCTAAAAGGCTGCCGCCGCCCTGCAGCTAATGTCGCAGCGGATGGCAACTAGCCGCGTACCGGCGATCTCTTTGAATAGCCGGACGCTTCCGAGTACGAATCGCAACGTGATCGTTTTGGAGGCGTTCGACCGGCTGCAGTTGGGCGGCATTTTAGAGCTTCCCGAGGAGAGCGATCCGCGCGCTTTGCGCAACGAATTCTTGCAGCATAGGCCGGGCCGCTTCTCGTGGGACGCCCGCAACCTCGGCTCCGGGCGCTGGACGGTCCGGATCGAGCGCATCGACGAACATGCCGACATCGCGACCTTTCTTTCGCATTGCACGCCCTTCGCCAACGCGAAGGCCGCGACGATCCGCGAACTCGCTGCGAACGCGACCGAGCGCTCTTATAAGCAAAGCGAAGCCATTTACGACGAAGGCGAGTTGTGGCCGTATCTGGCATTCGTGCGCACGGGCAAGATCGTCTATACGCTGCTCTCGCCCGACGGCAAGACGCACGCACTGGGCGAACGGTTACCGCTCGATCCGCTCAACGAGACGGGAACGTTCGACGGCGGCGGCGCGACGACGCGTGCCGAAGCACTGACCGACTGCAGCATCGTTCTGCTGCCGACGGAAGCGGTGCTGCATGAAATTCGCAACGATGCGGAGCTCGCGATCGGTTTCCTCACCGACGCTTCCCAGGCGCGCCGCCGCTCGATCGACACGATCGCGGACCTCGCGTTCGCGCACGTGCTGCAGCGGGTTGCGAAGTTTTTGCTCTCCTACGCTTCGACGACGACGGGTATGGCGCGCGGATTGTCGGGAATCGAAAACTTGTCGCAGGCGCAAATCGCGGCCGCGGCCGGCACCGTCCGCGACATGGCGGCGCGCGCACTACTGCGCCTCAAGAACTCGGAAGCCGTGGAACTGGATCGCGGCCGCGTGCGCGCGCTCGATCGCGAGCGCCTGCAGGCGTTCGCGTTCAACGTGCAAGCGCCGCCGATCTAAGCTTCCCTAGCCGCGCACCTGCACGGCATCGAGCGTTGCCGTGTCTTGCTGCGCGTCGAACGCCGTACGTTTGGACTGCGCGGCGGCGTCGACGACCGGTTGAGTAACGGTAAGCTCGGGTCGCGGGACGAGCGCTTCCTGACCTTTTTTCACAGATCCAAGCGCGGTCGCCAAACGTGACTCGAGATCGGCGAGCACTTGGGCCGCGTACGTGTCGGCGCCCGCGCGGATACGCCGCGCCTTCTCTTCGGCCTCGCGCAAGACGATGTCGGCCGTCAGGCGCGCCGCTTTGACGACGTCGGTTCCTTCGACCAGTTCGTTCTTCTGCGCGACGGCTTCGGTGACGATCTGTTGCGCCTTCTCCTGCGCATCGCGAATGACGCGGTCTTTGTTCGTCGCGATGATCTTCGCGCGACCGACCTCTTCGGGCAGCGTCGACCGCATCTTTTCGATGAACTCGACCAGACGCTCCTCACTCAAGATGCGATGTCCCAGCGGCATCCACGTACCTTCGTGAATGTATGCTTCGAGTTTATCGATGACGCGGTAGATCGACAAATTAACTTCTCCCAAGAGCCGGGCGTTTGAGATGCATGTATTCCAGAACGATATCCGGGACGTACTTCGAGATGTCGCCGCCTTGCAGAAACACTTCTTTAATCAAGCTCGAGCTGACGAACGAATACGCGGAATCGGACATGAGGAACATCGTGTCGACGTTGGAGAGCGAGCGATTCATGTGCGCGAACGCCATCTCGTTTTCGAAATCCGAAACGACACGCAAACCTTTGACGATCACGTCGGCGGCGACGCGGCTGACGAAATCCGCCAGCAAACCGCGAAAGTGGTCCACGCGCACGTTGCCATAACCGCTCGTCGAGCGCGAGAGCATCTCTTCGCGTTCGTCGAGACTAAAAAATGGATTGCGTTTCTGCGGGTTGACGACGACGGCGACGGTCACGAGCGGAAAGATGGCAGCGGCCCGGGCGATGACGTCGACGTGGCCTTTCGTCGGTGGATCGAACGAGCCCGGATAGATGGCGTGGCTGTGCGGCGGCGCGGAGCCGTTATGCATCGCCGCCGTTTTCCGCGATTTGCAAAAATTGCAGCATGACTTCACCGTACCGTGCGTCACGCAGGGTCGTAAAGCCTGGGTTCGCGAAGGGCGGCGCGCTTTCGCGGCGTTCGTAAACGACGGTCGTCGCCGCATCGATCGCGCCACGCCGGCGCAGCGTTCCGAAGGTCAGCAGCGGCGGCGGCAACGCGTACGGCGGGTCGGCGTATACGATATCGAAACGGCCGCTTAAGCGGGTCGCGGCTTTCTCGGCCGGTGCGATAACGACCGTCGCGCGCGACGCGACGCCGAGTTCGGCTGCCGTCTCACGTAGTGCTTGCCCGGTCGGAGCGTGCAACTCTACGAAAGTTGCGTGCGCGGCGCCACGAGACAACGCTTCGAAGCCGATGGCGCCCGTACCGGCATACAGATCCAAGACGCGCGCTCCGGCGAGTTTATCGCCGAGTATCGAAAACAGCGCTTCCTTCACCCGCCCCGGCGTCGGCCGAACCGCGGATCCGCGCGGCGCGCGAATGACGCGCGATCCGAGTTCGCCGCCGCTCAGCCGCACGATCTCACCCGGCGCTTTTCGCCGTCTCGGAAACGTGACCTTGAATGAGCCGCGGTAACTCGTCGAGCGAGTGGATGACGTGATCGGGTTGCGCGATTTCCGGCGGATACGCGCGGCCCTCCCAGTCGTACCACACCGTCGTCATGCCCACAGCCCGCGCGCCCGCGCAGTCCACTTCCGGATCGTCGCCTACGTACCAGATCCGTTCGAGCGGCAATTCGAGGTGTTTGGCAAGTACTTCGAACGCTTCGCGCGCAGGTTTTCGAACACCGATCCGTTCGCTGACGAACACCGAGCCGCGAAACGCAATGAGGCGCGCTTTTTCTTCTTGAAACGGACTCCAGCCGTTCGTCAGCAACGCGTACGTGACGCCTAGGGCATCGAGTTCGGCGAGCATCGCCTGGGCGCCCGGTAACGCCTCGACGAACTGCCCCGCGCGCTCGATGACCTTGTCGCGGAAGTCCTGCGCGTAGTCGAGCGTCGCGCGACCCGACGGCGCAAACCGCTCGAAGAACCCGGCGATCGCAGCCTCCACGCTCTGCTCGCCGTTGCGATACGCCGCGAGCACGTGGTCGATCGCCGCCTCGGCGGCGGAAAGCTCGTAGGTGTGTCCGCCCGCCGCTGCGAGCGTCGCGAGCGATTCGAGGGCGGTCGTACGCTCGAGCTTGTTGTCGATGCCGAGCGTATGGTCGAAGTCGAAACCTACCGCGGTGTGGGATGGCATGTTCCGCCCTTCGCGCGCCGCGTGCGCCGCACCCACGTTGTCGCGCCGGCCGTTACGAGTTGATCAGCGTAGCTCGCACGCTCGACTCGTCGCTCGTCGCCGCCCGCAGCGCGCGATGCTCGGGCGCGAGCAGTTGCGGGTCCGCCGCGACCAGCGCATCCGCGGCCACTTTCGCACGCATATACAACGGGAAGTCGGAAACGACGTTCCCGAGCATACCGGCCGCGCCGCCCGCTTGGATCGTGCCGGCGAACTCGCCCTCGCCCCGCAAACGCAAATCTTCTTCGGCGATCTCGAATCCGTCCGTCGTCCGAGCCAGAACGTTCAACCGTTCGACGTAGGCGCGGTCTTCCGGTCCGATCAGGATACAATACGACCGCGCGAGGCCGCGCCCCACCCGGCCGCGGAGCTGATGCAGTTGCGCGAGCCCGTAACGGTGCGCGTCGAGAATGAGCATAACCGAGGCGTTGGGAACGTCGACGCCGACTTCCACGACCGTCGTCGCGAGCAGCACGTCGACCTCGCCGCGCACAAAACGCCCCATCGTCGCGTCTTTCTCGCGGGATGCCATGCGGCCGTGCAGCAGTTCCACTCGCAGATCCGGGAACACGTCGTTCTGCAGCACCTCCAGTTCCGCCAGAGCGCTCGTCAATTCGGTTTCCGACTCGTCGATCGCCGGCGCGACTACGTACGCTTGGCGGCCTTTCGCGACGTTCTTGCGCACGAAAGCGTATGCCAGCGGCTTGCGGCTTTCGCGCAGCACGTACGTCTCGATCGGCGTTCTTCCCGGCGGCAGTTCGTCGATGATCGAGAGGTCGAGGTCCGCGTATTTGCTTTGCGCGAGCGTGCGCGGAATCGGCGTGGCCGTCATGTGCAGCGTGTGCGGCGCGCGGCTTTTCGCGCGCAACTTCGCGCGCTGCGCCACGCCGAACCGGTGCTGTTCGTCGATCACGACGAGGCCGAGGTCGCGAAATTCCACATCGTCCTCGATGAGCGCGTGCGTCCCGACGACGAGATCGCATTCGCCGCTTGCAAGCCGCGCGCGCGTCGCCGCCCGATCGCGCGCGCCCACGCTGCCGAAGAGCGCGTCGACCCGCACGCCGAACGGCAGGAGTAGCGGCGCCAGCTTCTGCGCGTGCTGCGAGGCGAGGATCTCGGTCGGCGCCATGAGCGCGCTCTGCACGCCGCTACGGGCCGCGAGCACGATCGCGGCGGCGGCGACGAGCGTCTTGCCGCTACCGACGTCGCCCTGCAGCAGCCGGTTCATCGGCACGGTACGTGCCATGTCGTTCCACAATTCGAACGTCACGCGCCGCTGGGCGCCCGTCAGCGCGAACGGCAGCGACTCCTCGAAGCGGTCGAGCAGTCCGGGCGGAGCGGTCAGCTCCGGGGCGCCGCCGCTCGCCCCGCGCTCCGCGCGCTTGAGCGCCGCTGCGAGCGCCATCCCGAAAAATTCTTCGAAGATCAAACGTTCGCGAGCGCGTTCCGCTGCCTCCGGCGTCGGCGGTTTGTGCGCGTCGAGCCACGCATCGGTCGCGTTTCCATAACCGTTTGCGTCGAGCACGTCCGCGGGGATGACGTCCCGAACGAGCGGCGCGAGCGCGTCGAAGTTCCGTTCGATCGCGGCGGCGACCATCTTCGACGAGACGTCTTTCGAAGCGCGATAGACCGGCACCACGGCGCCGCGATACGTTTCGTCTTCCGCTAAAATCTTATGATGCAGCACGTTCAACTCCGCGCTCACGGTGCCGCGCGATCGTTTGAGCGCCGCTCGACCGTGCACGAATATACGGTCGCCCGCGGAGAGTTTGAGCCCGCGACGGCCGAACCACGTCGCTTTGATGCGCCCGCTATCGTCCTCGATCTCGGCAGACACGATCGGAACGCGCGCGCGAAATTCAGAGACTCGGACGACGCGGCCGAGCGCGATCTCTTCGCTCGAATCGATGTGCGCCGGCCGCTGACCGCGCTCGAACGCCGCGCGCACGATCTCGGCGATCGGAGTCGGCGTGCGCCAGTCCTTATAATCCCGAGGATACGTCGCGACGAGGTCGGCGGGCGTGCGGATATCCAGCGATGCGAATTTGCGAGCCAATTCCGGCCCGACGCCCTTGAGATCGAGCAGCGAACGCGGGACGGCCGCGGCGCCGCGCGTTATTCGGCGCGCCGCAGCAGTTCCGCTCCGACGTCATCGAGCGACACGCCGCGCTCTTCGAGCAGCACGAATGTGTGGTAGAGCAGATCGGCAACTTCCCACACGATTTCGGCTTTATCGCCGTTTTTCGCCGCGATGACGACTTCGGTCGCCTCTTCACCGACTTTCTTTGCAATCCGATCGATGCCGCCGTTCATCAGCGAGGCGGTGTAGCTACCGGCGGGAGCATCGCGACGGCGCTCCGCTATCACCCGCGCGAGTTCTCCAACCGCGCGAGCGAACGCAGCGCCTGGGGAGGCATCGGCAGGCCAGGCACCCACGGGCGGCACGCCCACGGGCGGCACGCCCGCGAGCGTACGGTGGAAACACGAGCGCTCGCCCGTGTGGCAGGCCGGACCGTTCGGCAGTACGCGGTACAGTAAGGCGTCTGCGTCGCAATCGTAATCGACGCCGACGACGGTCTGCGTGTGCCCGGACGTTTCACCCTTCTTCCACAGCGCACCGCGGGAACGGCTGAACAGGACGGTCGTTCGTTCGTCGATCGTCCGGCGGAGCGCTTCCCGATCCGCATACGCCAGCGTTAGTACGGCGCCGCTGCGCTCGTCGACGATGACGACGGGCAACAGCCCGCGTTCGCTCCACGCCAGCTCATCGATCTGCATGCGACATCCCTACGAGAGGCCGCACGACGATTCCGCGCGCGGCGAGCTGAGTCTTCAAATCGCCGATGTCGAGCTCGCCATAATGGAAGAGCGACGCGGCGAGGGCCGCGTCGGCCCCGCCGGACTCGAAGACGTCCGCAAAATCGCTCGCACAGCCGGCGCCGCCCGAGGCGATGACGGGCACCTCGACGGCATCGCGCACGGCTCGGGTCAGCTCGAGGTCGAAGCCGGATTTCGTGCCGTCGCGATCGATGCTCGTTAGCAAGATTTCGCCCGCCCCGAGCGCCGCCGCCTCGCGTGCCCAGCCGAGCGCGTCGCGTCCGGCCGGCGTGCGCCCGCCGTCGATGACGACGTCCCAGACGCCTTGCAGCGCGGTTCGCCGAGCATCGATCGCGACGACGACGCACTGACTGCCGAATTCGGCGGCCGCGCCGCGGAGGACGTCCGGGTCGCGCACGGCGGCGCTGTTGAGCGCCACTTTGTCGCATCCGGCGCGCAGCAGCGCCCGAACGTCTGCCACGGCCGCGACGCCGCCGCCGACCGAGAACGGAATCGTCAGCTCCGCGGCGACGGCGCGCACGACGTCGTGCATCGCGCGACGGCCTTCTACGGTGGCCGTGATGTCCAAGAACACGAGTTCGTCCGCTCCGCGGGTTTCATATTTACGCGCGAGTTGGACGGGATCGCCCGCGTCGGCCAAATCGACGAAGCGAACGCCCTTGACGACGCGCCCCGCCCGAATATCGAGACACGGAACGATGCGGTGCGCGAGCATCAAGCCGCCAAGACGGCGTTCGCATCGAATGCGATGACGACGAGCGCCAGGTCGTCCCGCACCGAGCCGCGATTCATCTGCCGGACGCGGGCGACCAGTTCGTCTGCGCAGAGCTGAGGCTCGGTCGATGTCCGGCGTAACAATTTCATTGCTCCCGCGTCGTCCAGAAATTGGCCGTCGTCCGTGCGTGCCTCGGTCAAACCGTCGGTTGCAAGTAAAACGACGTCGCCCGCAACGAGCGCTAGCGTACGCGACTCGTACGCGAATCGCGCGTCGAGCCCGACGATCGGACCCGTTACCTCCAATTGCCGCACCGCGTCGCCGCGCCGCAGATAAGCGGCGCCGTGCCCCGCGCTCGCGTACGTCAGCGTTCCCGCCGCCGCATCGAGAATGCCGACGAAGACGACGACGAAAAGGTTCGGATCTTCCACGGTGTCGAGAAAGAGGCGATTGAAGCGCGCCAGGATGGCGGCCGGGTCGTCGTACGATGCGGCGAGCGTTCGAATCGTATACTTAATGAACGCGGTGTTGACCGCCGCTTGGATGCCTTTTCCGCTCACGTCCGCGACGAGAATCAGCCCGCGCTCGGCATCCAAACGGCGGATATCGTAGAGGTCGCCGCCGATCGCCGAATCGAGATCCGCGGAGAGGTAGGCCGTGCCGACGCGCGAGCCCGGTAACGCGTCGGGTTCCGTGCGAAACGCGCCTTGCAGCAATTCGACGATTTCGCGCTCGCGGTCGATCAGTCCGAGCATTTGCGCGCGCGACAACACGTAGGCGATGCTGACGGCCGCGAACACGACGACCGACGAAAGACCGGTGACGAGCGCCTCGTCGATGCGTCGCTTGAGCGCTTCCTCAGCGGCGTTCAAGCGAGCTTCCAACAGACGATGGACGTGGGCAACGTCCGAGCGCAATCGGTCGACGTACGTTTTTCCGAGTGTCTGCCGCTCGAGAGCCTGACCGGCATGCGGATCCGCGAGCAAGGGCCGCGCGACGTCGTTCTGCCAGCGCGTATGAAGCATCCGCATGTCGGCGACTAAGCGCGGCAGGCCCGGGACGTCGAGCCCCCTCGTCGTCGTAGCGAAGCTATTTGCGGCCGCTTCGAACGTCTCCGAACGCCTGACGTACGGATCCAGGAAAAGAGTCATGCGCCCGGTCGCGAGATACCCGCGCAAACCAGTCTCTTCGTCGAGCTGCGTGCGCAAGATGAGGTCGAGCTGTTGTTGAGCGTCGAAGAGCACGCTTTGCAGCCGTTGCCCGCGGTCGAGCTCAGAATAGATACGAAGCGAGATCACGATCGCCGACGCGAGGATGGCGACGAGAAGTCCGCCGAGTACTAAAGCTCCGCGAAAATTGGGAGTCCTGCCGTTTCTAGGTCGTTCCATACGTCGGAGGAAACGAGGCGACGCCCAGATTCGAACTGGGGAATAGAGCTTTTGCAGAGCTCCGCCTTACCACTTGGCTACGTCGCCGTGTCCGTCCGTCTTGACCCGCGGCCCCTTTCGTCAGGCGGCTCGAGAAACGCAAAGCTCAGCGGGTGGCGGGAATCGAACCCGCGCGTCAACCTTGGGAAGGTCGCAAGCTACCATTACATCACACCCGCGCATGTAGGCGTTCCGGTTCTCCTCCACGTCCAGGGCGTCCCGCCAACCCGCCGTCCGCGCATCGGCGGCTTCACGGCGCTGCGGTTCCGAAACCGTGTGCGACGCGTCCGAGCAGCGCGACCAGCTGTTTTTTTTCATTCTGCGTCAGCCCGCGCATGGCAGCCTTACTCTTTGCAAAATACGACGGCAACATCGATGCGACGGCACGCTTTCCGCTGCGCGATAGCGAGATGAATGAGACGCGCCGATCTCGCGCACTCGCCTTGCGATCGATGAAGCCGTCGCGCTCGAGCCCGGCAACGAGTCCCGTTACGTTGGCTTGCGTCGTCCCGAGATACCCTCGCAAATCTGAAAGCGATATCGCTTCGCTTTCGGCGTGCAGCACGATCAACACACCAAACTTTTGCGGCGTCAATCCGGCATCGGCGAACCACGAACCCAAAGCGTTCTCAACGCGTTGCGCCGTCGCGCGCAACGCGAGCAACACGCGAAACGTCGCGGGATCGAACTCGGGCTGCCGCTTGCGGTGACCGGCAAAATGCGTATCGGGCCAACCGACGATGTCTGCGGAATCTTGCGATTCATCGTCTCTCATACGACTCTATGCTACCACAGGGGGCCGTAAGTTAGGCAGCGATGTTTCTTTTCATTAAGCAGTTGTTCTGTGAAGGATTTTTTCCGTGCGACGCCTATGGCGGGAGTCGGCAGGTGAACGTATCGCCGTGCGAAAGCCCAAAATGCGTCGGCACTTTTCGGAGACTCTTATGGCGATGCAAGTGATCTGTCCGCTCTGCGGCGTAGCGATCGTCGGTGAAGACGAGGAATCGCTCGTCGCGGCGGCAGACGCACACGGCGACGACAATCACGGCATGCGTGCGCCGCGCGAAATGATCCTAAGCAACGCCGAACGCGTGTGACGAACGGCGCCTCAGACTTCGCTCATGCTCTCGAAAAATGCCGCGTGCTCTTCTCCGAACGCGAGATCGGCCGAGTAGGAATCGAGGAACCACCCGCGCCATTCTTGCGCAGGGCGGAACGGCAGAAGCACGCGACCGTCGAAGTCGTGGAGCACGGGGCCGATCCAGAAAACGCGCTCCTGCGAGTCGTAAACTCTCAACTGGTCCCCGCGCCAAAGCGCGTGTAACCCGGCGTACGCGTCGCCCGTAACGCGCCGCTCGAGAGATTGTTGGAAGAAGTATGACGCTTCGCTGCGCGAGTCATCGCTCGCGCAGGCGAGCCGGCCGCGAATGAAGACGTTCGGGAACGTTTGCGGAAGCGTCGGACTGACGATCGGTAGAATATCGCGCGCGCGGGCTTCACGCACGGCTGCGAAATCGCACTGTACCTGCATGCGCATGATCTGCTCGGCCGGCAGTTGCAACGCACGCGCGATGCGCACCGCCGCATCGACGTCGATGGACTGCCGTCCCGCAAGCATCGCTCCGAGGCTTGCGGCGTCCATGTCGATCTGACGCGCGAGCGAAACTGCGTCGACGCCGAGCACGTCGAGATAGTCGCGCTTGATGATTGGTCCGGGGTGCGGGGCCGCAGCCCGCCGTTCCGCGGCAACGTCGATCGGGTCGATAAAGGCTCCCTCCAGGTCCGCTCGCTCGAGCGGGCCGCTACGAAACATAGTGTCGGCATTCCAGCGACACCTGCGCTTCCCGCCACGACCGAAACGCTGCCCGACTGTGACCGGCGTCACGGTTGTGGCCGCGCCTGAAATGTCGTCAAGTGTCGCCGATAACATCAGCACAGTCCAACACGTCTAGTATGTGGTGTCGTATCGCTATTCTGGAGCATCTGACAATGGTCGAGTCCCTAACGACCGCAACCGTCGTCCATGTCCGCGGCGATGTGGATGTCGCCACCCGGAAGGTTTTCGAGGCCGCGCTCGAGTCGGCCGTCAGAGATCGAGATACGAAGAAGCTCGTCGTTTCGCTCGAGCATTGCCGGCATTGCGATTCGACGGGTCTCGGCGCGTTGATTCGCGTGTATCGGCGCGTCGGCGAACGGTTGACGATCGTGCTGCCGAAAACCGGACCGTGCCGCCGGATCTTCGAGGTCTCGGGGCTCGTCCGCGTGTTCACGTGCGTGCCGACGCTCGACGAGGCGCTCGCCGGCAACTAACCCGCTTACGGCGAGCGTAGCGAAAACGCCCGTCCCATTGGGGCGGGCGCATCGCACGATATGCCGAGAGCCAGAATCGAACTGGCGACACCAGGTTTTTCAGACCTGTGCTCTACCGACTGAGCTATCTCGGCGCGATTTATCCCATACAAGCTTTCAAGTTTCGGTCCTTCGGGGGGACTTCCGCTCAAAGATGCGACTTGAAGCGCGGCGTTGCGACGCGTCGACAAGTCGGCTTCTAACGGCTAGCTGCGACTCCTTGTAGGACATCCTGCATCACGTCTTTCGCCAAGCGTCCACCTTCTCGCACGCATGAGTGCACGACATAAGCGTATAGCATTATGCTCGCGTGCCGAAGGCTACCGGAACGACCCTCACCGGACGGCGGTCCACGTCAACGAAAAAGGAAGAGGCGAACGCCCGCAGGACGTTCCCGACGCGACACCGCGCGCGTTCAGTGTCAGCACGAGCGCGACTCACAGGTTTATCGCTAAGCTGAGGGGAGTCCCTTGGCTCGCGACCATGAATTCCGCACGATAATACTTCGACTCGCCCCCGAGTCTTTCACGTTATCGTGATCGGTTGATCGCGCCACGGCGTCATGATGGGCCGGTCAAGGCAGATACTGGGCGCAAAGAGCTGCGCACGGGGAGACCCTCAACGCGACGGGCACCGTGTGGTTCGTCAGCCGGGCCGTCTTGCCCGCTCGACGGCACCTTTTCCGCCGGCGTGATGCTTCGCGCAACGAAGAATTCGTACCGGCTACGCTTGATACGAAGTCGAGATCGCAGACGATGGTTCGGTGCACCGAACTCTCCGCGTCTACGATCTCTCTCTCCGCCGTTTCAAAAAACTACAGGACTTCAATTCCGTTGACGGACGCGTGGAATACGCTCGCCTTGAATGCGATGACGATGTCGCCATACGAGTCGGCGACGACGTTGTTAAAGGTAACCGCGATTGCCTTATGCGCTGCGCCGGCTTGTTGCACGATGTCGAAGTCTTGAAGCGTCTGCGACGTACCGGTCATGTTTACGCTGAAGACCCGCTGGCCTTGGGAGTGGACGTGAATCTCGGCGAAGTGCAGTCGAACCGTGTGCGACGTGCCGGCGCCTAAGCCCGGTAGAGTGTAGGAAAACGCCGTACCGACATGCGCGGTTTGATAGACTGCTTGCGGCGCGGGATTCGTCACATTTGATGTATCGATCGCACCGTTGAACACACCCGCCCGGCCACCGCCCGAGTAGTCGGTATCGGCTAGCCAGGCGCCGGAGGCTTGACCGCCGGCGTCGATCGCGATGCCGTTACCGGGCGTTGCCGTGGGACTGGGCGTCGGAACGGGGGTCGCTGAGGGAGTAACGGGCGGCGAGGGGGTGGGCATCGGGGTTGCGGTTGGCGTCGGCGTCGGCCGCGGACTCGCGGTCGGTGTTGCGGTCGGCGCCGGCGTCGGCGTTGGGGCCGCGCCGCCGGACCACCGCAGAATGTGCATGTATCCGGTGACGGCGACCGACGTTTGCTGCGCCGATACCGGTGCCGAGTCGGTCCAGCGGCCAGTGGCGCTGTACGTCGAGGAGACGAGAT
>JALYUE010000180.1 GCA_030853925.1 Vulcanimicrobiota bacterium | reverse complement strand
AACAATAAGTGATCGCGAAAATGCGGATCCCGCTGCAGCTTACCCGCGCCGCCGTTGAACGGTCGCGCGCCGTTCGAGCCGGGTAGGAAAAGCGCGATCATCCGGCGCGAGAGATCGGTCGCGATTTCTTGCAACGTCGCGAGCGTTCCACTGCCGCTCGGATACTCGACCCGGAACGTATCGCCATAGAACGCGTGGAAGTTTTCCAGCGCTTCGATCAGGAGGAAGTTCGGCGCAAACCAGACGGGACCGCGCCAGTTCGAGTTGCCGCCGAAAAGCGCGCTGCTCGATTCCGCGGGATCGTAGCCGACGCGAAACTCGCCGTCGCCGAAGCGGAGCAAGAGAGGATGCGCCTCGTGCCATTTCGAGAGCGAGCGTATCCCGTAGGGGCTCAGAAAGTTCGCCTCGTCCAGCATGAGCGAGAGCACGCGTCCGAGGCGTTCGCGGTCGAGCACTGCGAGCAAGCGCCGCGGGCCGCCGTCCGGGGCTTCGACGCATGCGATGTCGCGCTCGAGTTCCGGGCGATGCTTCAAGAACCACTCGATACGGCGCGCAAAATTCGGCAGTCGCTCGAGGATTTCGGGTTCTAAGGTCGCGACCGCAAGCAGCGGCAGCAGGCCTACGAGCGACCGCACGCGCAGCGGCAGTTGATGGCCGTCCGAAAATACGAGCCGGTCGTAATAAAAGCCGTCGTCCTGGTCCCATAAACCCAGGCCTTCGGTCGTTTCGTTGAGCGCGTGCGAGATGTAGATAAAATGCTCGAAGAATTTCGACGCGATGTCCTCATAGGCCGGATTGTGCTGCGCGAGTTCCAGGGCGATCTGCATCATGTCGAGCGCATACACGGCCATCCAGGCGGTCGCGTCCGCCTGCAAGATGCGGCTGCCGGCCGGCAGCTTCGCGCTGCGGTCGAATGCGCCGATATTATCGAGCCCGAGGAATCCGCCCATGAAGACGTTCTCACTATCGGGATCCTCGCGGTTCACCCACCAGGTAAAGTTCATCAGTAATTTCTGAAAAACGCGTTCGAGGAAAAGATAATCGCCCGTGCCATAAAGTTTGTGCTCGATCTGAAAGATGCGATACGCGGCCCAGGCATGCACGGGCGGATTGACGTCGTCGAAATTCCATTCGTACGCAGGCAGCTGGCCGTTGGGATGCATGAACCATTCGCGGGTGAGCGTGACGAGCTGGCGCTTCGCGAACTCCGGATCGATCGACGCGAACACCACGGCGTGAAAGGCGAGATCCCACGCCGCGTACCACGGATACTCCCACGTGTCGGGCATCGAGATCACGTCGTCGTTGTAGATGTGCAGCCAGGCGTGGTTGCGTGCGGTTAGACGCTCGGCCGACGGGCTCGGCATCAGCGGGTCGCCGCTGAGCCAATCGCGCACGACGTAAAAGTAGAACTGCTTCGACCATAGCATCCCGGCGTACGCTGCGCGCTGCACGCGGCGCTCTTCGTCGGAGAGCGGATACGGACTGAGCGCGGCGTAGAAGTGGTCCGCTTCCGAGCGCCGGGCGTCGAACGTCGCGTCGAAAGCGGCATCGAATCGCGCGTGGAGTGCCTCGTCACCCGTACCGCCGCTCGGTACTGCGGGGCCGAGCCGCAGGCGCAGCGTTCGCGTCGCCCCGGGTGCGAGCGAAAACGCGTAGTGTAGGGCAAGTTTCGAACCCGACTCGGAGTTCGCCGCGGCCGCTTCGCCGCGCACGATGGCGCGGTCGATGCCGTCCTTGACGTATGGCTGCGCGTTGTGAGCGCCGTAGAGCAGCTCGACGTTCGACTCGTTTTCGACGAACAACGCGGACGCGCCGGCTTCCGCGCGCAACGCATAGTCGCCGAGAACGGGGTGTCGTGCCACGTAAGCATCGGACCCTTCGGCCGCCGCGGCGATGCGCCCATGCGGCTGCCCGGCGGACCAAGACCATTCGTTGCGAAACCAAAGTTGCGGTACGACGTGCAGCACGGCGTCCCGCGCGCCGCGATTGGTCGCCGCGATACGGATCGAGATGTCGGAAGGAGCGCTCTTCGCGTATTCGACGAAGATATCGAAGTACGCATCGTCTTCGAAGATCCCGGTATCGATCAGCTCGTATTCCGGTTCTGCGCGCGAGCGCTTGGCGTTGGTCTCGACGAGATCACCATATGGAAACGTGCGCTGCGGATATTTGTAGAGCGCTCGCATATATGCGTGCGACGGCACGTTGTCGAGGTAGTAGTAATGCTCCTTAACGTCTTCTCCGTGATTGCCTTGCGGTCCGGAAAGCCCGAAAAAGCGTTCTTTGAGGATCGGATCGTTGCCATTCCAAAATGCCGGCGCGAAGCACAGGCGGCCCTTGTCGTCGCTGATGCCGAAGATGCCGTCTTCGCCCCAGCGATACGTGCGAGAGCGTGCGTGTTCGAACGGGAAATAGGTCCAAGCGTCGCCGCCGGGACTGTAATCTTCGCGCACGGTGCCCCATTGCCGGTCGCTGACGTAGGGTCCCCAGTGCGTCCAATGTTCGCTTCGTCGGCTTGAAGCTGCGACGCGCGCTCGCTCCGGGTTCGAGTCCATGCGCCGCGTTCGTTCGCTTTACCGGCGAGCGGTTCCGTTGCAGGTAATTGTGGGAAGAGTCGAGTCTACGAAGGGGTCGTTCACACGAGCTACGCGGTGGCGAGCATGCTTGCGAAACGGACGGATCGGTTGCACACTTACACTTCGCTGCAGCGCTCTTATGACGAGTAGCGCCCAAACGCTGCGCGGCGCCGGGGAGCAACCCGGCGCCCCCGCTGCGTCGCACGGGCGCCTCGGCGCGCTTTCGCTTGCGGCGCTCGGCGTCGTCTTCGGCGACATCGGGACGAGCCCGCTGTACGCATTCAAACTTTGCTTCGGGGAAGGGCACGGCTTCGCACCTTCGCCCGAGCACGTACTCGGTATCTTGTCGCTGATCTTCTGGGCGCTGACCGGCGTCGTGTGCATCAACTACGCGACGATCATCCTGCGCGCGGATCACGACGGCGAAGGCGGCGTGCTCGCGCTGCACGCGCTGTATTTGCCGACGAGCCGCACGCTCGCACCGGCCGCGCTCACGTTCATCACGCTCATGGTGCTCTTCGGTGCCGGCATGCTGTACGGCGACGGAGTCATGACGCCCGCGATCTCCGTGCTGTCCGCCGTCGAAGGACTCGGCGTCGCGACGTCGGCGGCAAATTCGTTCGTCGTGCCGATCACGGTCGTGATTCTCATCGGTCTTTTTTGGTTTCAACGCTTTGGAACCGGAAAGATCGGCGCGATCTTCGGGCCCGTGATGGGGCTGTGGTTCCTGACGCTCGCCGTGTCGGGGGTCGCGTCGCTCGTGCATCATCCGGAGGTTTTGCGCGCCGTCGATCCGCGCTACGCACTGGGTTTTCTCATCACCAACCGCTGGGCGGGCGTGCTCGTTTTAGGCGCCGTCGTCCTGTGCGTATCGGGCGTGGAAGCGCTCTATGCCGACCTCGGACACTTCGGCCGCACGCCGATCCGGCTCGCGTGGTTTGCGCTCGTCTATCCGGCGCTTTTGCTCAACTATTTCGGTCAAGGCGCGCTGACGCTCTCGAACGCGAAAGCGATCGACAACCCGTTCTACAATCTCTTCCCGGCTTGGGCGCTATACCCGATGGTCGCGCTCGCGACGGTCGCGACCGTCATCGCTTCGCAAGCGCTTATCTCGGGCGCGTTCTCGCTCACGCAGCAAGCGATCCAGCTCGGTTATTCGCCGCGCTTCCGCATCGTTCACACCTCGCAGCACCACGTCGGCCAGATCTATATGCCGACGATCAACTCGCTGCTCGCCGTCGCGTGTATCGCGCTCGTGCTGATCTTCCGCAGTTCCGAGCGGCTCGGGAACGCCTATGGGCTAGCGGTGACGGTGACGATGCTGACCGTTTCGATCACCTATTGCACGGTGGCGCGCAAGCGTTGGAAATGGCCGATGTGGCGGGTCGTGCTCATCGGCATCCTCTTTATGGAATTCGATATTTCGTTTCTGATCGGCAACTTACCGAAGTTGTTTGCGGGCGGCTACGTGCCGGCGGTGATCGCCGTCTGCATCTTCACGTTCTTCGTCACGTGGGTGGATGGCCGCAGGCGGTTCGCCAAGGCGCTCGAAGCGCTCTCGACGCCCGTGGACGAGTTTCTCAAAGAGGTACGCGGTATCGAGATCGATCCGGGCGCCGGCACCGCGATCGTTCTCACGCCGAGCACCGAAGGCATCCCGTTCGCCTTGCGTCATGCCTGGTTGCGTCACGAGATTCTACACCAGCAGATCGTGCTGTTGTCGATCGTGAACGAGCGGCGGCCGCACGTGCCGAGTCGCGAACAGGTAACGATTACGAAGCTCGGGCCGACGCTGTCGCGCGTAACGGCGCACTACGGCTTCATGCAAACGCCGCGCATCGCGCAAGTTCTCGCGTTATGCCGCAAGCAAGGGGGTGTTGGGACCTTCGACGAGCCCACCTATTACTTTCTCGCTCATCCGCATATCGTGGCCGACAGCGGCCCGGGCGCGATGCGACCGTGGCGCCGAACGATGTACGATTATATGCTGCGCACCGCTCGGCCGTTCACGGATTCGCTCGGCTTGCCGCCGGATAAGGTCGTCGAATTCGGAGTCAAGATTCCGGTGTGAGTCGGGTCGTCACGAGCGTCGTGCCGACTGCGGCTAAGATCAGCAATCCCCCGAAGAGCATTTGCGCGCTCAGCGTTTCGTGGAAAATTGCAGCAGCTAGGATAGCCGCTATTGCCGGTTCGAGCAGCGTCGTTAGTGCGATCGTGCTCGGCGAGAAGTCGTTCAGAGCGGCGTTAAGCGCCGTATGCCCGAGGGATTGCGAAACAAGTGCC
>JALYUE010000164.1 GCA_030853925.1 Vulcanimicrobiota bacterium | reverse complement strand
CGTGCCGACTCGAATCATAGGTGTGGCGCTCCCTGCTTCACAGGAAGGCGTGCAAGAAGCGCTGTGTATAGTAGCGCGCGAGTTGTCCGCCGACGCCGTTCGCAACGACGTCGAAGGCGTGGTTGCTCCACGGCAAATCCAACGCGACGACGGGAACGCCGTTCGCCATCAGCGCGGCGCGCAGCTCGTGTTGAAAGTCGAGCGACACCAGCTCGTCACGTCCTCCGGCGATCAGCAGCGTCGGCGGCAGCCCCCGTCGCACGTGCGAGAGCGGCGACGCCGCGACATACGCGCTCATGCGCTGTTCCGGCGTTCCGCCGAGATACGCGCGCAGAATGTCGCGCACGTCCGCCGGGTCGGGACGCGGCGGCTCGCGATATCCTCGCACGAGGTTGGCGGGCGTGTAGTAGCCCACGGCCGCGCGGACCCGGAGCGGTGCCGGAGTATACGCCGCGAGGAGCGCGAGTTCCGCACCGGCGCTGCGGCCCAGAAGCGCGACGCGCTGCGGATCGACGTCCCAAGCTCGAGCTTCGCGCCCGATCGCAGTTAGCGCATCGCGAACGTCTTCCAACTGCGTCGGGAAGCGATGCGCGGGCGCATGCCGGTAGTCGATCGCGATCACCGTGTATCCGCGCGCGGCGAACGCACGAGCCATTTCGGACGAGTCGCCGCGGCTGCCGAAGCGCCAGGCGCCGCCGTAGATGACGACGAGAGTCGGGTGCGGTCCGCTCGCCGCAGGCCGGTACAGATCGACTGCCGACGGCGTACCGTCGCGCAGCGCGATCGGAATATCGCGCCGCACGCGCACTCCGGCCGCCGCACCGTAGCCCACGAAGCTGATAAGCGGATCGAACGGACGTCCGGCCGAGCCGAGTGCGGGCGGCGAAGCGACGCGACCCATCTCGCGATCCGCGGCCGCAACGGTCGCGCGTACCTCGGCGAGCGGCACGAGCGAACATGCCGTGGCGAACGCGCAAAGCGTCAAAGCTGCCGCACGCGAGCGCCCCCGGGCGAGCGCCCACACGAACGCAGCGACCAGACCGCACGCCAAGAGCCCCCATGGCGCGAGTTCCGGAACGACGACGGCGAGCGCGAGCAGCGGCAGGATCGGCGCCGGAACGACGCTCCACAGTTCGACGAACAGCAGCACTGCCGCAACCGCCACGGCGAGCGCGCCGGCCCACCGCGGCCGCGCCCGAAACGGTCCGCCTACGTCGGCGAGACCCGATGAGACCGGCCGTAAGCCGCAAACGCAGTTTTCGCTGCGGCCGGCGGTTCAGTTACCGAAGGCAAAGTGTCCTCGCTATCGCGGCCTCGCGCCTGTTCTTCGACCGGTCGCCCCGAATTCCGCGCCGCTCGCTGCTGCAGCCGGCTTTAACGATGGCTGGACGGTACGGCGACGGCCCCGGGACGCTGTCTCCCTACGATGACGATAGATTTCGGAGCGTCGCGAATGGGAGAAGGTCGTGGATCTCGTCACGTTTTTCATCGGGCTATGGATCAGTGTCGCTGTTTTCTTGCTCCTCGCGACACACCTCGACGGTGCGGGAAGCGGAGATGTGTCCGACGCCGCGGGCGACTGGGACGCGTAGCACCCGCGCTCTCACATGCGACATCGCGTCTGCCGAAAGTATGCGTATGAGCGCTGCAGACACCCTATCGCACTTGGACTTCGACGCTCCCCAGCTCTTTGCCGAACTCGAGCGGTTCTCAACCGATCCCTCGGTTTTCGACGAGCTCGAGTTCGGCTTGATCGGCATGCAACTCGACGGAACGGTCGTCATCTACAATCGCCTGGAGTCGGAATTCTCGGGCATTAAAGCGCAGCGCATCATGGGACTCAACTTCTTTACGGACGTCGCTCCGTGTACGAATAACTACTTGGTCTCAGGACGGTTTGAAGCCGAGCTCGAGCTCGACGAGACCATCGATTATGTGTTCACGCTGAAAATGCGTCCGACGCGCGTCCAGTTGCGGCTACTCAAAGCGGAGCCGTCGCAGCATCAATTTCTCGTCGTCCGACGTCGCTGAACGTCGTGCAGCCCGCCGTTCACCTTGCCGGCGAACAAGCGGACGAGCGGGAGGACCTCCTCCAGCTGCTTTACTTGTGTCCGGTCGCGCTCGTTCGGCTCGACGCGCACGGTAAGATCGTGCTGATGAATCCCCACGGTACGCAGCTCTTGATGACGTTGTCGCGCGATGGCGACCTCGATAATTTGTTCGATGTCTTCCAGCCTTTCGCGCCCGAAGTACGTGAGATGGCGATCCGCTTCGTGCCGCGCGCCGGGAAGATTTGCGAAGAGCATCGCATCGTCGTGCCGCTGCAAGGCCGGCCCGCGAGCGCTGCGATCATCGTGTCGCTGACGCTGCAAAAGATTGACGAAGACATCTACGTTGGGGTGATGGCGGACATCACCGCGACTGCGACGCGCGAGCTGAACATCCGGCGCAGTGAAGAACGGTTGCACGCTGTGCTCGACAGCGTCCAGGAGTATGCGATCTGCACCCTCGATCCCGGCGGCATCATCACGAGTTGGAACCGGGCGGCCGAACGTCTCGACGACTATCGCAGCGACGAAGTGATGGGCCGGCACGTCGACATGCTCGGCTCGGCGAACGGCGTCGCGTCAAGCCCCTTCAAGAAGCGGCTGCAGGTCGCGCTGCGCGAAGGCTGGAGTGAATTCGAAACGTGGCGCGTGCGCAAAGACGGCTCCCGGTACTGGGCCAGCTGCGCGGTGTCGTGCCTCAACAAAAAAGATGACGAAACGCTGCTCGGCTTTTCCGTCGTGACGCGCGATATGACGGAGCGCCGCCGTGCTGAGGACAACCTGCGGCTACTCGCTTCGACGGATCCCCTGACCGGCGCTATGAATCGGCGGGCGTTTTTCGAGGCGGCCGCGCGCGAAGAGGCGCGCGCGACGCGATCGGAAGAGTCGCTCGCAGTTCTGCTCATCGATGTCGATCACTTCAAGGCGGTCAACGACTCGCACGGTCACGAGGCGGGCGACATCGTCTTGCAGCGCCTCGTCGTCGAATGCCGCAACCAGATCCGCACGAGCGACTTCCTCGGAAGACTCGGGGGCGAAGAGTTTGCGATCGTGCTCACGGGCGGAAAATCCGCCGGTAGTTCCGTCGCGATCGCCGAACGCATCCGCGCCTGCATTGCCGAGACGGCGATCGCCGTCGGCGGCGAGACGATCTCGATCAACGTCAGCATCGGTCTTTGCGAGCGCACGGGCTCCGAAGTCAACGTCGATCGCATGATTCGCGCCGCCGACGGTGCCCTGTTCGTCGCGAAGCGTGAGGGCCGTAACCGCGTGGTCGTCGCGCCGCAATAGGGCTTGCAAGCGCGGGTCCTTCGCGCAGCGAAGACGCCCGTATGAAGCACGTGTTGACGCCCTGGATGGCGCAGCGAGATCTTTCCGCGCCTTCCATCGAACGCGGCGCGGGCGTCTATTTGTACGACGATGCCGACCGGCGATATCTCGACCTCGGCTCGGGCCTCGTCGCCGTCAACCTCGGCCATAGCCATCCGCGCGTCACGGAAGCGATCGCGCGCCAGGCGGCGCGGCTCTGCTACGTGACGCCCGCGCTCGCCCATTCCAACCGCGAGTCGCTTGCGGCGGAGTTATCGGCGATTTCCCCCTGGCCCGAGGGCTGCCGCACGTTCTTCACCGTCGGCGGCGGCGAAGCAAACGAAGATGCGATGAAGATGGTCCGCACGATTACCGGCCGCCCGAAGATTTTAAGCGCCTACCGTTCGTTTCACGGTTCGGCTCCCGGCGCGGGCACGCTCTCCGGTGAGAGCCGACGCTGGCCCTCTGAGCCCGGCGTGCCGGGCATCGTGCATTTCTTCACGCCGTATCCGTACCGCAGTCCCTTCTACACGACGGATCCCGCGACCGAGTGCGAACGCGCCCTCGCGCACTTGGAGCTGGTGCTGACGTTCGAGGATCCTCAGAAAGTCGCTGCCATCTTCGTCGAACCGGTCGTCGGCACGAACGGCGTCGTCGTCTACCCGGACGGTTACCTCGAAGGCCTGCGGGCGCTGTGCGATCGCCACGGCATATGCCTCGTCTTCGATGAAGTGATGACCGGCTTTGGACGGACGGGCGATCGTTTCGCGAGCGTCCGGTTCGGCGTCACGCCCGACGTTATCACGTTCGCAAAAGGCTGCACGTCCGCGTACGTTCCGCTTGGCGGTGTGATGCTGCGCGAAGGCTTGGCCGAATACTTCGACGATCACGTGCTCGGTTGCGGGCACACGTACTCGGGGCATCCGCTCGCGATGGCGGCCGCGCGCGCGGCGCTCGCGACGTATCGCGACGAAGGCTTGTACACGCGCGGCCGTCAGATCGAGTCGTGGTTGCGCGACGGTTTAGAAAGCGTCATGCAGCGCTCGCCCGTCGTCGGCGACGTGCGCGGCGTCGGCGCCTTTTTCGCGATCGAACTTGTGAAAGATCGTGAAACTCGCGAGCCGCTCGTGCCGTGGCAGGGTCCGTCGAATGGTCCGCTCCCGAGTCTGCTGCGCCGTCTGCGGGAACTCGGCGTCTACACGTTCGGGCGTTACAACAACGTGTTGATCGCGCCGCCGCTGATTATACGGCGCGAAGAACTCGAGCAGGGCTTCGAAGCCCTCGAAACCGCGCTCGCGGAACTCGCCGTCGCCGTCTAACGAGCCCGCGCGCTCGAGAAATCTATTGTTGCAGCGTGCCGCAAACTAGGTGGGCACGTGACGGTGCCGGGCCGATCGGCAGGCCGACGCGCAGTGCCACCGTCGTCGGCGGCCCGTAGCGGTCGATGCTCGACAGGTACGTTTGATGCGTCACGTTACTGCCGACGAGCGCGATCGTCGCACCGGTCGTCGTCGTTAAGCGCACCGTCGCTCCGAAGAGCAGCGCGGCACCGAGCGGCTGCTGTTGGAGATCGTCGGCGTACGTTTGCCCGGAATACGAGCCGTCCAGCGCAAACGACAGCGGTCCGCGGCCGGCCGCGTCGACTCCTAGAGACGCCGTACGATTCGGTACGAACGCGAGCCGCTTCCCAATATTGCCGGCGAGTCCGTTCGTCACACGCGCATATTGCGACGTGCCGGATACACGCAAGCGCGTGCACGGCCCAAACGTTTGCGCGTAGGTCAGCGTCTCGCCGTTGCTTTGCGTGCGATCGACGTTTGCGCGCTGCATGGTCGTCGGATTGATCGTCACGAATGCGATCGCGTCGTTGACGCGCGTCTGGATGACGTCGAACGCGAGCCGCCCCCGTCCGAGCAAGTAGTCCACCCCTGCGTCGTCGGTGCGGCTGCGTTCGGGCACGAGATTGGGATTGGGCGCATTGAAAATCGGCCCGACGTTGAAACCGCGCACGAGTTCGTTGAGATACGGCCCGCGAAAGCCGCCGCCGCTCGAAAGCCGCACGGCGAGCTTGCGGTCGACGTCGTACCGCAAGGCGACGCGCGGAGAAATCGCGCCTTCGTCGTGCCCTGCGACGGTCGTCGTCGCGAGTTTGGGCGGCGTACCCGTCGCGCGCGACAGCGACAGATCGTCGTAGCGCAGCCGATCGGCGCGCGCGCCGACCAGCGCTTCGAAGCCGCCGCTGCGCAGGGTTGCCTGCAGCGCGACGCCCTGCGACAACTGCACGCCCGTCCCGAGCGCCTGCATCGCGCCGCTCGGGCCGTACTGTTCGCTGCGCCCGTCGACGCGCCGCTGGTCGACGCGCAGCACGTATTCGACCGCGCTCGGAGCGGCGCTCAGGGTCGCCGAAAAACCGTTCTCGTCGCTCGGAACGTGCTGCACGTAGCGCACGGATCCGGGATTGGTCGGAAAGAGATCGCTTAAGTTGTGAACCGTCGTGTCGCGGACGTAATACGTCACGCGGGCGAGCGCGCCGCCGAGCGCGTGCGAGGCATCGAAACTCTCTTGCCGCAGCGTGCGATCGAACGTGTAATTGGGGCGGCCCTCGAATTGATGATCGGAGCCGAACAGGCCGGCTGCGTCGATCGTCGTCAGCCGGTCGGCGAAGCGCAGGCGCGCTTGTGTGAGCCCGCTCTCACCGATGGCGGGACGATCGATCGGCGTCGAGTATGCTGGAGGCAGATCGCTATAAGCGAGGCGCGTCGCCGCGCCCGATAGCGACGCCGCGAGGGTCGGCCCGAGCGCCGCACGTACGGCAAACGACTCGTCGAGGCTCGAATTCGAGCCTGCTGCGAGCGACAGCCGGCCGCTCGGAGGGGCGCCCGCGCGGGTGAGTGGCGCAAAGGTACTGATGTCGAGCACTCCGCCCACGGCGCCCGAACCGTAGAGCGCCGAACCCGCTCCGCGCAGCAGTTCGGCGCGTTCGATCAGCCCGGCGGGATAGGCTTGCCAATCGATTTGGCCGCCGAAGGCGTCTTGCGCCGGCACGCCGTCGACGAGTACGACGCCGCGGTCGCTGCCGGCGCCCGAGAACGACGCGCGCAGCTGACCGTAATTCGTAAAGGCGCTGTTACTGCGGACGCGGTCGGAGCCAGGCAGCGCGCGCAAGAGCTGATCCGACGACGTTATGGGTGCCAGAGCAATCGCGCCGCGATCCAGCAGCGACGCGGCGAGCGGTAATTGATGGAGCGTTTGGAGCGAGCCGGTCGCGACCGAAACGCTGCCGATCGTCGGCAGCGCCCGTTCGAGCACGACTCGCTCCGTGCCGCGGGCCAGCGTTACGTGCGCCGCGACGAAGCTCGCTTTCGTGACGTCGACCGCGACCGCGTCGAACGTTGCCGGCGGGGACGCTTCGCCCAGCCGGTCGGTCGCTACGACGGCGTGCGCTCCGCGTGCATCGACGAAGT
This sequence comes from Vulcanimicrobiota bacterium, assembly GCA_030853925.1. Lineage (GTDB taxonomy): Bacteria > Vulcanimicrobiota > Vulcanimicrobiia > Vulcanimicrobiales > Vulcanimicrobiaceae > JALYUE01. The sequence continues at coordinate 5,239 of JALYUE010000164.1, read as the reverse complement.
CCGCGCGCGCTCCCGCGACGGCATTGCCCGCGTCGTCCACCACCTGTAACGGTGAGCCCAATATCGCTAAAAGCGCCGCGAGTCCTAACATAATCGACACGGTTGCCCAGGCTTTGGCGGACGCCGGGGCAGCCCTGCTTCGTAGTACGCCGGCCGCCGAATGCCGCCGACGAACGGCCGGTTCACAGCGTGTCCGAAATCGGCCGCGTTTTGGGTATTAAAACAACAAATGCACACGAACTCCGACGGTGATACTTCACACAACCAAGCAGCCGGCGATATCTCGCCGGCGCCGCAAGAACCCGTAGTCGAAACCTTACATGGCGACGATATACCGGGTGATGCCGGTCTCGATTTGCCGGCTCACGGCGATGACGCGCCGGGGACGCGGCGACGCGAACCGTAGTTCGCCATAACGACTTGCCGCTCGAGCGGCGGGAGTAGTGGAACAGCGTAAGCCGGCCGGCGTTCGCGAGAGCTGGAGATTCTCTTCCGGCGATTTCGCGAGACTACGCGCGGTGCGCCGCGACGCGCTCGACGTTCTGCGCCGCTATGGCGAGCCGTCGTCGGATTTCGAATCGTGCGCGGTCGTCCTTTCGGAACTGATGTCGAATGCGGCGCTGCACGGCCCCGGCGGCGAAATACGGGTCACGCTGGATTGGAGTGCGGCAACGCCGTGGTTCGCCGTCAGCGACGCAGGTTGCGGATTCGTTCCCGCGATCGGTTTGCCGCCGCCGAATCGCGAAGGCGGCCGCGGATTGTATTTGGTGAAAACGTTAGCTGCGACGCCGAACGTTTCGATCGACGAGAGCGGCTGTACGGTGAGCGTTCGTTTACCGGTTAAACGTCGACGCTCCAGCAACGTTCCATAAATTCGCGCATCGTCACGAGCGCTCGTTTCGCTTCAGGAATCACCTGGAAGACGGGCCAGACGTGCGGCATGTCGGCTTCCAGGACGAACTCTACGTCGACGCCTTGCGCGCGCGCTTTTTCGACGAGCCGAACGGCGTCGTCGCGCACGAGTTCGATCGTACTCGCGAACACGAGCAGCGGCGGCGCTCCGGAATAGTCGCCATAGAGCGGCGATACGAGGGGATCGGTAAATGCGGCTTCGTCGGCGTAAGCGAGCGCGATGCGTGCATCGCCTTCGGAGACGACCAGCATGTCGTCGGACCGGGCGTTCTCGCGGCCGGAAGCGCCCGTACCCCCGAGGTCGGTCCAGGGCGACAGCGCGACGATGCCCGCGACCGGCTTCGGTTCCCCGCGCTTCGCGCGCAGCGCCAGCAGTGCGGCGAGCGCGAGGTTGCCGCCGGCGGAGTCGCCCGCGATGACGATACGTCGTCCGGGAATGCGCGCCGTCATCGCTTCGAACGCGGCCACGACGTCGTCGAGCGCTGCGGGATAGCGGTGCTCGGGCGCGAGACGGTAGTCGACGACGAACACCGGAACGCCGGTGGCGCGCGCGAGCGGAATCGTAAACGCGCGAAATTGAACCGGCCGGCACGCGACCATAGCGCCGCCGTGAACGTAGAGAATCGCTCGATCGTACGTTTCGGACGCAGCGCGCGGCAGAACCCATTCGCCCCGCAGTGAGGGCCCTTCGATGGTCACGATGCGCGTATCGCGCGGAACGCGCACATAGCGTGCGGCGCCGCCGCCCGCCGAGCGTCGCATCGCCGCAATCGATGCACCGCGGTTGCTGCTGTTCGCCTGCAAAGGCCGTTTTACGAACGCGCGTAGTCCCAAGCGCAGCGCGCGCGATTGCCAACTCGCCATCGCGCCCCGATGCGGCGCCGCCGCTCGCCCACCTGCTCGAGCGTTACCGCCGGAGACGGGTACACGGCCCGTATGAAAGACGAGCAAGCCACCGAAAGCGACGTTTCCGAAGCGGGCCCGGGCTCGCCGGCAGCGCCGAACCTGCCCGACATCGAAGGCACGCTGCAGCCGACGGCGGATGTGGACATTGCGGGCGATATCGACGGCAACGAGCGCGGCTTTACGTACCCGGGTCCGGGCGCGTGAACTCGGGTAGAAGCTCCGTCAACACGAAGTAACGGTGCGGGCAAACGACGGACGGTACACCGGCGGCCGGAGAAGCGTCGTCCGTTGCCAAACCACTTGCCATGGCAATGCAATCGCGCGAACTCGGCCGCAGCGGCCTGACGGTCTCGGCGCTGGGCCTCGGCTGTATGGGCATGTCCGAATTCTACGGCGCGCGCGACGAACGCGAGAGTATTTCGGCGATCCATCGGGCGCTGGAACTCGGCATGACGTTTCTCGATACCGCCGACATGTACGGCACGGGACGTAACGAGGAATTAGTCGGACGCGCGATCGCCGGTCGTCGCGACCGCGTCACGCTCGCGACGAAGTTCGGCAACGTGCGCGGACCGGCCGGAGAGTTTCTCGGCATCGACGGTTCGCCCGCCTACGTGCGCGCGGCTTGCGAGAAAAGCTTGAGCCGGCTCGGCGTCGAGGCGATCGATTTGTACTATCAGCATCGCGTCGATCCGAAGGTGCCGATCGAAGACACCGTGGGTGCGATGAGCGAACTGGTGACGGCGGGCAAAGTCCGTTTTCTCGGGCTATCGGAAGCTGCCGCCGCGACGCTGCGGCGCGCGCACGACGTGCATCCCATCGCAGCGCTGCAGACCGAATATTCGTTGTGGACGCGCGAGGTCGAGCACGACATCTTGCCGACCGTGCGCGAACTCGGCATCGGGTTCGTCGCGTACAGTCCGCTCGGCCGCGGATTTTTGACCGGCGCATTCAAAACGGCGGACGATATCGCGGCGGACGACGTGCGTCGCAATCACCCGCGTTTCCAAGGCGATAACTTCGCACGCAATCTCGCTCTCGTGACCGCCGTCAGCGCGCTCGCGAAGAAGAAGAACGCGACGCCGTCGCAGATCGCGCTTGCGTGGCTGCTCTCGCGCGGCAACGACATCGTTCCGATTCCCGGCACCAAACGGCCGCGCTACGTGGAAGAGAACGCGCGCGCGCTCGACGTCGCGCTCGACGGCAGCGACCTGGCGGAACTCGACGCGGCGTTCCCGCACGGCGTCACCGCGGGCGGGCGCTACACGGACGCCGGTATGGCGAACGTCAACCGCTGAAAGCGCTCGCCGTCGCGTTCGCCGCGACGCTGTCCTTTGTGACGCTGCTCGGTGCCACCCTGCTTCCGCCGAATCTGCACGTGTCCGTCACGAACGACTCGCTGCTCGTCGATAGCGACGGCCGCGTCGTCTCGACGGCGCGCGTATGTCCCGGCTATCAGTTCGTGACCTTCGGTGCGACGGGTCCGAAGTTTTCACCGAACCAGCATTGGATTCTCGTCGACGTCCGCGGACCGTTCACGCCGGGTAACGTCGAGCGCAATCGCGCGCTCTTGCACGTCGTGACCGGAGCCTTGATCGCGGCGCCGGATTTTCCAAAATACGTCGGCGTGCCGGCTACGCTCGACGCGCTCGCGTGGGCGAGCGGCGAGCCCGCGACGCTACGTTATGCGAACGGCAAGACCGCGCGAGTCGCCGAGCCGCCGCTGCACCCGTTTCCGGTGCAGCGCTGCGCGAGCGAGCGCTCCCGGTGACGCCGCGCATCGGAGTCGACCTCGGCGGAACGAAGATCGAAATCGCGGCTTTCGATGACGCCGGACGCACGCTCGTACGGCGGCGCGTCCCGACCCCCGCGAGCGATTACGAGCGCATTATCGGGACGATCCGCGAACTCGTCGTTGCCGCCGAGGCGGAGATCGGCGAACGTGCGAGCGTCGGCATCGGCACTCCCGGCGCCGTTTCTCGGGCGACGGGTCTCATCAAAAACGCCAACAGCACGGTTCTCATCGGCAAACCGCTCGAACGGGATCTGACTGCTGCGCTGGGCCGCGAAATTCGCCTTGCCAACGATGCGAATTGCTTCGCGCTTTCGGAGGCGGTCGACGGCGCGGGCGCCGGTCTGCCGTGCGTGTTCGGCGTGATCTTGGGAACGGGCGTCGGCGGAGGGATCGTGTTCGATGCGCGGCCGCTTAGCGGGCACAACGCAATCGCCGGCGAGTGGGGCCATAACCCCTTGCCCTGGCCGCAAGCGGACGAACTGCCCGGCCGCGTGTGTTATTGCGGCAAGCGTGGTTGCATCGAAACGTTTCTTTCGGGTCCTGCATTCGCGCGCGATCACGTGGCGCGCAACGGCGGCGCGCTCGATGCGCCCACGATCGCGCACGAAGCGGCCGCAGGCGACGTGGCCGCCGGGTTCAGCCTCGAGCGGTATATCGACCGGCTGGCGCGCGCGCTCGCGTGTGTGATCAATCTGCTCGATCCCGATGCGATCGTTCTGGGCGGCGGCGTGTCGAACGTTGCCGGCCTCGCCGAACGGGCGTCGCAGCGTCTGAGAGACTACGTGTTTTCGGACGTTGTGAGCACGCCCGTTCGGCGCGCGGTGCATGGTGATTCGAGCGGCGTACGTGGTGCTGCGTGGCTGTGGCCGTTCGTTGACAAATAGCTGGCGGCATGGTCTGCGGGCTGCCCTTGCGAACCGGGGCAGCATGCACAACGTCGAGGAACTGCTGCGTCTCCCGTCCCCGGCCCCGCGGCCCCAGTCGCTCGCTTACGACGGTGAAGCGCTGTGGATGGGCTCGCGCGATACGTGCCGCTTGTACGCGCTCGATCCGCGCACGTGGACCGTACGCGAAGAAGCCGTCGCGCCCGGTACGCCGTGGGGCATGACCGTCGTCGGCGACGAATTGCGCGTGCTCTGCGGCGAGACGGACGATGCGCGTATCATCCGGCGCTTCGTACCGGGCCACGGTTTCAAAAGCCAAGAGGCGCTGCCGTGCCCCGACGATACGGGCTCACACCTGTCGTTCGATGGCGACCGGCTCTACGTCAGCCAGTGGTACAACAAGCGCATTTTGTCTCTCGACGAGCGCGGCCACGTCGGTACCACGATCGACGTCGGCCACGGCGTGTGCGGGCAAGTCGTCGTCGGCGGACGTTTCTATTGCGTGACGACCGACGCCGAAGACAGCGACGAATACTTCTTGACGCGCGTCGACGCGCGCGGCGGCACGCCGCAGGTTGACGAAATCGCGCGCATTGGTTTTTCCGCGCGCGCACTCGCCTACGACGGCGAACGCTTTTGGACGAACCACCGCGAAGCCGACCAAATCGTGGCGTTCAAGGCGGCTCTCTAACCGCAGTTCGGTACGAACGCCGACACCGATATGCCTGGAAGTATCGTGGAC
>JALYUE010000152.1 GCA_030853925.1 Vulcanimicrobiota bacterium | reverse complement strand
CGCTGGAATTGAAGACCAGGCACGTGTCGATACCGCGCGACAAGATGCGGTCGATAAAACCCCATCCGAAGGAGCTGAGGCGTTCCTCGCCGTTCGCGTCCCAGAATAAATTCTTGCCGCCCTTGCTTACGGATACGTTCGTGTGCATGCCGCTGCCGTTGACGCCCACGACGGGTTTCGGCAAGAAGCTCGCCGAGAGCCCGAGTTTCGTTGCAACTTGCCGGCAAATCAGTTTATATAACTGGATCGTGTCGGCAGCCGCCGTCACCTCGCCGTAATTATAGTTGACCTCGAATTGCGACGGCGCGACCTCGGGATGGTCTTTCTCGTTTTCAAAGCCCATGGCGCGCTGCACTTCGGCGACCGTATCGATGAAGACGCGCAGCTGATCGCCCGGCAACGAATGGTAATAGCCGCCGGTGTTGACGTACTCGAACTTGCGCGTTTCGTAATAGTGCTGTTCCGCATCCAAGCCCTTGAACACGAACCCTTCGATTTCGTTCGCCGCGTTGAGCGTGTAACCGTCGCTTTCGAAGCGGTCCGTCGAGAGTTTGTTGAGAACTCCGCGCATGTCAGCGGAGAACGGCGAACCGTCTTTATCGATCACTTGCCCGAACACGAGCACTTTGCCCGCGCCGAAAACATCCGACGGGCCCCAGTAAAACGCGCCCCAGTCGATAAAAAGCCGCAGGTCGCTTTCCTTTTGTGCCGTGAAACCGCGGATCGACGAACCGTCGAACGTTAAGTTATCGCTCGATTTGATGAGAAATTTTTTGTCGTAGTCGAGCATGTGCAGCCGGCCCTCGAGGTCGCTGAACATGACGGTCACCGCCTTGATGCGCTTTTCGTCGCTCAGGTATTTCAGACGCTGTTCTTGCAGCTCGTGCATGGGCACGCGATTTTTGCGCTGCTCCTTAGCGACGAGGTTCAGCTCTTCCAGCTCGGCATACGGAAGCGTGAGAAATTCACGCAGTTCGATCATCATACGAGCCAAATTTTGAATGTGGGCAGCGAGTCCTCGATGCAAGGGGTGACGCCGCTTGGTAGCGCGCGCTACTAAAGCACAAAGGTATTCGTACCGTCGCCGCCTCATTTACAACGCCCTAGCGTGCGGCTTGCCGAGGCCTCGGCCCGGCTCCTGAGCCCGCAACGAGCGGCTTTGGGCCGCTCGAGCGACGAAGAAAGGGTTCGTGTCAAGCGAGTTCGGCGCTCACTTCTGGGACGAGAGGTACCGCTCGCGCAGCGCCGTCTGGTCCGGGGAACCGAACGGTCAGCTCGTCCGCGAGGTCTCGGAGCTCGCTCCCGGCACCGCGCTCGATGCCGGCTGCGGCGAAGGCGCGGACGCGATCTGGTTGGCCGAGCGCGGCTGGCGCGTCGTCGCGGTCGACATCTCCGCAGTTGCGCTCGCACGCGCACGCGCGGTCGCAATCGACGCCGACGTAGCTCGGCGCATCGAATGGCTACGGGCGGACCTCGCGACGTGGGTGCCGACCGGCTACTACGATCTCGTTTCGGTGCAGTTCATGCACGTACCGAAATTGCCGCGAGAAGACATGTTCCGCCGGCTCGCCGCAGCGGTCGAACCAAACGGTTCGCTGCTCGTCGTCGGCCATCACCCTTCCGACCTCGAGACGACGATGCCGCGCCCGCCACTACCCGAACTGTTTTACACCGCGGCGGAAGTCGGCGCGCTGCTCGAACCGCAGCACTGGGACATCATCGTCGATGCTGCCCGCTCGCGCGAGGCGATCGACCGCGCCGGGCAAACCGTCAGCATCGCGGACGCGGTTCTGCGCGCGCGACGTCGCGTATGACCGGCCGCGGGACACTGGTCGTTACGGGCGCGAGCCGCGGAATCGGTGCCGCAACCGCCCGGCTAGCCGCGAGGCACGGGTACGCGGTGGCCGTCAACTATTCGCGCGACCGCGAAGCTGCGGAAGGCATTGCGGAGGCGATTGCTGCGAGCGGCGGCCGCGCACTCGCCGTGCGAGGCGACGTCGCCCTGGAATCCGAGGTCGCCGCCGTGTTCGCGCGCGCGGACCGGGAGCTGGGACCCGTCGCGGGACTCGTCAACAATGCCGGCATCACGGGCGGCGCAGCGTGCGTTGCCGATCTTTCGCGCGCCACCCTAGAACGCACGCTTGCGGTCAACGTTGTGGGCGCTTTCCTCTGCGCGGGGGAAGCGGTTCGTCGCATGGCACGCTCGCGCGGCGGGGCGGGCGGAGCGATCGTCAACCTCTCGTCGCGGGCGGCGCGACTCGGCGGAGCGGGTGAGTGGGTTCATTACGCTGCGAGTAAAGGCGCGATCGACACGTTCACGCGCGGGCTCGCTATCGAGGTCGCGCACGACGGCATCCGCGTCAATGCCGTCGCTCCGGGCCTCATCGAGACGAACATTCACGCGAGCGGGCGCGAAGGCCGGGTCGCGGCGCTAGCGCCCGGTATTCCGCTCCGGCGCGTCGGCACGGCGGACGAAGTCGCGGAGGCGATCGTGTGGCTGCTATCGCCTGCGGCCTCGTACGTCACCGGCACCATCCTCGACGTCGCCGGAGGGCGGTAACAAATGCTTGAGGTAGCGCTCCGGTGCGCTCAGACTACTGGTTCGCCAGTTTGCACGCGTGTGCTCGGACAGCCGCGCTATGATCGAAAAACGCAGCGGTTCGCGACGGAGCGCGTGGCTCGGTCCAATACGACGAGCGGGAACGGAATGAAGGCGGCGTCGCGAGCTGAACCTTCGCACTCTTCGCTCGCGACATCGATGTAGCGCATACCGTAAGGAGTCGTGCATGCAAATCGCCGAACTGCCGTACCTCGATTTTAAAGCTCCGGATCTCTCGGTAACGTCGGAAAGTTTTCGGGCGCTGCGCGCGTCGCATTGGATGGCGCGCTCGGACATGGGTTATGCCGTGCTTCGTTACGCCGACTGTGCGGCGATGCTTCGCGACGGGCGGCTTCAACAAGCTTCGCGCGTCATTCTCGCTATGCGCGGCGTTACGGAGGGTCCGCTCGTCGATTGGTGGACGGGCACGATGCTCAACATGGACGGCGCGGAACACACGCGTTTACGGCGCCTCGTCGCGAAGGCATTCACACCGCCGATGGTCGAGCGCCTGCGACCATACTTTCGCGCGACGGCCGAACGTCTAGTCGCCGAATTCCGGGCGGACGGACGCTGCGAATTCATGTCCGCGTTCAGCGAACCTTACCCCCTCGAAGGCATCTGCGAGATGCTCGGCGTTCCACACGATCGGCGCTCGGCATTTTACGGCTGGGCCTCCGACTTGGGATTGATCTTCAGCCAACACATCGGAGAACCCGAGACGCGCGAGCGAGCCGAGACGGCGCTGCTCGCCCTCTATGCGTGCGCGGACGACGTGATCGCCGATCGCCGCGTAACGCCGGGCGACGATCTCGTTTCGGCCCTGGTTGCAGCGGAAGCCGAGGGCGAGCGACTGACGGATGCCGAGCTGCGCAGCATGGTCGTCGGATTAATTTTTGCCGGCAACGACACGACCCGCAATCAAATGGCGCTCGGTATCATTGCATTTTCCGAGCACTCGGAGCAGTGGACGCGGCTTCGCGAAAAACCCGAGCTCGCGTCGCGGGCCATCGACGAAATGATGCGCCTCCAGCCGACGATTTCTCTCGTGTCGCGCATCGCCTCGGATGAGGTGACGTATCACGGTGTCGCTTTTCCGAGAGGTACGCTATTTCAACTTTTTCTCGCATCGGCCAATGCCGACGAAGACGTGTTCGGACCGGCGCCCTTCGATATTACGACGGAGCGGCCGGCTCAGCACTTGACGTTCAGCGGCGGGATCCACCGCTGCCTCGGCATGTGGCTGGCACGCGCCGAGATGGAAGAGGCGCTAGCGGTTCTGTCGACACGCTTCCGAAGCATCGTGCGAGATGGTGAGCCGACGTGGCAAGTCGGCCTCGGCATCGACGGACCCACGACGCTGCCGCTACGCTTTCAATAACGGCGAGCGCCGCGTTCAACGATCCTCGAAACCTCCGAGCTGCAGCGCCGCCCGCTTACCCTCGCGCAAGAACGCGTTTGAAAGGTCGGGATCGTCGACGGCGCGCGCGAGCTGCAGCGAACCGACGAGCGTCGAGAGAACCTGCAGCGCAGCCGAATCGGGCTTGGAAGTCGTGTGTTCGGCGAGCAGCGAGAGCAACTCGCGCACGCCCCTTGTAAATGCAGAACGCGTCGGCGCGGCACGGCGGGCAACCTCCGGCGCAAGCGACGCGATAACGCAGCCGCGCTCGCGACCGTCCCGATGCGTGCGGGATAAGTAGCGGTTAACGATGCGTTCCAACCCCTTGCCCGGCTGTGCGCTAGCGCCGGCGACGCGGTGCCTCGCGGTCGTTTCGGCGAGACCGACGGCGATCGCTTCGCCTTCCAAAGCCGCCTTGGAAGCAAAATGCGCGTAAAAACCGCCGTGCGTGAGACCTGCGGCCTCCATGAGAGACGCTATGCCGACGGCGTCGAGCCCGTCGCGGCGAAACAGTGCTGCCGCAGCGTCGAGAATGTGCTGCTTAGATTGCGTTTTGTGCCCTTTTGCGTAGCGGGTCATTCGTCGTTCTCTTGGGACGCGATAAAATCGGCGGCTTGCGCGATAGCGCCGGAATCTGAAAGGATACGACGGTGACCTAAACCCGCGAATTCCACGAGCCGCGCCGCAGGCCAAGCGTCCGCTATCGCACGTGCGTCGGCAATGTTGACGACACGATCGTCGGTTGAGTGCAAGATCAAGCCGGGGACCGAAGAGTTCGCAAGAAACGTCGGCGTATCCACATCGTCCGCGTCGATCCCAATGCGACGCCGGACTTCGGCGATAGATTCAGCGTGCGCGCTCGCTTCGACGTTTGCGGCCATAAATGCACGAACGTAGGCGCCGTAATTCGCCGGGGGAGCGATCAGCACGAGGCGGCGCGTTTGCAATCCACGCGAGATAGCTAGCGCGGTCGCCGCCGTTCCGACCGAGTGTGCGATCGCGCCCGCAAGCGTGCCGATTTCCGTACCGATAGCGGCTAGCGCTAGGCCCAGCTCCGGGATCGAAGTCATGTCGCCTTGCGACGCGCCGTGAGCCGGTAAGTCGATCGCGAGGGCCGAGTACCCGCGCTCGACGAGCGGATCGACGAACGCCAAGAGATCCGAGCGATTCCCCTCCCAGCCGTGAACGAGTATGACGACGCGGCCTACGCCGTAATGCGTCGCCGAAACGCTGCCGTCTAAAAATGCAGCATCGCGGCCTGGAGTAATCGGCAGGACGTGGCGCGCCGCCGGCGGCTGTCGCAGCGGCCGCAGAAAAGCCTCCGCGGCAGCGCTCGGATCGCTTTGCAAAATCTTGACGGATTCCATGCGATAGATGATATGATGATTAACATATAATTCCTTGCCGTTCGGCTCGCACGAATTCGCCCAATGGAAACGACGTGACTATGCTCCCGCGCGTGCCCGCGTGACCGCGTGACCGGATTCGCCGCCTCTCGAGCACGCAAGCCGCTGGAAACACGGCTGCCGCCGTCGCTCGCGCTGCAAGCCGCGGCCGTTTCGGTCGTCGAAGACGGCGGGCGACGGCTGCTGATCGTCGC
>JALYUE010000067.1 GCA_030853925.1 Vulcanimicrobiota bacterium | reverse complement strand
GCCGCCCTTCGGGCGAGCGTCCTACGGCCGGGCGCCACAGCGTCTTCGCGAATTCGCGCGCCACGGATGCGTCGAGCGCATAACCGTGCGCGACGCGCACGGGCGCGTCGACCGAAAGCATGTGTGCCCGCGCAAACGCTCGCCAGCCTCCGCCGATCGCATAGAACGTCGCGCGGCGGAAGTCGGGCGGCAAGCTCTCGGCGAGCAGGGCGTCGACGCGCCGGCGCGCTTCGACGCTCGACTGCGTCAGCAACGCTTGAACGGGCAACGCTCCGAGCGGCATGCTCGCCGAACCTTCGCCGACGCGTCCCTCGGCGATTGTCGCGACTTCGAGGCTACCGCCGCCCATGTCGCCGACGACGCCCGCCGGACGGTAGAATCCGGCGATCACGCCTAGCGCGGCGTAACGAGCTTCCTCGGCGCCGCTGATGATGCGCACGGCGAGACCGGTTTCGCGCTCGATTGCCGCGACCAGAGCGCCGCCGTTCGAAGCGCGGCGGACGGCTTCCGTCGCGATGACGTCGATACCCGGCACGTCCATGGCGCCCGCGACGGCGGCGAAGCGGCGCAGAGCGGCGAGCGTGCGGCGGAACCCGTCGGCCGACAATTCTCCCGTTTCCGCAAGACCCGCGCCGAGGCGACAAAGCGATTTTTCATTGAAGCGCGGAAACGGCGCGCGGTCTAGCCCGTCATATACGACGAGCCGCACGGAATTCGATCCGATGTCGACGACCGCGTGCGGGGGACGCGCCGAATGAGGCTCAGTCATGCTAGTGCCGTTCGACGCCGCTCGTCACATTCTCGCAAACGGCAAGCCGTACCAGGGTTTTACGGCACCATCAACAACGGAAATCGGATGGATGATCCGGCCGGCGCGTCGTCGCTCGCGTTGTTGCCCGAATGCGAAGCGCGAGCGCTACTCGGCGGCCGGCCGCTGCGTCTGCACGTGCTGCGGCCGCCGTATCCGGCACTCGGCGTCGGTGTCTTACGCGTGCTGCGCGTCGCCGAACGCGACACCGGGCGTGAAATCGTCGCGGGCTACGAGCGCTACGAACGACTCCCGAGCGAATCCGCGCAGGTGGTGCGCTGAACGCCGGGTCCTTGGAGTCCACGGACGTCGTGCAGTCGGGCCCGTTACCGAGCCACGTTGCGATCATCATGGACGGCAACCGGCGCTGGGCGCATGCGAACAGATTGCCGGCGATCGAGGGACATCGGCGCGGCATCGTCGCGCTGCGCCACGTAACGCGCGCGGCGAGCGATCTCGGCATCCCGATGCTGACCGTCTACGGATTCTCGACCGAAAATTGGAAGCGGGACAAAACCGAGATTTCTTTGCTGCTCGATCTGTGCGTGTATTTCGCGCGCAGCGAGTTTGCCGAATTGCACCGCAACAACGTGCGCGTCCGAATCATCGGCCAATATGCGGCATTGCCGCGCGCCTCCCGCGAAGCGCTCGATGCGCTGGCCGCAAGAACGGCCGGCAACGATGGTTTACTCCTAAACCTCGCCGTGAATTACAGCGCGCGCGCAGAATTACGGCTTGCGATCGCGACGATCGCCGAGCGGGTCGCCGCCGGGAAGCTCGATCCCGAAGCGATCGACGAGGCGCTGATCGCGGCTTCGCTTTCGACGGCGGGTATGCCGGATCCCGAATTACTGATACGTCCCGGCGGCGAATCGCGTCTTTCTAATTTTCTGCTGTACCAACTCGCGGGCGCCGAGCTGTATCTGACCGATACGTTTTGGCCGGATTTCGACCGCGCGCATTTCACACGCGCCATCGAGACGTTTCGAACGCGCCGCGCCGAGCGCGCTCGGGCCGGCGGAGGTTCGTGACGGCCACCGCATCGGGCGCGACGCACGAGGGCGACCTCGGACGCCGCATCGCGAGCGGATTGCTGCTCGCAGCCGTCGCGCTCGGGTCGGTCGCTACGGTGCCGACCTTTACCGTCGTCGTGCTCGCGATAACGCTCGGAGCACTCTGGGAACTGGCCGGGTTAACGGCACGTAAAGGTCAAGAGCTGATCTTTCCCGTCGCCGCGATAGCCGTCACGGTGTACATCGTCCTCGCGGCGGTCGGCCTGCAGCATACCTACGAACGTATGCTGCTCGCTTCTACGATCGTCGCGTCGCTCGGATTTTCGCTCGTCGGCGAGCGCCAGGGATACTTCGCGCGGAGCGCTTCGACGGTCTTCGGCGTGCTGTATATCGGGTGGCTCGCGTCGTACTTCCTCGCGCTGCGCAATCTGCCCGGCGTCGGCGCTGCGTGGGTCGTCGCGTGCATCGTTACGATCGCGTTTACCGACATCTTTGCGATGATCGCTGGGAAGCTCGTCGGCCGCACGCCGCTGACGTCGATCTCGCCGAAGAAAACGTGGGAAGGCGCCTTCGGCGGTTTTCTCGCGTCGGTCGCCATCGGCGCGTCGCTCGGCGCCGTCGGGATACTGCACATCGCATGGTGGGACGGCATGGTGGTCGGTGCGTTCACGAGCGTCGCCGCACAAGCCGGCGACATCGTCGAGTCGGCGTTCAAGCGCGATGCGCGCGTCAAAGATGCGGGTAATTTTATGCCGGGGCACGGCGGCATCCTCGACCGCCTCGACTCATATCTGTTCGGAGGAATTGCATTTTACGCGGCACTCTGGGCGACGCATCACGTGTCGCATCTCTAAGGTGACGAAGGTCGCTATCCTCGGGTCGACCGGTTCCATCGGAACGCAGACGCTCGACGTGGTCGCACGGCACGCCGACCGTTTTGCGATTACAGCGCTCGCGGCGGGTTCGCGCGTATCCGAACTCGTCGACCAAGCAAAGCGCTTCGGGCCGGCGCTCGTGTCGTGCGCCCGGGCGGAAGACGTCGCGGCGCTGCGGGCTGCGCTGCCTGCGGCCACGCGCGTCG
>JALYUE010000053.1 GCA_030853925.1 Vulcanimicrobiota bacterium | reverse complement strand
CGAGCGCCACGTCGACCCCGGGTACGAGCGCGAGCGCCCGGGCCGTCGCGCGATCGGTCAGCGTCGCTTTGGCGAGCATAGCGCGCACCGCCGGGAAGTCGAGGACCTCGAGACTGCGCGCGTCGGCAAGTTCCACGCGGGGACTCACGCTTCGACGGCCGGCTGTAAAGCCGCGAAGCGCGCGCGCCGCGCGTCGAATTGCCCTTGCAGTGCGAGCGTACCGAGCGCGGCGCTGATGAACGCAACGCCGACGAGTTCGCTTGGGCTCGGCACCTCGCCGAGTTGCAGCCAGGCCGTGCCGACCCCGATGAGCGGAATCGCGAGCGACGCGACGCCGGCAACGCCCACCGGCAATTTGCCGACGACGTACAACCACAGCAACCACCCGATCGCAGTACCGAGTACGGCGTTATAGGCGACGGCGAAGATGACGTACGGTGTCCAATGCGGCGTCATCTCGTGCGCGAACGCCGCCGCCAACACGAGCGGAATGGCACCGAAAATCATTTGCCACGTCGTCAGCGACGGAAGATCGAGGGCGACCCGTGGCCGGAACCACTTCGCATACACCATGCTGCCGGCCCAGAAGAAACCGCCGACGCTCGCATACAGTTTGCTCGCGAGCTGATGTTTCAGATCGAGCGGATAGAGCACGAAGATGAGGCCGACCAGCCCCATCGCGATTGCAAGCCACTGCAACTCGCGGGGGCGTTCGCGCAACACGAGCCACGCGAGCACGATCGTCCAAAACGGCATCGTGTAAATCAGCACGGCAGCTTTGCCGACGCCGCCCGTAGCGATCGCCATACTCGAGAACGTCACGAACGCCGTCGTTTGCAAGAGGCCGAGCAACGCCACGCCACCGGGCGCTTGAAGCCTAAGCCGCGTGCGCGTTGCGCCAAAATACGCAACCAGCAGTAGCGCCCCGAGTCCCGTGCGCAGCGCTCCGAACGTGAGGGGGCCAAGGCCGACCATCGCCCCTTTCATGACGACCCAATTATAGCCCCAAATGGCGGACAGCAGCACGAGCGCCGGTAACGCGCGATGTTTTTCAGCGGTCGGCATCGGCGCTAGCCGGCGGTTCCGCCGAGCGCGGCCCGCAGCCGCGCTTCCGCCAACTGCGGATCCGCCGTACCGCCGCTTCGCTTCATGACCTGACCGACGAGAAAACCCATGACCTTCGTTTTGCCCGCGCGATAATCGTCCGCGGTCTTCGCGTTCGCGCCGATCGTCTCGGCAACCAACGCGTCGATTAGGCCGGCGTCGCCGACTTGGCCGAGTCGCTCGGCGGCGACGATCGCCTTGGGCGAGCCGCTCTCGACCCAGACCCGCGCGAGCACATCTTTCGCGGTCTTCGAAGTGATGCCGCGCGATTCGTTCAAGTCGACGAGTTCGGCGAGCGCTTCCGGCGTCATCCCGGATGAAAAAATCGGCGTCCCCGTCTCGTTCGCGAGCCGCGACAAATCGCCGAGCAGAAAATTCACGGTCGCTTGAGGCTTTCCGGACATGCCGACGGCCGCAGCGTAGTACTCGAACATGCCGGGCGTATCGAGAATTTGCTGCGCTTGATCGAGTTTGAGTTTGTCGCTCGCGAGCAAGCGCTCGAGCCGCGCTTGCGGCAGCGGCCCGAGTTCGCGACGCATGCGTTCGACGTCGTCAGACGCGAACTCGATCGGGGCCAAATCGGGATCGGGGAAATAGCGATAATCGTGCGCTTGCTCTTTACTGCGCATCGAATGCGTAACGCCCGCGGCTTCATCCCAGCCGCGTGTCTCCTGCACGATGCGCTCTCCGCTACGCAACACGGTCGCTTGCCGCAGCGTCTCGCTCGAGATCGCGCGCCGCACCGAATTGAACGAATTCATGTTTTTGATTTCGGTTTTTGTTCCATATTCGGTACGGCCGACCGGGCGCAGCGATAGATTGACGTCGCAGCGCAGCGAGCCTTCTTCCATTTTGACGTCGCTGATGCCGAGCGCGACGAACGTGCGCTTCAACGCTTCGAGATAAGCGACCGCGGCGTCGGCGCTACGGATATCGGGCTCCGACACGCATTCCATGAGCGGCACACCGGCGCGATTGAAGTCGACGAGCGAATGCGTGCTGCCCGCGATCCGCCCGTCGCGCGATCCGGCATGCGTCGACTTGCCCGTATCTTCTTCGAGATGGATGCGCGTGAGCCGGCACGTGCCCGGCGTTCCGTCAGGCAGCCAAAACGCGACCGTTCCGCCTTGCGTGAGCGGCGTATCGTACTGCGAAATTTGATAGTCCTTGGGCATGTCCGGATAGAAATAATTCTTGCGATCGAATTTGGAATACGCGGGAATGTCCGCATCAAACGCGAGGCCGGCTTTGATCAGCAATTCGATCGCAAGGCGATTGGGGACCGGCAGCGCGCCCGGCAACCCGAGACACACGGGGCAAACGTTCGTATTCGGTTCGGCGCCGAAAATGTTTTGGCAACCGCAAAACATCTTGGTCGCCGTCTTCAATTCCACGTGACATTCGATGCCGATCACCGCTTCATACGGCGTTCCGTCGATCGATAACGCTTCGCGCTCGAGGGTCGCGCTCATACCGCGACTCCGCCGTCGACGTCCGCGGGAATGCTGTGCGCTCGCGCGTGCTGCGTCCCGCGTTCGTAGGCATGCGCGATACCGAGCAGCGTACGTTCGGCGAAGAGCGGAGCGCTGAGTTCGAGGCCGAGCGGCAACGGTGCGCCCTGTGGCGAGAAGACGTAACCGCAAGGAACCGACAGCGACGGTAAGCCCGCAAGCGACATGGGAATCGTATAATAATCCATCAGATACATACTGACGGGATCCGCTTTCGCGTCGAACTCGAAGGCGGGCGACGCGGCCGCCGGACACGCGATCGCGTCGCACTCGGAAAACGCTTTTTGAAAATCGGCCGCGATCAGCGTTCGAGCTTTCTGCGCGCGCACGTAATAAGCATCGTAATAGCCGCTCGAAAGCGCGTACGTGCCGATCAGGATGCGGCGTTTGACTTCGTCACCGAAGCCGGCCGCGCGCGTCGCTTCGTACGTGGCGCCGACGTCCGCGCCCTCGACGCGCAGCCCGTACCTCATCCCGTCAAAACGCGCCAGATTCGACGAACATTCGGCGGGCGCAATTAAGTAATACGTCGCGACTCCGTAGTCCGCCGTCGGCAAGCGGACAGGCACGAGCCGGGCACCGAGCCGCTCGAGATCCGCATAGGCGCGTTCGTACACCGCGCGCACGTCGGGCTCGAGCTTGCCGAGTCCGAACTCGTCCACGATGCCGACGCGCACGCCTTCCAGATCTTCTCGCAACGACGTCGCCGCGGGTTCTACCTCGCGCTCGACCGTCGTCGAGTCCATGCGGTCCTTGCCCGCCATGACGTCGTACAGCAACGCCGCGTCCTCGACGGTTTTGGTAATGGGGCCGATTTGATCGAGGCTCGAAGCGAATGCGATCAAACCGTAGCGCGACACTCGGCCGTACGTCGGTTTAAAACCGACCACGTTGCAGAACGCCGCGGGCTCGCGAATCGAGCCGCCGGTATCGCTGCCGAGAGCGGCCGTCGCCACGCCCGCCGCGATAGCCGCCGCGCTGCCGCCCGAACTGCCGCCGGGCACGCGTCCGCGATCCCACGGATTCACCGTCTTCTGCAGGGCGCTGTTTTCGCACGAGCTTCCCATCGCGAACTCGTCGAGATTCGTTTTGCCGAGCGGAACGGCACCCGCATCGAGCAAGCGCTGCACCGCCGTCGCGGTATACGGCGCAACCCAGCCGCTCAGTATTTTCGACGCACACGTCGTCGACGTGCCGGTCAAGCACATGTTGTCTTTTACGGCCAGCGCAACGCCGGCCAAGGGTAGATGCTTGCCGTCGCGCACCGCAGCGTCGACGCGCTCTGCATGCGCTCGCGCGAGGTCCGCCGTTTCGACGAGGTACGCGCCGATCGGACCGTCGCGCCGCACGATGCGGGCGTGCATCGCCTCTGCGACCTCGACTGCCGAAAGTTCGCGCGCATTGACCGCACGCGCGATCTCGACCGCCGTCGCGTCGGCGTTCACGCTTGCTCCGCGATAATGCGCGGCACGCGGAAATACGACCCCTCGCGCTGCGGCGCGCTTTCGAGCACGACTTCCCGGTCGAGCGAAGGAACGCTTAGGTCGTCCCGCATCACGTTGCTCTGCGGGATGACTTGGGCGGTCGCGGCAACGTCGGCAACGGGCAGGTCTTCGAGAGCGCCGACATGCTCGAGCAGAACTCCGAGTTGCGCGCCGAAGCGCTCGATTTCCGCCGGGGTCAGCGCGATGCGAGCCAACCTAGCGACGTACGCGACGTCGATGTCGCCGGATGCCAAGGTTAGCCCTCCACAATCGGAATGAGCGGAGCGAGATCCGCGCGGTGCACGGCGGCGAGCGCCTCGATGTGACCGGTTTGCGGAAACATATCGAACGGTTGGACGGCCCCAACCCGGTATCCGCCGGCTACCAGCTGGGCGAGGTCGCGCGCGAGCGTCGCCGGGTTGCACGAAAGATACCACACGTGGGGCACGCGCGCGCGCACGAGAGTATCGAGCGTCATTTCGTCACTGCCTTTGCGCGGCGGATCGAGGAACACGACGTCCGCGGCCGCGAGCGCGTCGCTGCCCGCTTTGGCGCGCAGCATCGCGTCCACTCGTCCGTTGACGAACGTCGTTTTCGCCTCCAAACCGTTGAGGACGGCGTTGGCGCGCGCTTCCCGCACGGCATGCGGGTTTTCTTCGATGCCGACGACCCGTGCGCCGTGCTTCGCAAAAAACAGCGTGAACGTCCCGGCTCCGCAGTATAAATCGATAATGCGCTCGACCGTGCGCACCTGCGGCGCCAGATGCGCGAAAATCTTGCCGACCATCTCGCTATTGACCTGGAAAAACGACGCGGGCGATACGCGGAAGCGCACGCCGTCGATCTCCTCATGCATCTCCGCCTTGCCGAACAGCGTCGAGTTCTTGCGGCCCATGACGGCGTTGTCGCTCGGAGGTTCGAACGAGTTACTGATGCCGACCGTTCCCGGCAATTTTTCCGCCAACTTCGACGCGACCGCTTTGAGCCCGAGCGAAGGACGCTCGGTCGTAATCGATACGACGCCTTCACCCGACGAGCGGCCCGCCCGCGCGATCACGTGCCTTGCGCCGTCGAAGGCGCGCGCCGTGGCCGGATCCCGCGCCGCGTCCCACAGTCCGGCGATGGCACGGTCGAGCTGCGGCATCACGATCGGACAGGTTTCGATCGGTACGATATCGTGGGTGCGCGCGGCGTAGAAACCTAAAACCGTTTGCGCGGGAGCCGCATGAGCGACCGAACCTCCAAGCGCCGCAGGAGTGACCGAACCACCGGGCGCCGCAGGAGTGACCGAACCTCCGGGCGCCGCCGGAGTGCCCGCCGATTGCAGCTTCGTGACGACGAGCGCCATCTTATTGCGATACGCTCGCGGATCGTCCATGCCCACCGGTAATGCGACGTGCGCGTCTTCGATGCGGCCCAAACGCCGCAACGCGTTGTCGACGATGCCGCGCTTCCAATGTAGTTGCGCACCATACGCCAGATGCTGCACCTGGCAGCCGCCGCAGGTGCCGAACACGCCGCAGAACGGTTCGACGCGATCGGGAGAGCGGTCGAGCAATTCGACGAGGTCGGCGACGGCGTATTTCGCTTTGACCGTCTCGATCCGCACCCGCGCACGTTCCGGCGGCACGGGACCGAGAACGTAGACGACCATGCCGCCGGCCCGCCCGACGGCTTGCCCGGTTTTCGCTATCAGGTCGGTGCAGACGATCTCGACGATGTCGCCGGGCGCGAGTGCCGGCGCCACGGCCGCGCCGGCGGTACCGCTCGAAGTCATCACAGGCGCTTTCTAATCCGGTTTTTTCTCGTCGAGCGCCTTGAGCAGGCGGTTCGCTTCATCGATCAACTGTTGGATACGCTCGGTCGTCGGATCCGCCGGAGCTCGCATCAACGTCGCGCGAACGACGGCGAACGCGAGGCCGGCCGATGCCGCGGCAATGGCGACGAAGAGCAACGTGCGCTTGAACGCCCGGTCGTGCGGTACGTTCGCCTGCGCATCTCCGCAGAGCGCTCCGCCCGTCGAGTTCTGATGCGCGTACGTCTCGAGACCGGGTCCCTCAGCCATGAGCGTCGTTTTCGCGAATGCCACCCGTGAAGCATCTTGAGGTTGCGGGGCGCCCGCAGTTAGCGTGCTCCCTCGAGCGCAGCCGCAATCTGCGTCGCGAGGAAGGGCCGCAAAATTGCGCCGGACGCGCCGGCCGCGGTCGCTGCCTTAACGACGGCCGTTTCGCGCAATGCCGCTATGACATAGATGGCAAGCAACGGAGTGCCTGAGCGCAAGAGCACGATCGTCGCGGGAGCGCCGCTCGGCGGCAGCCGCCCATCGATGATGACGGCGTCCGGCAGTAGGGCGCGCACCGCAGCGGCCAAAGTCGCTTCGTCGTCCGCCTCGCCGACGACATCGTGCCCGGTACGCTCCAAAAGACGGCGTAAGACGGCGCGTAGTGCGGGGGCATCATCGGCGATGACGATTCGCACGTAGCAAGCGTATTAGCGCGACGGGCGCCGTAGCCGCTCGAAGGCGTCTCGCAACGCGACGAACTGCGGGCCGACAGGCTTCGTGCCGCGATTCTGCTGCAACGCGACGGCTTCGGCGGGGATTTCGGCGAGCGCTTCGATGTGCGCGCCGCTGCGACCAACCACGTAATACCGTTCGCACACGCGGATCACGTGCAGCGAAGCCGCGCCCGGTAAGAACGCCGTCTCAACGATCGCAAGCAGCGAGCCGCGCCTGCCTGCCGAGACGGACGAGCGCAGCGCGAGCCGCCCGCCATAGTGCAGTGCGACGAGTACGAGCGTCACGACGGCGCAGGCTGCGAGCGAACGCTCGACGACGACAAAGTCCACTAGGTGACCGCGGGCGCGGCGAGACTGCGCCTATACGTGACGACGGCGGCAACGATCGCTTCGGGCGGGTCGGTTACGGCGAGGACGTTTCCGGTCGTCAACGTCACGACGGTTGCGCCGCCTTCCGAACGTTCGACCGTCTCGATCAAATCTGCGTTTACGACGACCGCGAAGCCGTTGTGCCGTACGAGCGAAATCACTCGCGCCACTTTCCGACTCGACGGGCAGCTGCCTTGCGGCCGAGCGCGCTCATCTCGTCGAGCTCGGCCGCCTCGCGTCGCTCGCATTCGACGAAAAACGCCGCGTAACGCAGCTCACGATGCCGAACCAACGCGCGTTGCAGCCGCCGTACCACGG
>JALYUE010000015.1 GCA_030853925.1 Vulcanimicrobiota bacterium | reverse complement strand
TGTGCTACCACACGTGGCTGTTTTCGTGGCTTACTCCGCAATGGTCGCTGGCCGGCAAGGCCGTTCCAATCGACGTATTGCCGCGCACCGGTTACCTCGGCGTCGACCTCTTCTTTCTTATCAGCGGCTTCGTGCTGTTTTATCCATACGCCGTACGCTCCGTGCGCGACGGCCCTCCTCACGGAATTGGCGAGTATGCGTACCGGCGTTTCATAAAAATCGTTCCTTCATACGTTCTCGTCCTCGCCGTGACCGTCGCCGTCGCCCTGCCGTTGTTTGGCGACTTCGGCTCGCTCGCCGTCACCGTCGCACAGCACGCAATGTTCGTCCATAGTTTTTTCGCCGACGCTCTAGGTCCCGCGAATTCGGTGTTCTGGAGCCTCGCGATCGAAGTTCAATTTTATGTGATCTTTCCCGCAGCCGCGTGGGCCTTTCGCCGCCGCCCGGCGCTCGTCTTCGCGGTGATGGTCGCAACGGCACTTCTCTACCGGCTCACGATGGCGCGCTGCTGTCTCCTAGACGAGCGCATCATGCGCGAACTACCGGCGTTTCTAGACGTGTTCGCAAGCGGGATGCTGGCAGCGTATTTCGTCGCTCGCTTCGCCGGAAGCGCGGCGGCGCGCGAGCGCTACATGCCGCTCTTCACGGCGCTCGCGGTCGTCTGCGCGAGCGCGACATTCGTACTCCTAATGTCGGCTAACGCGGTTCAATACGATCCCGGCGGTCGGGAGCGTTGGGACGTTTGGCATCGCACGGCATTCGCATCGACGCTCGCAGCGGGCGCATTCGCATCGTGCTTCGCCCAACGCTGGTGGCGAGCGCTGCTGACGAATGCGGTTCTCCGCTTCTTGTCTCTCATCTCGTACAACCTGTATTTGTGGCACACGCTCGTCATGATTTGGCTCTGGAAGCACGGCGTGCCGCGAGCGGCGACGGCGAATCCGCACGACGACGATCATTGGAAGCTCGTCTATATCGCGCTCGGATGGTCGATAAGCATCGGGCTCGCCACCGCGACGACGTATTTCGTGGAGCGGCCGCTGCTCGCGACCGTCAAACCGCAGCGCTTCGCTTTCGATTGGCGCCTCACACGAACGCCGCGAGGCGAGCCGTCGAAAAGACGCACGTGAAGGTCGCTCCACGCCCATACTCCGAGTCGGCCTGCACCGTTCCGCCGTGCGCTTCGACGATTTGCTTGACGATAGAGAGTCCGAGACCGGTACCGCCGGCCTCGCGCGCCCGCGACCGGTCGACGACGTAGAACCGCTCGAAGACGTGCGGTAGGTCGTTATAAGGAATGCCGACACCGGTGTCGCGCACGACGAGCGTCGTCGCGCCTTCTCGTTGGTCCACTTCAACGCGAACCTCTCCGCCGGCAGGGGTGTGGCGCAATGCGTTGTCGATCAGATTGACGAGCACTTGCGCCAGTCGATCCGGATCGCCGTCGATCCGCGCGGAGCCCGTTGGAGCCTGCAAACGCACGCCCAGCTGTTGCGCGCGCGGTTCGAACGTCTTGAGGATATCGTTCGCTACGCTCGAAAGATCGACGACTTCGCGTCGCAGCAGCAAGCGGCCGGATTCCGCGCGGGCGATATCGAGCAAGTCTTCGGCAAGCTGCACCATGCGATCGACTTCCTGTTTGATCCGCGGCAAGAAGAGGTCGAGCGCTTCCGCGTCCCCCGGATTTACGAGGATCGTTTCGATCATCAGGTTGATCGACGACAACGGCGTGCGCACTTCGTGCGAAACGCTTGCGATGAAATCTCGACGCGTTTGCTCGAGTTCGTACAAGCGCGTTTCGTCGCTCGCGATGACGAGCACGCCGCCGGACCGGTCGAAGGGCAGCGTGGCGACATTGAGTACGCGCGTTCCGTTCTGACTCGTAAGCGACACGCGGCCGCGCGATGCGCGCCCGGCGAGCGCTTCGCGTACGCGCCGGTCCAACTCGAACGACGGTACGATTTCGATCATCGCACGTCCGACAGCCGGGCGGCGCTTAAGTTCGAAGACCGCCGTCGCGGCGGCGTTGAGCGACGTCATGTTGCCGCGCTCGTCGAGCGAGATAATGCCGACCGTCAGCGAACGCAGTAGCTGCTCGAACCGCGAGTCCGCGTCGTCGTTGCTCTGGGCGGCAACCGTGACGATTTGGGCCGGCTGCCGGGGCGTCACCGCCGCGCGCGCTAAAGCGAGGCCGGCGGCAAGACCGCCGACGGCGGCGAGCCACACGTCGAAGGCCACGTTTACTCTTTAAACATGTAGCCGCGGCTGCGGATCGTCAGAATATGTTGCGGATTATTGGGATCGAGCTCGATCTTCTCCCGCAGCCAACGTACGTGCACGCTGATCGTCTGATGCTCGCCCTCAAAATCATACCCCCAAACCTTGTCGAGCAAGGTCTGACGCGTCACGACGCGGCCACGATTTTCGAGCAATACGTGTAAGAGGCTAAATTCCTTCGGCGCGAGCGCCACGTGGCGGCCGCGCACGACGAGCGATTGGCGTGACGGGTCGAGCATCAATTCGCCGACCGAGATCGCCTCATCGTGCGGCGCCCCATCGCCGACGGCTTGACGGCGCAAACGCGCTTTCACCCGCGCGAGAAACTCGTGCAGCGAAAACGGTTTCGTCACATAATCGTCGGCGCCGAGCTCCAGCGCCAGCACCTTGTCGATCTCCTGATCGCGCGCCGTGAGCATGATAATCGGCACGCCGCTCGTCTTGCGGATCTCGCGACATGCCTCGATACCGTCGAGGACCGGCAGCATGATGTCCAAGACGATCAAGTCCGGCCGTTCGCTTGCGGCGAGCGCGATCGCCGTCCGGCCATCACCCGCCGTCGCGACGGCGTAGCCGTTGCGTTCCAAGTTGAAGCGCAGCGTTTGCAACATCGCCGATTCATCATCGACGACCAATATTTTTTTTGGCTGCGGACCGGAAGCGAGCATAGCTGGCGACACGATACCTTACTCTCGCTCGCCCGGGCAAGGAGGAGTCGAACCCTGGAGGGGACGCCGTGGGCACGCTCGGAACTGCGAGCGATGCGATGTTGCGCAGCTTATCTGTCTATGCACGTTACGCATGATGCGAGTTCGATTCGCATGTCCGAGCGGCCGGGCTACTGGTAGACGCCGCTCGGGCCGGCCGTGTCGTACCCGAGTTGATGCGACAGTTCTTGCCCGATCGCGCGGGCGGCGGGCGCAAGTTTTTCGACTCGCTCCGGCGTCATACGCGTCGTCGGTCCCGACACGGACATCGCGCCGACACAGTCGTGGCGCCGATCGAAAACGGGCACGGCGAGACAACGCACGCCGTCTTCCATCTCTTCGTTATCGACGGAAAAGCCTTGGTTACGGATCGTCGCAAGCTCCCGTTCGAGCGCCGCGCGGCTGACGATCGTCCGGGGCGTATACGCGCGCAGTTCGCCGCGCAGCGTCATTTCGGCGAATTCGACGCCTCGAAAAGCCGTCAGCACTTTTCCCGTGCCCGTACAGTGGAGCGGCGCGCGCATTCCCGGCGACGTGAACATTTTGACCAGATGCATGCTCGCGACTTGATCGAGGTACAGAATCTCGCGGTCGCTTTCGGTAACCAGGTTGGCCGTCTCGCCGGAGAGCCGCATCAAGCGTTCGAGATATGGCCGCGCCACGAGCCGCAAGTCGAGGTGAACGTCGGCGGCGCTGGCGAGCGTAAATATGCGCGACGCCAGATGATAGCGCGCACTGTCTGGGTCTTGCCGCACGTAACCCCGGTCGACGAGGGTCGCGAGCAAACGATGCACGGTGCTGACATGCAGCCCGACGAGTTGCGCGAGTTCGCTAATGCCCGTGGCGCCCCGGCGCGAGGCGAGCGATTCGAGGACGTCGAGCGTGCGATCGACAGACTGAACTTTCGGGCGGCCCGCGCCCGTCGTGCGTCGCGCCTTCGGCGCCGGATTGCCGTTACTCTCCATGGTACTTGCGATGAAAAGCGTTTCGCACAAGGCAGCGGTGGCTTCCTCCGCACGCGGGAGGACGCGTAACGGTGCGCGCGCGCTTGGCGGCGTTCGCCCGTCTTTCGCGCTTCAAATTCTTGGCGGGCGGTTTCACGGGCGGAGTGTTCGGGACGATGCTTGCCGGCTTCGAAGGCGGCCGCATCGACTGGCCAACGTACGTCGTCGCGCAGAGCACGATTACCGCACTGCACCTGATGACGCACTACGCCAACGAGTACTACGATCGCTATGCCGACGGACGCACACCCCGCACGCCTTACTCGGGCGGCAGCGGGGTTCTTAGGACCGGTTGCCTCGCGCCAAAGGTCGCGTTGTATGCCGCCCTGATTTGTGCCGCGGCGGGCGCGGTCGGCGCGCTCGCCCTATGGTTCGTCGTGCGCCAACCGATTGCGGCCCTCGCGGCCATCACGATCGGCGTCCTTGCCTGGTCGTATTCGGCGCCGCCGGTACGATTCTGCGCTCGCGGTCTGGGCGAAGTGGCGACCGCCCTCATCGTAGGCATGCTCGTCCCGCTGTGCGCGTTCGCCGCGCAGCGCGGTTGGCCGGACGCTTTTGCCGCACTCAACACGCTGCCGGGTGCCGCCGCCATGTTCGCGATGATGCTCGCGGTCGAATATCCGGACCTCGCCGCCGATACGGCAACCGGTAAACGCAATCTCGTCGTTCGACTGGGCGCGAAGGGAAGTAAGCCCCTTGCTTTGGCTGCAATCGTGACCGTGTATCTAGCGGTGGCGGCGGTCTTTGCCGCCGGCGCGCCGCCGGCGTACGGCATCCTGGAATCGCTATCGTTGCCCCTGAGCATCGGCTTCGTGAGGACGCTGTTGCGGCACTGCGAGGGCGACCCAAGCGGCGACGAGGCTCTCGCCGGAAAGGGGGTCGCGCTGTTATTTCTCGTCACCTTCTACGGCGCGCTTGCGTATGGGACGGTCGTGCCACTGCACGCAGGCGCTGCTGAGAACACCGAAACGAACCGGCATATGGTCGCGGTTGAGGGGATGTGATCGAAAGCCCGACGCTGGAAACGCGCGTTAATGCTGCCCTCGACGAAGTGCGGCCGGCGATTCTCCGCGACGGCGGCGACGTTTGGCTCATTAGCGTCGAAAATCGAGTCGCCTACGTGCAGATGGTCGGCGCATGCGGCGGCTGCGCCATGGCGACGGCGACCCTGAAGGGCGCGATCGAAACCGTCGTCCGGGAACGCTGCCCCGAAATCGACCGCGTCGAACAAGTTTAAGCCGGGCGGTTTCGCCGCGCTAGGGTTGAGACAAATGGGGTCGTTGATTGCGACGTTTTAACGATACCGTTCTTACGGCAACGATCGTCGCGGCAGAAGTCTCGATCTTGCTCGTTGCAGAGGTTCGGTCCCCCGGCGCGCCGGCGCGCGTACGACGCGAATCGTGCACGACGCGCGTAGCTCGCAACGGTAGCCTCGGCGGCCTGGCACTTGCGGCGACGGCGATGCTCGAAGCGCCGCTCGTTTTGCGCGTCCGCGATAACGGAACGGCGCGAATGGGGATTGTTGCCGCGCCTGAACGCGCCGCGCCCGGTTCGCACCGTCGTCGCCGTCGCCGTTCGTTTCGTCGTCACGTCGGCGTCAGTCCATAAAGCGCATGCTGGGCGCCATTTGCCGCAGCGTCTTATTGTATGGCCGTTACTAAAAAAGAACGGTGGTGCCACCCTGCGTGGAGAGCTTTCTGGCCAAAACGGCTTTGGAGTTCACATCGTGGCAACGACTTGAGCCCATAGAAACGCCGATCTGCGTAGCGACCAGATAAACGCGACCAGAATCCGTCACGATGCCGCGATGGCCGACATTAGCAGTGCGATTAGGCGAATAAGGATAGCGCGTGTCATCTCTGAGCGCTCCTCTGACGCCGGCCCCAAGGATAGCGCGCTTGCAAGATAACCGATTGAAAGCCGGCTTACGCGCTCAGCAGGCCCCGCAAAGCGTAAGAAAGCGGTTAGACGATTGAGGTAAAGAGCGCCGACCTACTTCGAGGCTGCGTTGCCCCCGGCGGCGGACCGAACGGCGCGGCCGACGTAGACGTCCGCCATTGCAGAGCGATACTCGGCCGAGGCTTGCTTTTCCGATCGGACTTCGACCCCGGCCGCGGCGCCCGCGCACGCTTTCTTGAGCGCGGCGTCGTCAGTCGGATTGATTCCCACAAGCGTCTGCTCGACGGACGTTGCGCGATACGCATGATCGCCTACCCCTGTGATGCCGACGCGAGCCTGACCGATGGTAGTGCCGTTCATGCTGAGAACGGCCGCGACGCCCACCATCGCATAATGCGAGGCTGGGTGATGAAACTTCGCATACGCCGATTTCTTGGCAGCGTCGAACGATATTTTGACGAGCACCTCATCTTCCGCGAGCGACGTTTCGAACATGCCGAGCATGAAGTCGCCGGCAGATTCGTCGCGCGTGCCGTTCTTGCCGGCTACCGTGAACGTTGCATCGAGCGCGAACATGACGGCGGCATAATCGCAGGCGGGATCCCCGTTCGCGAGCGCTCCGCCGACGGTGCCGCGATTGCGGACCTGCGGATCGCCGAGAACGTTTGCCGCGTCCCACAGTACGGGCGCATGCTTGCGCAAATCGTCGCTTGCCGCGAGCGCCGCATGCTTCGTCATCGCGCCGAGCGTAAAACGCTTGCCGTCGAACGCGATGCCCGCGAGGTCCGGAACGCCCGCCAGATCGATCAGAATGCCCGGCTCCGCGAGCCGCAGCTTCATCATAGGCACGAGACTATGTCCGCCCGCGAGCAACTTTGCATCCGAGCCGTGCTGCGCGAGCAACGCGAACGTCTCGTCGAGCGACGACGGTTTTGCATATTCGAACTGCGAGGGAATCATGCGCTCACCCGACCGTTTCCGTTCGTGTGCACCTGCATGGCTTTCCACAGCTTTTCGGGACGCAACGGCATATCGATGTGCTTGACGCCGAACGGGGCGAGTGCGTCCATCACGGCGTTCGCGACGGCGGGAGTCGAACCGATCGTGCCGGCTTCGCCGACGCCTTTGATGCCGAGCGGATTGACGTCGGTCGGCGTCGTCGTGTGCCCCGTTTCGAACGCCACGAGTTGCTCGGCGTGCGGGATCGCATAATCCATAAAAGTGCCACTCGTGAGCTGCCCGTTATCGTCGTACACGGCTTCCTCGTAAAGCGCTTGTCCGATACCCTGCGCTAAGCCGCCGTGGATCTGTCCTTCGACGATGAGTGGATTGATGATCGGACCGCAGTCGTCGACCGCGACGTATTTGAGAATTTCGACTTCGCCCGTCTGCGCGTCAACTTCGACCACGCAAATGTGCGCTCCGAACGGAAAGACGAAATTCGGCGGATCGAACCTGCGAGTTGCATCGAGCCCGGGCTCGAGGTCGGGCGGTAAATTGATGCCGCGCCAGGCCATGAAGCCGACTTCGGCCGTGGTGAGCGACTTAGACGGATCGCCCTTGACCATGATCTTGCCGTCTTTGTACTCGACGTCGTCGGGATTAGCTTCCCACTGATGCGCCGCTATTTTGATGGCTTTGGCTTGAATGGACTGGATCGCCAGTTTGACGGCCGCGCCGCCCACGGCAGTGCCGCGCGAACCGAAAGTTCCGACGCCGTATTGCACCCGGTCCGTATCGCCATGCACGATGCTGACGCTGTCGATCGGTACGCCGAGGTCGTCCGCTACGATCTGCGCGAACGTCGTTTCTTGCCCTTGACCGCTCGGACCGATGCCGGTAAGAACGGTCACGCCGCCGGTCGGTTCGACGCGAATCGTCGCGCTATCCCAACCGGGCGCGGGCATGGCCGCCGACGGCCCCATGCCGCACACTTCGACGTACGTCGAAAACCCAATCCCAAGATAACGGTCCGCTTTACGCATCTCAGCCTGACGTGCGCGCAGGCCCTTGTAGTCCGCCATCTCGAGCGCTTTGGCGAGCGAGCCTTCGTAGTTGCCGCTGTCGTACGTGACACCGGTGAGCAGCGCATACGGAAACTCCGTCGCACCGATAAAATTCTTGCGCCGGATGTCGACCGGGTCCATCTTCAGCTCGAGCGCTAAAATATCGATCATGCGCTCGATGAGGAACGTCGCTTCCGGCCGCCCGGCTCCACGGTATGCGTCGGTCGCCATGGTGTTGGTGAACACGCCGATCAAATGACATTCGAGGCCCGCCAGTTTGTAACAGCCGGGCGCCATCATCGGCGTGAACGTCGCGATAGCCGGCGTCAGCAGATGATGGTAGGCGCCGAGGTTTGAGAATATCTTCATGCGGACGGCAAGCAGCGAGCCGTCCTTCTTGGCGGCAAGTTCGACATATTGAATCTGATCGCGTCCGTGCGTCATGGCTTGAAAATTTTCGGAACGCGTCTCGATGTATTTGATCGGCTTGCCGAGCTGCATCGAAGCCCACGCAATGAGCAATTCTTCCGAATAAAACTGCAGCTTCGCACCGAATCCGCCGCCAACTTCCGGCGCGATAACGCAGACTTTGCTTTCGCTGAGACCAAGAAGAATTGCGAGATTCGTGCGTAGGAGATGCGGGATCTGAGTCGACGACCAGAGCGTCAGCTGCGCGGGGCCGGGTTCCCACTTCGCGAGCATGGTGCGTGGTTCCATCGGCACCGGGATCAGCCGCTGATTGACGATGCGCTGCTTGACGACGACTTCCGCGCTCGCAAAGAGCGCATCGACGTCGCCGACCTTGATCGGCATTTCGTATGCGACGTTGGTGCCGAGTTCCGAATGAACGAACGGGCCGCCCGCGGCCGCCTTCTCGGCGTCGACGACGACCGGCAGCTCTTCGTATTCGATTTCGATCGCGTCCGCGGCGTCACGCGCGGCGTACGGGTCGTTCGCTATGACGACGGCGACCGGCTCGCCGACGAAGCGCGCTTCCCCGGTCGCAAACGGCGGATGCAGCGGCTTCTTCATGTCCGGCAGATCGGCGGCCGTCGGCATCGAGCCGTCGAAGCCGGCCGCTTTCAAATCGGCCGCGCAGAACGCGCCGAACACGCCCGGCTTCGCTTTCGCGGCGGCGAGGTTGATGTTGACGATTTTGGCGTGAGCGTACGGACTGCGCACGAAAGCCGCATGTAAGCAGCCAACCAAATGCACGTCGTCGACGTACGTCGCGCGGCCGGTGATGAGTCGCGGATCCTCGCGGCGCTTGATTTTCGCGCCGACCATCGTGGTAAACGCCATTATTTCGCTCCTCCAACCGGCAGTAATTCCGAGACGCTGTGCCGCGCGCCATTTTCACGCATCGCGACGGCCGCGGCGCGGACCGCGCGCACGATATTTTCGTAACCGGTGCAGCGGCACAAATTGCCCTCGAGGCCTTCGCGGATCTGGTCGTCGCTCGGATCGGGATTGCGCTGCAAGAGGTCGACCGCGCTGACGATCATGCCGGGAGTGCAGTAGCCGCACTGCAGGCCGTGCTTTTCCCAGAACGCTTCCTGCATCGGGTGGAGCGCGTTACTCGCGCCGATGCCCTCGATCGTCGTGACCGCATGACCGCTCGCCTGCACGGCAAAAACGGTGCAGCTTTTTACCGACACGCCGTCGAGGAGCACCGTACACGCGCCGCAACTCGACGTATCGCAACCGATGTGCGTTCCGGTGAGTTCGAGTTTGTCGCGCAGTAAATGCACGAGCAACAGGCGGGGCTCGACGTCGACATGATGATGCATGCCGTTGACGTCGATATCGATGTATGACATGACGGAACCTCAGCGCTAAATGGTGCCCTCGGACGTACCGCAAAGGAAATCAAATTCCTCGTTCGTACCGCGCACCACGGAAAGGAGAACCGATGCACAGAAGCTCGCCGCGAGCATGAGAGTTCCCATCGACGTCGACGCTCTAAGCGGCCGACTCCGCGCCGAATCGTATCTTGCGGACCGCGGGCTCGCGACAGCGCTCGCCTGCGCGGTCGCCATGCAGCGCCCGCTGCTCTTGGAGGGCGACGCCGGTGTCGGTAAAACGGAGGCCGCGCGGGCGCTCGCGCGCGCCTATGGCGCCGACCTCGTCCGGCTGCAATGTTACGACGGCCTCGACCTCTACGCCGCCGCGTACGACTGGAACTATGCAAAGCAGCTGCTCGCCATCCGAAGCGCGGAAGCCGGCGGCGGCGACCCGCCGGAATTGTACGGCGCCGACTATCTCGTGCGTCGGC
>JALYUE010000167.1 GCA_030853925.1 Vulcanimicrobiota bacterium | reverse complement strand
GGGCAAAAAGAATTGGGGCAAAGTGCATCGCTCGCTCGAGGCGGTCGCCCGCGCGCGGGCGAGCGGTCAGGTTGCCTACGCGGACGTCTATCCGTACGTCGCGCTGTGGACGGATCTCGATACGATTCTGCCCGAGGACGCGCTCGCCCAGGGCCGCGACGCAACGCTCGAACGTTTGCGCGATCCCGAAACTGCGGCGGCGCTCGCGCTGCGCTTAGCACTCGACCGGACGGCGGAGGACTGGCACGAGATCATGCTTTCGAACGTCGCAAGCGATCGCAATGCGGCGCTGACCGGTATGCGCCTCGACGACGTCGCGACGCGCTGGCGGCTCTCGCCGCCGAGGGCGGCGCTACGGCTGCTGCTCGAGGAGCGGCTCGCCGTCGACGCGATCTTTTTCGCGATGAGTGAAAACGACGTCGCCACGGTGCTGTCGGCCGAGTTCGTCTCGATCGGCAGCGACGCATCGGCGCGCGCTCTGCACGGACCGACGGCGCAAGCAAATCCCCACCCGCGCACGTTCGGCTGCTTTCCGCGCGTGTTCGGACGCTTCGTACGCGGCCGCCGGACGCTCGAACTCGCGGAAGCGATCCGGCGCATGACCTCGCTCGCCGCACGGCAATTTGGGCTCGTGGATCGCGGCCGCATCGACGTCGGCGCATACGCAGATCTCGCGCTCTTCGATCCCGAACGCATCGTCGACGTCGCGACGTACGAACGGCCGAACGCTTATCCGCAAGGCGTCGATTCCGTGTGGGTCAACGGCCGCGCGGTGCTGCGCGACGGGTCGCCGACGGGCGCGCGGCCGGGGCGCGCGCTACGTGGCGGACGATGAACGTCCTCGAGCTCGAGAGTTCGCGTCGCGACGCGCTGCTCGCAGGCGCGAAGCGCATGCGCGTAACGCGGGCGGCGCTGCTCTATACGCCGGGCGATGCGGCGGACTGTGTGTTCGCCGTCGCGAGCGGACGGATCAAAATCGTACGCACGAGCGCCGCAGGCTCGGAATCGATCGTCGGCATTCGCAATCCGGGCGACCTGTTCGGGGAACTGACGTGGATGAGCGGGGCTAAGCGGTCGACGAGCGCGATCGCGCTCGACGCGGGCGAGGTCTGGCGCCTCGATTCCGACGCGTTCGAAGCGCGCTTACGTGCCGACGGCGCGCTCGCCGCCAGCTTCGCACGCGGCGTCGCCCAGCGCTTAGCGGGCCTCGAGCGCGAACTGACGGAGCTTGCGGGCAAAAGCGTTCCCGGCCGACTTGTCGATGCGCTCGGCCGGCTGGCGGCGGAACACGGCATACCCCAAGCAGACGGAACGCTGCAGATCGGCCTGAGCCTCACGCATAAGGATCTCGCCGACATCATCGGAACCAGCCGCGAAACGCTCACGCGCGAACTGAGCGTGCTCGCCGACGTCGGATTATTGCGGGTGGCGCACCGCACGATCGTGCTGCTCGCGCCGCAAGCCTTCCCGTTCGCCTCGCGGCCGACCTAAGACATCGCGACGGACGACCGGCCGCGCCGCAGCGCTCGGTACGTACGCGCGACGAGTATAAGGAGCAGCAGCGTCAAAGCGAACGCGAGCAGTGCACCCACGAACGGAAACACGAAAGCGAGCACGGTCGCGCCGACTGCCAGAACGTCTTCAACGAGGCTAACGAACGGATTCGCCATGCCGAGGGTGGCCGCAGTCGATGCACCGCGCACCGCCGCCACGCCGGTGTGGATGCCGAGCGCGTTCGCCGCGCCGAGTCCCATGAGCGCGTACGTTACGGGGCCGGGCGACCCCGTTGCCGGAAGCACACTGCCGACGAGCACGGCCGCCGCGATCGGTTTCGTCGCGAAGTGCACGACATGCAGGGCGTGATCGACGACGGGGATTTTATCGCCCGCGAATTCGAGCGCGGCTAGGCCGCCGAGCAGCCACGTCGCGCCGCCGTTGCCGAGATACGCGAAGGCATGCGCCGGATGCAAATAGCCGAAATGCATTGCGAGCGACGCCAGCGTCAAGGTTAAAAACGGCCGCAAGCCGATGCTCGTGCTCAAAGCGTAGGCGTTAGCAAATCCAGCTGGGTCCATCGGCACTCTCCTCGCCCGCGTTGTACCCGCGCCGCAGCGATTGGTTACGGAGGGTCTATGGGGCCGGCGGCCGGCGCGAGACCGTGGGACGCCGCTGCAACAAATCCTCGCGGACTTCGCGGACCGCGTCGCGCAGTGCGGCGATCGTTCCGTTATTGTCGAGCGTGTAGTCGGCGAGTTCGCGGGCGCGCTCGGGATCGATCTGCGCCGCCATGCGCCGCTCCACGTCCGCCGGTGTAAGACCGCTGCGCGCGATCGC
The DNA here is from genome assembly GCA_030853925.1 of Vulcanimicrobiota bacterium. Classification (GTDB taxonomy): domain Bacteria; phylum Vulcanimicrobiota; class Vulcanimicrobiia; order Vulcanimicrobiales; family Vulcanimicrobiaceae; genus JALYUE01. The sequence goes on along the minus strand of JALYUE010000167.1, from coordinate 2,443 downwards.
GCGCGCGATGCGCGTTTGCGGCTCGGCGACGACCAGTATATTCGCGTCGCACGTTCGATAGAAGTTTCCTTCGAACAACAACGGCACGTCGTGGACGACGATCTGCTCGGGCCCCGCGAACGCCTCATGGTCGGCGCCGAGGCGACGGACTTCCGGATGCACGATCGCATTTAGTTCGTCGCGCGCGCTGCCGTCTTGGAAGACGATCGCGGCGAGCGCCGTACGGTCGAGCGTGCCATCGGGTGCGACGGCTTGCGGCCAATGCGCTGCGATCGAGGCTAAACCACGGCTACCGGGTGCGACGGCTTTGCGCGCGAGCGCGTCGGCATCGACGATCAAGTCGCCGAGTTCCGCGAAGACTTTGGCGACCTCGCTCTTCCCGGAACCGATACCACCCGTAAGTCCTACACGCAAACGCATTAGCGAAGTCTTCGCCGTCAGCGGCCGCTTTCCGAGCAGTAATTGCGCTCGACGGTCTGCATCGCTCAGGCCGGTTCGTCCTTGCCGGACTCGGTGCACAGAGACCAGCTTTCGCACGGTCGCGACGCTTTTTCGACGACGCTGCGACGGCAGCCCGGTAGCATGGATGGTACGGCAGCGCGCGAGCGCGGTTCGCAGCATCTCAAGCTTTAGGAGTTTATCATGCACAATACGCTCGAACGTGAGATCGTATTTTTATCCCCCGGCGTGTTGACCGATGCCGGCGGTTTCGAGATCATCATCGTCAGCGGCAAGGTCACGATCGTCCCCGTGCCCGGTTGGGAAGCGGAAGCGCGTATCGTCTTCGACGCCGCACTCGCGGTTCTCGGCGCAGCCAAAGCGGTCGGCGAAAGCGACATGCGCGAACGGCTTCAGGCTGCGGCACAAAACATGCTGCAATCGCAAGCGCATGTGTTGAGCGCGTATGCCGGCAACGGCCGCGCCGCAGCGGGCGCCTAAGCCGTCGTCATTTGAACGGTTGCATCGCGTCGCAGAAGGGCACGGCGCTTTCCGGCGCCCTCCTGCGACCGGACGCCCACTTCGCGCTTCACCCGGGCGCCCGGCTATTCCACGGCAGTCGGCATTGTCGAGAGCTTCACGTGCGCGCTTTTATAAGGCCATAGCTTGACGGGATCGTCGGAGGATCTACCCATCGTCATTCGCAGAGTAGTTGGACTATTTTCTATTGCGAAGGATCACCATGTCGACTGCGGCACGCCATCCGGTTTCCGATCTCGATCCGTTCTCGGAACTGTTCATGAGCGATCCATTTCACTATCACGCGGAGCTACGCGCTGCAGGCCCCGTCGTGTGGTTGGAGCGTTACGGTATCTGGGGGATTAGTCACTACGCAGAAGTTTTTGCCGCGGTTACCGACGCAAAGACGTTCATTTCCAGCGCGGGAGTCGGAATCACGGATTTCCGCCGCGAGGCCCCGCCTCGACCACCGAGCATCGTGCTCGAAGCCGACCCGCCCCTGCATACGCGAACGCATAAGATACTCGCGCGCGTGCTTTCGCCTGCGGCGTTGCGGTCTATGCGCGAGGCCTGCGAGCGCGAGGCCGAAGCACTGGTCGACAAGCTCGTTGAAGCTCGAAACATCGCGGCGGTCAACGACGCGGCTCGCGCTTACGCTACAAAAGTATTTGCCGACGCGCTCGGACTTCCCGAGACGAACCGCGATGCGCTGTTGCCCTACGGTACGATGGTATTCAATTTCTTCGGTCCGCATAACGCTCTTTACACGGACGCGATGCTGCGAGCACCGAAAATAACCGAGCACATCATGCACCTATGCGAGCGTAATTCGCTCAAAGAAGACGGGCTCGCGGCGGCAATTTACGCGGCGCACGACGCGGGAGAATGCACGTATGCCGAAGCCGGAATGCTGGTGCGCTCGCTGCTCTCGGCCGGGCTCGATACGACGATCAACGGGCTCGCATGTGCGTTCGTCTGCTTTGCGAAGAACCCCGAAGAATGGGATCGCTTGCGCTCCGACGGCTCGCTCGCCCGTAACGCCTTCGATGAGGCGATTCGGCTCGAGTCGCCCGTGCAGACGTTCTTTCGCACGGTAAGTCGCCAGGTCGAACTCGGCGGCGTCGTTCTGGAAGACGGCGCCAAAGTGCTCCTCTTTTACGCAAGCGCCAATCGCGATCCGCGGAAGTGGCAAGAGCCGGATCGGTTCGACGTAACGCGAAAAACGGCGCCGCACCTCGGATTCGGCGCCGGAATTCACCGCTGCGTCGGTGAGATGTTATCGAAAGTCGAAGGGGAGATACTGATTCGGGAATTCGCTCGCCGCGTTAGACGCTTCACTCTTACGGCCGAGCCAACGCTCCGCTTCAATAATACGCTACGCGCATACGAGCGGATCCCGCTTCAATTGGAATGCTGACCAAAAGCTTATTGGTATCGGCTCGACCGAAGATACCCGTCGTCGGTCGGTTTTAATTAGAAAAGCGCC
>JALYUE010000159.1 GCA_030853925.1 Vulcanimicrobiota bacterium | reverse complement strand
CCGTTGACCTCAACGCGCACCAGGTCGGCGGAGTGCGAGTGCGGCGACGCTTGCGCGCCAGGGTTCGATAGAGCGCTCGGCTGTTGCTCCGGTTGCCACGTTTGCGCGAACGCTTCAAGCGTGGCCGTGCCATACGTCCCGTCGACAACGCTGGGTGTATCGTTGAGCGCTCCCAAAAAGCGCAGCGTCGTCGGCACGCCGTCGATCGTGTAATCGTCGATCGCACGCCGCAGGCGGGCGCGCGCGCCGTCTCGAGTCGGCGCCCACACGATGAGCTTCGCGATCATCGAATCGTAATCGGGTGCGATCGTCGTACCCTCGGTCGCCGCGGCATCGACGCGCACGCCGAAACCCGACGGTTCGCGGTACGCGCGGATCGTTCCGGGGGCGGGCCGGAATTGCTGCGCCGGATCTTCGGCGTTGACGCGGACTTCGATCGCATGTCCGCGGAAAAGCACGTCGCTCTGAGTGTAGCCGAGCGGTTCGCCCGCGGCGACGCGGATTTGTTCTGCGATCAGATCGATGCCGCTCGTCATCTCGCTGATCGTGTGCTCGACCTGGATGCGCGTGTTCATCTCGAGGAAGAAAAATTCGTCCCCCGCGACCAGCGTTTCGATCGTGCCGACGCTGTCGTAGCCGATGGCGCGCGCGGCGCGAAGGCCGGCTTCGCGTAACCGTTCGCGCACCCGCTCGCTCACGAGAGCGGGCGTTTCTTCGTAAAGTTTCTGATGCCGGCGCTGCAGCGAACAATCGCGCTCGCCGATGTGGACGACCGCGCCGTGCTTGTCGGCGAGAATTTGCAATTCGACGTGCTTGGGATCGTCCAAGTAGCGTTCGACGTAGATCTCCGGATTTTTAAAGTAGGCTTCGGCTTCGCGCTGCGCGCTCGAGTACGCGCTCGCAATTTCGTCGCGCGAGTGCGCGACCTTCAAACCCTTTCCGCCGCCGCCGCCCGAGGCTTTGAGTGCGAGCGGCAAGCCGTATTCGTCCGCGGCGGCGAGCGCGTCTTCGAGCGACGTCAACGGGCGCGTCGCACCGGGAACGACGGGAACGCCGGCCGCGACCATCGCTTGACGGGCGCGAACTTTGTCACCCATCGCGTCGATCGCCTCGGGATGCGGCCCGACCCATACGAGCCGCGCTGCAAGAACGGCGCGCGCGAAGCCCGCGTTCTCGGCGAGGAAACCGTACCCGGGATGCACGGCGTCCGCGCCGCTGCGCGCCGCGACTTCGAGCAGTTTGTCGACGTTTAAGTAGCTAAGCGCCGGAGTCGACGGGCCGAGCAAATACGCTTCGTCCGCGTAACGCACGTGGAGCGCGTCGCGGTCGACTTCTGAATAAACGGCAACGGTTTTGAGTCCCAGTTCCCGCGCCGAGCGCATGACGCGTAGCGCGATCTCGCCTCGATTCGCGACGAGCAGCTTCTTCATCGCAGCGCGTCGTCGCCGTATGCGCGGCCCGCGCGCCGCCAGCGGCCGCCCGGCGGCGACGGTTCGATAGCTGGCGAGGGGGCCGCGGCCTGCAACGCTGCGGCGATGGCGGCGACCTCTTCGGATGTTGGAGCCGCGCCCGCGTCGACAGTCGGGATGCGCGCCGTCATCGCGCGCTTGCAGGTTCGGGGTACATGCCCATCGCGTGATAGCCGGCATCGACGAAGTGGACGTCCGCCGTTACGGCGCGCGACAAGTTCGAAGCGAGGTAAACGGCGGTTCGTCCGACGTCTTCGGCCGTCACGTTGCGCCGCAAGGGCGCGGCGCCCGCCACCTTGTCGAGCATGCGTTTGAAATCGCGCACTTGGCGCGAGCTCGCCGTGCTGATCGGGCCCGCCGAAATCGCGTTGACGCGGATGCCGCGCTCGCCCAAATCGTAGGCGAGATAACGCACGATCGATTCGAGCGCCGCTTTGACGATGCCGGCGACATTGTAATTGGGCACGATCGTCGTCGAACCGAAATACGTGAGCGCCATGACGCTCGCGTCGCCCGACAGCACGTCGACGAGCGCGTTGACGAGTGCGATCAGCGAATAGGCGGAGATGTCGGCGGCCAGCGCAAAGCCGGCGCGGGACGTCGTGTAGACTTTGCCGACGAGATCCTCTTTGTTGACGAACGCGATCGAGTGCACGAGCGTGTCGAGCCGGCCGTAGTCTGCTCGCACCGCACCCGCGAGCGCGGCGAGCGACTCGTCTGAAGACACGTCGCACGGATAGGCTCGGCCGCCGAGTTCCGCCGCGAGTTTTTCGACCTCGCCCCGTACCCGGTCGCCTTGGAACGTCAACGCGACGGTCGCGCCGTGTGCGGCAAACGCGCGCGCGATTCCGGTCGCGATGCTCCACTTGTTTGCGACCCCGGTGACGAGCGCGATTTTTCCATCTAAAAGAGCCATCCTCAAATTAAGACGACTCTCCGGCGCCGATGCCCTGCCGAGCGGCTATAAGGGGATATTGCCGTGCTTGCGCTTCGGTCTTTCGACCCGCTTGTCGGCGAGCATGCGCAGCGCTCGGGCGACGACCCGGCGCGTTTCGCTCGCGTCGATGACGTCGTCGACGTAGCCGCGGCTCGCCGCGATGAACGGATTGGCGAAACGGCGTTCGTAGTCGGCGATCAACTCGGCGGCGCGCGCTTCCGGGTCGGCCGCCTCGGCGATGTCGCGGCGAAAGATCGTCTTGACCGCTCCGGCCGCGCCCATGACCGCGATTTCGGCCGTAGGCCACGCGACGTTGTAGTCGGCGCGAATGTGCTTGGAGGCCATGACGTCGTACGCGCCGCCGTACGCCTTGCGGGTAATGACCGTGATCTTCGGGACCGTGGCTTCGGCGAACGCGTACAGCAACTTCGCGCCGTGCTTGATGATGCCGCCGTATTCTTGCGCGGTGCCGGGTAAAAAGCCGGGCACGTCGACGAAGGTCAATAGCGGAATATTGAACGCGTCGCAAAAACGGACGAAACGTGCGGCTTTGATCGAAGACGCGATGTCGAGCACGCCCGCGAGAAACTTCGGCTGGTTCGCGACGACGCCGATCGTACCGCCGTCGATGCGCCCGAAGCCGATGACGATGTTGCGCGCGTGCAGTTCCGCGATTTCGAAAAAATCGCCGTCGTCGACGACGGACGTAATCGCTTCCGTCATGTCGTACGGTTTGCTCGCCGTGTCGGGAATGAGGGCGTCGAGCTCGGGGCACGAACGCTGCGGGTCGTCGCTCGGGGCGTAGCGCGGCGGATCGTCGAGATTGTTCTGCGGTAGGAACGACAGAAGGCGCTGCGTCTGCTCCGTCATCTCGTCTTCGTCGGCCGCGATCAGATCGGTCACGCCGCTTTTCGTGGCATGCGTGTAGGCGCCGCCCAGCTCTTCGAAGGTGACGTCTTCGCCCGTCACCGTCTTAATGATTTCAGGTCCGGTAATGAACATCTGCGAAATCTTTTCGACCATGATCGTGAAATCGGTGATGGCGGGTGAATACACGGCCCCGCCCGCGCAGGGGCCGGCGATTAGCGAGATTTGCGGCACCACACCGCTCGCTTGCACGTTCCGCCAGAAGATCTCGGCGTAACCGCCGAGGCTGACGACGCCCTCTTGAATCCGCGCACCGCCCGAATCGTTGATGCCGATCATGGGTGAGCCCGTGCGCACGGCGAGATCCATGACCTTGCAGATTTTTTCGGCGAACACTTCGCCGAGCGAGCCGCCGAGCACGGTGAAATCTTGCGAAAAGAGAAAGACTTGACGTCCGCCGATCGTCGCGCGCCCCGTGACGACGCCGTCGCCCAAAAACTCGCGTTCGTCGAGCCCGAACGCGGACGTGCGGTGAACGGCGAACATATCCAGTTCGACGAACGAATCCGAGTCTACGAGCGCCTCGACGCGTTCGCGCGCGGTCCGCTTACCGCGCGCGCGCTGACGTTCGTTCGCTTCGACTCCGGCGGGCGCGAGCGATTGCGCGCGCATCGCAGCTAAACGGGCGGCCGCCGCTTGGGGGCGAGGTTCGCTTGTCGACATGCGGCTCGTTTCGGCTCGGCCCCGGACGTTTCCCGACGAGCGCGGCTGCAAGAGACGTTTCAGAGACGTTTCATGGATCGTCACAGGAAATATCTTCCGGCAGTCTTATTATGCGCCAACGGCTTCACTCCAAATTACGGGAGACATTCGCTCTTGAACGGATTCTTACAGCGCTCGTTTACACTTGCGTCGCTCGGCGTTGCGGCGGCCATCGCGCTCGGAGGCGTCGTGCGCGCCGCGGACACTGCGATGGTCGTTCCGAGCGCCATTCAAAACGCCGATGCGGACTCGAACTCGTGGCTCGTTTACGGCCGAAATCTCGCCGGACACAGGTACAGCCCGCTAACCGCAATCGACGCCTCCACCGTCGGCGGCTTGAGGGTAGCGTGGAAAAAAAATCTCGGGCCGCCGGTCGCGATGGAAGCGACCCCGCTCGTCTCGCAGGGCGTCATGTACGTGACGACCGGCAACAGCACCGTGTTCGCGCTCGATGCGAAAACCGGCGCGACGAAGTGGAAGTACGTGTATCCGCTGCCGCTCGATTCGCTGTCGCGCGCGTGCTGCGACACCGATAACCGCGGCGTCACCCTCAGCGGCAACAAAGTATACTTCGGAACGCTCGACGCACATTTGGTCGCGCTCGATGCGCGGACCGGTAAGGTCGTTTGGAACGCGACCGTGGCGCCGACCGCCGACGCATACAGCATCACGAGTCCTCCGCTGCCGGTCAAGAACATGGTAATCACGGGCGCCGGCAACGGCGAGTACCCGACGCGCGGCTTCATCGCTGCGTACGATGCAAATACCGGCAAGCAGATCTGGCGCCGCTTCACGATCCCCGCGCAGGGCGAGCCGGGCTATGAGACGTGGCAGACTCCCGGCGTCGCCAAGCGCGGCGGCGGGCCGACGTGGCTGCCCGGCACGTACGACGCGAAACGCGACACGCTCTATTGGGGCACGGGAAACCCAAACCCGGACTGGGATGCGAACAGCTTAAAAGGCTCGCTGCTATACACCAGCTCGTTGCTCGCGCTCTCGCCGGAAACGGGCGCGATCAAGTGGCATTACCAGTTCACGCCGCACGACATTTGGGATTTCGACAGCGTCAGCGAACCGATGCTCGTCGACGTCACCGTCGGCGGTAAGGATGTCGCCGCGATCGCGCATGCGGATCGCAACGGCTATCTCTACCTGCTCGATCGCGACACGCACAAGTTGATCTACGCGGTGCCTTTCCTCGATAAAATCAACTGGGGCAAGGTCGATCGCAGCACGGGCAAAATCACGTTCAACGCGGCTATGCAGAAATCGGCGTATGCTCGCAAACCCTATACGTTGTATCCGGCGGTGATCGGCGGCAAGAATTGGGAACCCGCCGCCTACGATCCGATCAAGCATCTTTTTATCATTCCGGCCATCGAAAGCTCGATCGAAATCCAACCGGCCAAAGTCTCGGACATGCATCCCAAAAAGGGCGTCTTCAACGGCGGCGCCGGCTTCGCCAAACCGGTCCTTGCGGGCAGCATTTCCGCGTTCGATCTGACGACCGGAAGCATGGTCTGGAAGAGGCATTTTCATTCGCCGAATATGGGCGGCGCTCTCGTGACCGCAGGCGGTCTCGTGTTCGCGGGTCTTATGGAGGGTCGATTGCTCGCGCTTGACGAGGCCACCGGCAAAACCGTGTGGCAGAGCGCGCCGCAGGCGAGCGGAATCATCGCCCCGCCGATTACGTATGCCATGGACGGCAAGCAGTATGTCGCAGTCGTGTCGGGCATCGGCGGGGTCGTTGAAAAATTCTTCGCGGCCGTCGTGCCGTGGCTGCAGCCGGTCAAAAAGGGCTCCCTCGTCTACGTGTACGAGCTCGGCTCGAACGGCATGACCGGCAAGGGTTCGATGTCGTCTCCCGGTTCGATGTCGTCCCCGGGCGCGGTGTCTTCGCCCGGCGCCATGATGCCGGCGGCTTCCCCTAGCCCATAATCTTCGGCGCACCTTCGCGTCGCGTAACGGCGCGACGCGAAGGTGCGTTTCCCTGTAACAAAAGGAGGCAGCATGCAGCTTCGTTCCGATA
>JALYUE010000147.1 GCA_030853925.1 Vulcanimicrobiota bacterium | reverse complement strand
CGACGGGACGGTCGCACGCGCCCAGTTCGCGCAACGCTATGCGTGCGTCGTGCCGGAATTTACCGAAACGCCGGCGATCGTTCTCGAAGACGCGCGCTACTTGCCGCTTGCGAGCGCACTCGAACGCCACGGGAGGCGTTACGCGCCGATTTCGATCGCGCTCGAAGGCATGGGCGTGGTGACGGGGCCAAACATGGGTGGAAAAACCGCGGCGCTGCGCACGCTCGGTTTCTTCGCGGCATGCGTTGCGCTCGGAGTGCCGGTTCCCGCGACGAGCGCCCGTGTATCTCTCTTCGACGAAATCGCTTGGCTCGGCATCGGCGCCGCGCCCGAAGACGACGGGCTGCTCTCCGCGTTCGGTAGCGAAGTCGTCGAGGTGCGCGGATTTCTCGAACGTGCGCCACGGTTGGCGCTCGTACTCATCGACGAGTTCGCCCGTACGACGTCGCCTCGCGAAGGCCGCGCTTTGTTGATCGCGCTTCTCGAAACGCTGCGCTCGCGTGGCGCGCTCGGGTTAGCGGCAACGCATTTATCCGGCGTTGCGGCCGCCGCTCGCGTCGCGCACTTCGCGAGCGGCGGCTCTCTCCGATTGCCGCCTATAAGTGGTAAAGCGCTGACCCTCGAGGCCGCGTTAACGCGGATCGCAGCCGCGATGGATTATCGGCTGGTCCGCGTCGATGAGTCGGCGGTGCCCGCAGCCGACGCCATTGCTCTCGGCGAAGCGTTAGGACTGGACGCAGCGCTGATCGCGCGCGCGCGGGAGGCGCTATGAATGCTACGGTGCATCGAGAGTGCCGAAGGGCGCTACGCGGGCAACGTTTGCCGAGACGCCGAATGACCTCTGGATGGCTATCGCGCTGAAGACGCCAATGGTTCTTGCGACCGATGAAGACTTGGTACGCGTGGCGCGTAACAATCCGGGGTATCGCTTCGAGCGGCAGGAGGACGGCACCGTTATCGTGAGTCCGGCTTATACGAATGGCGGCGCAAAAAGCGGGGAAGCATTCGGACAATTGCGCGATTTTGCAAAGAGAGTCGGCGGCAAAGCGTTCGACTCCAACACGGGCTTTGCGATCGGTCCGGGCCAAGGCGTTCTTTCTCCGGACGCTTCCTGGGTGAGCCAGTCGCGTATCGACGACCTTACACCCGAGCAACGGTCGAAATTCTGGCCGATCAGTCCGAACGTAGCGATAGAGGTACGATCCGGAAGCGACGATTTTCGCGAGACGGTCGCCAAGAGCGCCTTGTTCGTCGACCGCGGCAGCAGCTACGCGGTGGCCGTCGACCCTGCGACGCGTCAGGTCGTGCAGTTCGGCATCGCGCCTGGCGATTTAACGCTCGACTTCGATGCGATCATCGATGCTTGAGCTCGGTCCCGATCGACCAGTTCTGCGGATCTAGCGACTGACGTCCGGGAGCGATTTCGAAATTCTTGAAGTCGGTGTCGTAAATCTGCGTCGTATTCGGCCACCACACGAACGCCCATGGCGCATCGCCCGCGAGCGTTTGCTCGATCTGCGCGTAGAGTGCGTCGCGCTTGGGACCGTCGGGTGTTGCGATGGCCTGCGCCGTTAGAGCTTCGAAGCGAGCGCTGCAATAACGCGATACGTTCGCGCCTCGCGGTGCCCGGTTCGCGCACGAGAAAAGCGCGGAATCGTCGCGATCGTCGGTTTGAGCGTAACCGCTCAAGTCGAGTTCGAACTTGCCGGCCTCGAGCACTCCGCCCATTTGCGCCGGTGCGAAGAGTTGATTTGGGTCGAACGCTTTGGCGACGACACCGACGCCGACCGCGCCGAGCAGAGCTTGCATCTGTACGACCTCGGCCGCCGACGTGGCGTTGCCGGCCGGATACGCGAGCGTGAAGGCGAGCGTGCGGCCGCCTTTGGCGCGTTCGCCGTTGCGAAGCTTCCAGCCGGCCCGATCGAGCAGCGCGCGCGCGGCCAACGGGTCGTAATGCTGCCCGGATATGGCGCCGGAACCGCGACGCATGAAGGCCGGCAGGTCCGCATCGGCCGCCGTCGTCGATCCGAACGCGACGTTACGCACCAGTGCCGCGCGGTCGATCGCGTCCGAGATGGCGCGGCGGACGCGAGCGTCGTCGAGCGGCGGCTGCGTAACGTTCATCTCGAGACCGTGCACGACGTTCGCTGCAATTGGCGCGACGTGTAACGCCGGGACCGTACGCAGCCGGCGGTACGCGAACGCCGACGCATTCCAAAGCCAATCGACTTCGTGGGTCAGTAGCGCGTCGATCGCCGTGCTATCGTTCGGCACGAAACGCACGACGACGCGCCGGATCTTCGGCCGCCCCAAATAGTACGTATCGTTCGCCGTGAGTTCGAGCCGGTCGCCGCGGATCCAACGCACGAACTTGAACGGGCCCGTACCGATCGGCGCAGCATTGAAGGGGGACGTATTGAGGCCTCCGGCGTTTGCGAACGCGTGCGCCGGAATAACTCGGCCTGTGGTTTCGAACTGCCGCACGAACGGCGTGTACGGCGCTGCGAGATGGACCACGGCCGTCAACGC
>JALYUE010000128.1 GCA_030853925.1 Vulcanimicrobiota bacterium | reverse complement strand
TCGCAGGTCCGGAGCCCGCCTCCGTCGCCCCGGCCCGCGAATTACTCGAGCAGATCTTGACTCGGATGGGCGTGACGGGAAGTCGCGTGCGGTATTACGCGCGCACCGAAGGCGAATATCTCGAAGTGGACGGCCCCGACCTTGCGAATCTGATCGGACGCCACGGCCATACGCTCGAGGCGCTCAATCTCATTTTCAATAATATCGTCAACAACGGCGTCAAGAAAGACCGGCATTACTTTACGATAGACGCGGAAGGCTATCGGGCTCGGCGAGCCGATCTGCTCAAGGCGCTCGCGTTGCAGACGCTCGAGCGCGCGATTCGCGAGAAACGCCCGATTTCGCTCGATCCGATGTTACCGTCCGAGCGTAAAGTCATCCATTTGGCTCTCGCCGATAACCCGTTCGTCGCCACCGAATCCAGCGGCGTAGAGCCCGAACGGCGGGTGGTCGTCATTCCACGTTCCGCATAGGGCGAGACGGTACGGGCTCCCCGGCGCTCCCGGACGACACTCCGAGTGCGGGCGACACGATCGCCGCAATCGCGACGCCGCCGGGCCGGGGCGCGGTCGCGATCGTCCGCGTTAGCGGTCCCCGGACGCAAACGATCGCAGCGAGCGTCTTTCGCGCTCGCGGCCCACTCGAAGATCGGCGCGCGATGCTCGGCGCCATCCTCGACGGAGACGGCGCGGCGCTCGATGAGGGCTTGGCCTTGTTTTTCGCTTCGCCGCGCAGTTACACGGGCGAGGACGTACTCGAATTGCACGTGCACGGTTCCCCCACCGTCGCCCGCGACACCCTGCTGGCGACGCTGGCAGCCGGAGCGCGGCTTGCGACGCCGGGCGAATTCACGCGCCGGGCGTTCCTGGCCGGCAAACTCGATCTCAGTGCGGCTGAAGCCGTTGCCGACCTGATCGAAGCCGAGCAGCGCAGCGCGGCGCGAGCGGCGGCGGCGCGTCTCTCGGGCGGGCTCGCGACCGAAGTCGAGCGGCTGCGGACCCGGCTCGATGCCCTGGTCGAAGAACTTACCGCTTCGCTCGATTTCCCGGACGAGGTCGCGCCGCCCGACCGGTCCGACTTTGCAGCCGGGCTGCGGGCGATCGACGCAGCGCTTGGGGAGCTGGCCGCCGACTGGGATCGCGGGCGGCTCGTGCGGGAGGGGCTGGCCGTGGCGATCGTCGGTCCGCCAAACGCGGGCAAATCTTCGTTGCTTAACGCCCTTCTCGGAGTGGAACGAGCGCTCGTATCGGGCGTACCCGGCACGACGCGCGACACCATCGAGGAAACGGTCGCGCTCGGTGACGGCAACGTCGCTCGGGTCATCGATACCGCCGGGTTACGCTCGGCCCGGGACGAGCTCGAAGCTGCCGGTATCGCGCGTAGCGAGGCGGCGCTCGCAACGACGCGCGTTGCGCTGGTCGTCGTCGACGGAGCCGAACCCTTATCGCCCGACGCACTGCGGATTCTGCAACGCACGCGCGACCGCGAGCGCGTCGTGTTCTTCAACAAGCTGGACCTCGGGCGCGTGGGTTTCGAGCAGCGCGGGGCGGACGAAGCGGATGCACTGTTCGGCAGCGCCCTCGATCCGGCGAGTGCCGAGGCGGTGCGCGCTCGGCTCGCCGCCTTGGCTGCAGAGGCACCGGTCGATTTCGAGCGCCCGCATCTAGGTACGGTTCGCCAAGCCGAAGCCGTGCTCCAAGCTCGCCGCGCGCTCGATACGGCTTTGCAGACGGTAGCCGCAGGTGATCCGCTCGATCTAAGCGCGCACGATCTCATGACCGCGCGCGCGGAACTCGGTGCTTTGACCGGACGCGACGCGAGCGAATCGCTCCTGGATGCCGTCTTCGCCCGTTTTTGCATCGGAAAATGACGCTCCGCCGGCGCTGCCCACGCGCGTGATACCATCGCTCGAATGAACGGTTTTGGCGACGACGCCGGGGTCATAGTCGTCGGTGGCGGACATGCGGGCCTCGAAGCCGCGCATGCGTCGGCCCGCATGGGCGTCGACACGCTGCTCGTCACGGGCGATCCGGACCGCATCTGCACGCTCGCGTGCAACCCGTCGATCGGCGGAAGCGCGAAAGGCCAGCTCGTACGCGAGATCGACGCCATGGGCGGCGCGATGGCGCAGATCATCGACGCCTGCGCGCTGCACGTGCGCTTCCTCAACGAATCCAAAGGTCCGGCGGTTCGCGCGCTGCGCGCGCAAGCGGACAAATCCGCGTACGTCGAGGTCGCGGGGCGGCTGCTGCGTTCGCTCGAGCGTCTGACCATCGTCGCCGGCCTCGTCGAAGACCTCATCGTACGAGATGGCCGCGTTCGCGGCGTCGTGACGGCCGATGGGCGCCGTTATCGCGCGCGCCACGTCGTTCTCGCGACGGGCACGTTTCTCGGGGGCAAAATTTTTCGCGGCGATTATAGTGAAGCCGCGGGCCGCGCGGGCGAAGCCCCGGCGCTCGCGCTTTCTGCGGCCCTGCGGCGCTGCGGTTTCCCGACCGGCCGGTTAAAAACCGGAACGCCGCCGCGGGTCGACGCGGCGACCGTCGACGTGACCGGCATGCGCCTGCAAGCGCCGAGCGCGGTGCCGCTGATGTTTTCCTACAACAGTCCGCCCGGTTTCGCGGGACCGCAATTGCCGTGTTATATAACGACGACGGGCGATCGGACACACGCCCTCGTGCGCGATAACCTGCACCGCTCGCCGCTGTATGGGCTCGATTTGATCCGAGGGATCGGGCCGCGCTATTGCCCGTCCATCGAAGATAAAGTCGTTAAGTTTTCGCACAACCCGTCGCATCTGATCTTCATCGAACCGGAAGGGTGGGAGACGAATTCCCTGTACGTGGGCGGCTTTTCCACGTCGTTGCCGGCGGACGTGCAACTCGAGATGCTGCACACGCTGCCCGGTCTCGAAGCCGCCGCCATGCTTCGCCCGGGATACGCCGTGGAATACGATTACGTGCCTCCCACGGAACTCGACGCATCGCTCGAAACGCGGCGAGTGGCTGGGCTGTATCACTGCGGCCAGCTCAACGGGACGTCGGGTTATGAAGAAGCGGCCGCGCAAGGACTCGTCGCAGGCATCAATGCCGCTCGCTCCGCGCGCGGCGAAGCGAGCGTTGCCTTGGGTAGAGCCGACGCCTACATCGGAGTGCTGCTTGACGACCTCGTAACGCGCGGCCTGGACGAGCCGTATCGTATGTTGACCTCGCGCGCCGAGCATCGGGTTCTCTTGCGCCACGACAACGCCGATCTTCGGCTCTCGCCGCTCGGCCATGCGATCGGGTTACTGCCGGCGCCGGCGTTCGAACGGTTCGTAAAGCGGCGCGAACGGCTGCAGGCCGGCTTGCGCGCCGCGAGCGAAACGCGGCGACCGCGCGAATGCGGTGGAGCGGCCGCAGGCGCGTACAGCGTAGCCGATGCGCTGCGCCGGCCGGAGGTTACGGCGCTCGACATGCAAACCGCCCTCGACATCGACGGAGCGACGCTCGAGCGCGTCGAGATCGAGTTGAAGCTCGAAGGGTACGTCAAACGTCAGGAACTCGCGGTGCTGCGCGCGGACAAGGCGGAGCGCACGCCGATTCCAGCGGGTTTTGCGTTCGGGTCGGTTGGCGCGCTGTCACGTGTGGCGAAGGAAAAGTTCGAGCTTCACCGGCCGGCCTCGCTCGGCGCGGCGTCGCGAATCTCCGGCATTACGCCGGCGGACGTTTCCATCTTAAGCGTTGCACTGCACAAGGCTCGCTCGACTCGGCCGCCTGCAGCTGCCGTGTGACTGAGGATGTCGTTCGCGCTTTTGCGGACCTGCCCGTGTGCGCCGCCAAGCGCGAGTTGCTCGCACGATATGCACACCTCTTGCTGCAGCGCAACGCGGCGGTGAACCTCACGGCCGCGCGAGACGCCGAAGGCGTCGCGCTTCACGTGCGCGATTCGCTGCGCATCGCTCGGTTCGTACGCGAGCCCTTAGTAGACGTCGGCAGCGGCGGCGGCTTCCCGGGTATTCCGCTCGCGATCGTGACCGGCGCGAGCGGGACGTTGATCGAGGCGGTCGGAAAGAAGGCGGCGTTTTTACGCGAGGTCGTCGCAGATATGCAGCTGCCGCTAGCTGTCGTACAGGCGCGAGCCGAAGATGCGGGTCGTCGCCCGGATCTACGGGAGTCGTTTGGGTCTGCGACGGCACGCGCGGTCGGCACGGTGTCGACGGTCTTAGAACTCACGATTCCGCTCCTTGCGGTGGGCGGCGTTGCGGTGCTCCAGCGTGGTGAAGTCAGTGCGGGCGAGCGAGCTGCTGCGAGCGACGCGGCCTTGATGCTGCAGGCCGAGTTGATGGATGAAGCGGTCGATACCGAGATGCCCGGACGACGCGTGCTCGTGTTTCGAAAAGTCGGACCCACCGGCGGGCGCTTCCCCCGTCGCGCCGGCGTTCCGGCGAAGCGCCCATTGTGCGCCGAGCCGGCGCTGTGAGCGGCCCACTGCGCGAGATCGATCGCGCGCTGGCTGCCGTCTTGCCACAAGATTCCTTATTCGCCGTTGGCGGGCGCGTTCGCGACGAAGTGCGCTCGGCATTGGATGGGATCGAACGTCCTGCAAAAGATCTCGACTACGTCGTGGTCGGCGTCGGGCTCGACGACTTGATCGAGCGAGTCTCGAAGGTCGGGCGCGCAGACATCGTCGGAGCCGCCTTTGCCGTCGTCAAAGTGAGCATGGGCGACGGTGCGGTCGACGTCGCTCTACCGCGGCGGGAGCGCTCCACGGGCGCCGGACACCGCGATTTTGCCGTTGAGGCGGGGCCGGAAGTCTCGCTACACGACGATCTAGCGCGACGCGATTTCCGCATGAACATGTTGGCGCGCGCCTTACCGGGCGGCGACCTCATCGACCCGTATGCCGGCGAAGCCGATATTCGCGCTCGTCGTATCGATGTGTTGCACGGCGAGGCCTTCGTCGACGATCCGCTACGCATGTTGCGCGCCTGCCAATTTGCGGGGCGCTTCGCATACACGGTCGCGCCGCCCACGCTGTCTGCGATGCAGCGCGCTGCGGCGCTTGTCGCGACGGTCTCACCCGAGCGAATACGCGATGAACTCGGCAAGCTTCTCGGTTTGGCGCGCCGGCCATCGATAGGCCTCGAGGTCATGCGGGAAGGCGGATTGCTGCAGTACGTTCTTCCGGAACTTGCCGAGGGAGTCGATGTGCTGCAGAACGTCTTTCATGCATACGACGTCTATCACCATAACCTCGCGACGGTCGATGCCGCATGTGAAGGCGACCTTACCTTGCGCTGGGCTGCATTGCTTCACGACATCGGTAAGCCGAGGACGAAGTCGGTCGACGAAGGAAGCGCGCTTGGCGCACATTTTTACGGGCATGAGACCCTGGGAGCCGAAATGTCCCGAGCCTTGCTCGAACGGCTTCGCTGCGCCCACGAGTTTATCGACGATGTTGCGCAGTTGATCGCTCATCATATGTACGTAGCGGATCCGCGACTCGAAGGCAAAACGATTCGGCGGTTCGTGCGTCGCATCGGAGAACCGCGATTGGAGCGGCAATTTGCTTTACGCGCCGCCGACATCGTCGGCAGCGGCTTGCCGAAACGCGATGATAGCAACGAGCAATTCGAGGCTCGCGTGTGGGACGTCGTTCACGCGCGGCCGCCTTTCAGCGTCGCCGATCTGGCCATTAACGGCTCGGACGTGGTCGCGGCACTTACTCGCGCCGGGCGCCTCTCGACCGAATCACGTGGTGGCCCCGAGGTGGGCGATCTTCTGAGGCGTTTACTCGAAAGCGTGCTAGACGATCCGTCCTTGAACGAGCGCGCCCACTTGCTTGCCTTAATGGAAGAATCTATCGCGGCGCTTCGTTTCACGTGAAACGGACGCTTTCGCCGATTTACTCTCTGGAAACGTCGCCTGCGATTAAGTTTGTCGTTCGACATTTATGATGCGCCCACCGTTTTTGGAAGCGCCCTCGTTTTGAGACGCCCACGAGTTTTTGGAAGCGCCCACCGTTTTGAGACGTCCACCGTTTGGAATCGCCACCGTTTTGAGGCGTCATAGTTTTGGAAGCGCCCCGTATCGAGGCGCCCACGGGTTTTGGAAGCGCCCTCCGTTTTGAGGCGTCCACCGTTTTGGAAGCGCCCACAGCTTTGAGGCGCCCACCGTTTTTGGCGGCGCCCATAGCTCGTTGAGGCGCCAATCTTCGAATCTTCGAAGCGTCGAAGCGTGGTTATGGCTGTTTCACGTGGAACAGGAAGACCTGAAGGTTTCTATTACCCTGCAAAGCGTCTCCTTGCCGTCCCGTTCATACGGAATGATCACGCGGTGCTAGAGACCCGGTTTGTTAATAGATTGCTTGCGAATTGATCGCTTCGGAGCAGGGACATATGATTGGCAGCGCTTGCTCTTGCTACGCTGCGCAGGTGCCTAGCGCGCACTATTTACGCCCCCTTAGCGAAATGGACATTGTGATGAAAGCGCGCTCCTGATGGGCCTTCGGTTCAACATGCGGGGCATTTCTCGAAAGTGCCGTAGGGAGTAAGCGTCCATTGCACCGCCTATAGCAGTGCGGCTATATCCCGGCTCTTTGATGTTGCCAGTAAACAGAAAGCGGATACTACGCACTCGTCAGCCTCGAATCGGATAATCGCGATCGTGAACCAGAAAGGCGGCGTTGGTAAGAGCACGACGACCGTTAATCTTGGTGCCTCGCTCGCTCTGCTCGGACATCGAGTCTTGCTCGTCGACTCCGATCCACAAGGCAACACTACCAGTGGCCTGGGTGTCGACAAGCGCGGTCTCCGGAACGACGTTTATTCTATCTTGCTTGGAGACGTCTCGGTCGACGATGCCATCGTGAGCACCGGCGTAGATAACCTCGACCTGCTGCCGGCCACCATGCAGCTGGCGGGTGCGGAGATAGATTTGGTTTCCACTCTGTCGCGCGAGACGCGATTGCGTCGCGCGCTTCAGCCCGTTGTGAAGCGGTACGATTACTTGTTGATCGACTGCCCCCCGTCGTTAGGACTTCTGACGTTGAACGCGTTAACCGCGGCGACCGAAGCGCTCATTCCAGTCCAAGCCGAATACTACGCACTTGAGGGGCTGTCGCAACTGACGGCCGTGATCGAGCGAATTCGAGAGGCGCTCAATCCCGCGTTGCGCATCTCGGGGGTGCTCGTGACGATGTTCGACGGGCGGACGCGCCTCGCCACGGACGTCTTAGACGAAGTCAACGTTCATTTTCCGAGCCAGGTCTTTCGAACGCAGATTCCGCGGAATGTGAGGCTTTCTGAAGCGCCTTCATACGGAAAGCCGGCGGCGGTATTTGACTTAAAAAGTCGTGGAGCGCAAGCGTATCTGGCGCTGGCACGCGAGGTCGTCGCTCAATGACACGGCGAAGCGGGAGCGCGTGAGCGTTCAGAAACGCGGCCTCGGGCGAGGTCTAGACGCGCTGCTGGGCCAGCCCCGCCCTACGCCGGGCGGGTTTCTCGCGCTGCCGCTGGATGCAATAACCCCCAGCACCCAGCAGCCGCGCCAAACCTTTGACCAAGCGGCACTCGCGGAACTCGAGCAATCGATTCGAGAGTTGGGCGTGCTCGTGCCGATCATCGTTCGCCCGCTCGGTGGGCCAGGTCCCGCGCCGAAGTATGAGTTAATCGCGGGCGAACGCCGTTGGCGAGCGGCCGCTGCAGCGCGCCTTGAGACGATTCCGGCAATCGTTCGGGAAGCCGACGATCGGACGAGTTTAGAGCTCGCCGTCGTCGAGAATTTGCAGCGCGAAGATCTCGATCCTTTGGAAGAGGCCATGGGCTTCCAGCAATTACTCGCCGAGTATGACTTCACGCAAGAACGGCTCGCCGAGCGTATCGGCAAGAGCCGGCCCGTTATTGCCAATGCGTTGCGGCTGCTCGGACTATCGGACGTCTTGAAGGCGAAGCTTCGAGGCGGGTCGATTTCCGTCGGGCACGCGCGGGCGCTACTCGCGCTCGATGAATCCGAGCGTGAACGCGTGGCGGCCTCGATCGAGCGCGACGGCTTGAGCGTCAGGGATATCGAACGCCTCGGCGAGGGGCGGCGTTCGAAACGCGCGGCTAAGGCAACGCAGATGAAATCGCCCGACGTCGAGGCGGTCGAAAGTCGTCTGCGTTACCGGCTGGGGGCGCCCGTCGCGCTCGTTGCTGCAGCGCGGGGCGGCAAGATCGAGATCAAGTATGCCGACGATGCGGATCTGATGCGATTGATCGACGCACTGCTGCCCGCGAGCGAGTGACGTCGTCGTCTCGCCGCGCGTCTGCATGCAGCTGGGCAGCCGTGGCGTCGTATGCGTGTCTGCTGCTCGCGCCGGCGCTCTGCGATGGCCGGCTACCGCCGCAAGAGTACGGCGTTCTCACACGCTATCTGACCGCGCTGCAAGCGCATCGCTACGCGCAGGCGTTTGACTTGTTAAGCAATGGCGAGCGCATATACTTCGGGTCTGCTGCAAACTTTGCGTCGGCGTATTCAGCGGATAAGCTTGCGCTGCGTTCGTTCCGCATCGTCGCTTCTGAGCCGGCGGCGGGCGGCATGCTGGTCTACGTCTTCGAGCGAGTGGTGTTTTATGAATACTCGCATCGAGCTGCAGTCTCGATGCAAGCCAAAGTCGCGTACGCGATCGTCGGTTCCCCGGGTCGCCCGCGCGTTAAAGATCCGAATCACCCGTGGCGCGCGCTCGCGCCGCAAAACCGCAGCGTGACGTCGGGAGGCGTGCGCGTCACGCTCGACAAGCTCTCGTTTTTCACCGGGCGATTGGAGCTCGTGATCACCTTTTCGAACATCGGCGACGGGATCGTCACGTTGCTGCCTTACGGAAAAAGCGTCGTGCGCGATGAAGCGGGCCGCACGTATCTACCGATCGAGTCTCGTTCGAATGCAGTGACCGACATAGCATTGTTCGAGGGTCTGCGCCTGCCCGCAAACGCCCGGTACACGGGAGCGATTTCTTTCGCAACGCCAAATCGCTTTAGTCCTAAAGTTCTGACCGTTACGTTCGCGCCCGCGTTACGAGATGGCGCCGGCACCCCCTTTGAAATGACGCTGCCGGCGTTCGACCTACCGTCGCGGAACGGCGGGCCGCGATGAGCGTAGCGGGAGGGTCGTCCGGCAACGCCGGATCGCACGCAACGTCTGCGGGTAGTGCCGATACCGTACGACTCGCAGGCATCTACGGCATCGTCGATACCGCAGTGACCGTCGACCCGCTCGTCCTCGTCGACGTGATGCTCGAAGCGGGCATCCGCGTGCTGCAATATCGCGCGAAAGGCGGGATCCGACGGGACGTGCTCGGCGGCATGCTCGAGCGAACGAGAGCTTGCGGCGCGGCGCTGATCGTCAACGACGATCTGGACGCCGCTCTCGAAGCCGACGGGTGGCATGCCGGGCAAGAAGACCTCGCGCATCGCGACGTGCGCGCGGTGCGCGCGCGCTTGGGGAAGCGGCTGTTCGGCGTGTCCTGTGCGACGGCGGCCGAAGCGCGTGCCGCGGAAGCGAGCGGCGCCGATTACGTCGGCGTCGGTCCGTTCGCCGCGACCGCCTCGAAGGCGGATGCCGGTGCCGCGATCGGTGTCGCCGGCGTCGCAGCCGTGGTGCTCGCAACGCGTTTGCCGGTTATCGCTATCGGAGGCATCGACCTCGGCAACGAGGCGCAGGTGCGCGCTTCGGGAGCCGCCATGGCGGCCATCATTTCCGCGATCGCGTGCGCGCCCGACCGCGGTGCGGCGGCGCGCGCCCTCGTCGCGCGCTGGGGAACGTAGTAGCGTCATGACGGCGCCCGTCGTCTGTTCGATAGGCTGCACCGATCCTTGGAACGCCGCCGGCCTCGGCTTGGACGTTCGGGCGATTGCGGCGTGCGGCGCGCGCGCAGTATGCGTCGTCGCCGGAGTGACCGCGCAAACGTCTCGCGGCGTTCACGCCGCCGAGCCGGTATCGGCGCAACTCGTGGGCGCGCAACTGGCGGCTTTAGCGGAGGCCGGAATAGCGGCGTACCGCATCGGCGCGCTGCTCGACCGGGCGACGGTCGAAGCGGTTGGCGCGCATGTAGCCGGCGTAAGTGTGCCGGTCGTGTACGACCCGGTGCTCGCACCGAGCGGAGGCGGGCGTTTCGCGAGCGCCGCGGTCGTGCGAGCGATCGTCGAGCGCCTACTGCCACACGTCGACCTCGTGACGCCGAACCTCGCCGAGGCAGCGCAGCTGAGCGGCTTGCCGGAGCCGAGCGATGCGCGAGCGATGGAGCGAGCGGCGCGGGCGCTGGTCGCGGCAGGCGCCGGTGCCGTACTCGTCAAGGGCGGCCATCTGCGGGAGACCCCGATCGACGTGCTGGTCGATGCGGACGGCGCCCATCGCTTCGAAGATTCGCGGATGTCCGGCAACTTACGCGGCACGGGCTGTCTGCTCGCGGACGCCGTCGCCGCGGCGCTCGCCCGCGGCGATGCTCTGCGCGAAGCGATCCGCGCCGGGCGCGCGTTCGTGCGCGAACGGTTCGCTTCGTCCATCGCATTCGGCGAAATGCGGGTAGCTTATTAAGGTATTAAAGTAATCCCGGAAGCGCGTCCGCCGCACCGCGAGTACGTACGGCGAGCGCTTCGTCTTGGCCGCTCTGCAGGGTAGCCGCCTGCCAAAAGACGAAGCGACTCAGCTCGTTATGCGTACACAAGCCGATCGTGGATGCGAGTATATGACTGCGTGGATACGCGCATAGAGCCGAATGTGAAAGCGGACCTTACGCCGGTGCGGCGTCGAATCATGTCGGGCGCCCGACCCTCGGGACGTCAGCACCTCGGCCATCTCGTCGGCGCGCTCGTGCAATGGGTGGAACTAGCGAAAACGGGCGACGCATTTTTTGAAGTCGCGGATCTGCATGCTCTTACGACCGGTTACGAACGCACGGCTGCGATCGAAGAGAACGTTATCGAGATGGTGCTGGATTGGCTCGCGGCCGGCGTCGATCCGAAGACCTCGACGCTGTATCTGCAGTCGCGCGTTCCGGAGATCGCCGAACTGCACTTGCTGCTGTCGATGATCGTCCCCGTCTCCTGGCTGCAGCGGGTTCCGACGTATAAAGATCAGATCGCGGCCCTCGGCCCCGAGATCGCGACGTACGGCTTTTTTGGATATCCGCTCATGCAACTCGTCGACATTGCGATCGTGCGCGCCGAAATCGTCCCGGTCGGCAAAGATCAACTCTCCCATCTCGAATTCGGACGCGAAGTCGTACGCCGGTTTAATCACTTGTACGGACCCGTGCTGACCGAACCGCATGCGACGTTGTCGGAATTCCCCGACGTCCCGGGCATCGATGGGCGCAAGATGTCGAAGTCATATGCGAACGCGATCGAAATCGCCGACGACGAACCCGGGACCACGAAAAAAGTGCGCTCGATGGTAACCGATCCGCAAAAAATTCTGCGCCACGATCCGGGCCGCCCCGAGATTTGCCCCGTGTTCAAACTCCACGAGATCGTCAACGTTCCGCGCGTTCCCGCCATCGCGGCCGAGTGCCGTTCCGGTGCGCTCGGCTGTGTCGACTGCAAGTCGGAATGCGCTGCGGCTCTCAACGCTTTCATGCGCCCGGTACGCGAACGGCGAGCGTCGATCGATCCCGCGAGCGTCAAAACAATACTCGACGACGGCGTCGCGCGCACGCGTGACGTTGCCCGCGGCACGCTAGCCGACGTCAAGTCGGCGATGCGCATCGTTTAAGGGTCGCGTGCGTTACGGCGTGAAGCGCGGCAGCGCCGAACGCATTCGCTCGATGGCCGTCGCGATCGCGGCGCTCGAATTCGTGTAAGCGAAACGCATGTGGCCGCGTCCGGCAGCGCCGAACGACGACCCGCCGAGTCCGGCGACGTGCGCCTCTTCCAACAGAAAGGACGCGAGCCGGCGATCGTCGCCCGTTATCGCGCTGACGTTGGGAAAAGCGTAGAATGCGCCGCCGGGCGTTTTGCAGGTGATGCCCGGGAGCGAATTGAGACCGGCGACGATCGCGTCGCGCCGCGCGCGAAATTCGTCGACCATCGCGCGCACCGGTTCGTCGGGGCCTCCCAGCGCCACGACGCCTGCTTCTTGCACGAACGTCGTCGTACACGAATAGTTGTTTTGTCCGAGTAAGGAAACGAGTTTGGCGAGCGCTGGCGGCATAATGCCGTACCCCAGCCGCCAGCCCGTCATGGCGTACGCCTTCGAAAATCCGTCCAACAGAATCGTGCGCTCGCGCATGCCGTCGAGTTGCGCGATCGAGAAAAACTCGCCGTCGTACACGTTGCGGCTGTATATCTCATCGGAGATCACCGTCACGTCGTGACGGAGCGCGAGTTCGGCGATCGTTACCAGATCTTCGCGCAGCAGCACGCCGCCAGTCGGATTTTGCGGCGAATTGAGGATCAAGACTTTGGTGCGATCCGACATCTTAGTTGCAAGGACGTCGAGATCGAGCCGGAAATCCGCGGCTTCGACGAGCGGAACCTGGGTCGCGCGCGCTTGCAGATATGCCGAACAACTCGCGTATGCGGGGTACGACGGATCGGCGAAGATCACTTCGTCGCCGGGATCGAGCAGCGCGCACAAAACGTTCCAGATGAGCGGTTTGAGACCGGGGCTGATGACGACTTCGTCGCGCTCGAATGCAGGTAATCCGCGAAACGCGGCGGCATATGCGGCGACCGCGTCGCGCAACTTCGCGATGCCGGCCGAGGGCGAATAGTGGGTGGCGCCCGCTTCGATCGCAGCGATGCCCGCGCGCTTGATGTGTTCGGGCGTTTCGAAATCGGGTTCGCCGATCTCGAGATGAATCACGTCCGCTCCGAGCGCCTCGAGTTCGCGCGCCCGGGCGAGGACTTCGAAAGCGCCTTCGGCGGACAAGCGGAGAGCGGCCGCGGACGGCGGGATGCGATGCGCGATCATGCCGCTGCCTTCTGCGCGCGGCGGCGCGGATGCTGCCGCTACTGGGGCAAGGTCTTATGGAAGTAACCGGCGATGATCTTCCTCGCAACCGGGGCGGCGGTGTTCGCCCCGTAGCCGCCGGAGCGTTCCATAAAAACGGCGATGGCCATCACGGGACGATCGGCCGGAGCGTACGCGATGAACCACGTGGTATTGGGTCCCGCTCCGCCGTCCGTTTCTGCCGTTCCGGTTTTGCCGCCGTACGGAACGCCCGGTACGTCTTCGCCGTATGCCGTACCCCAGGGTTTCGTGACTTGGTCCATACCGGCGCGCACTTCTCGCAACGCTTCGGCGCTGACGGGCACGTGCCTGATGATCTGGTGGTCGAAGCGTTTCACGATGCGGCCCGTCCGGTCGCGCAGCGCGAACGCGATGTGCGGCCGAAACAGCGTACCGCCGTTGACGACCGTGGCCGCGATATCGGCCATCTGCAACGGCGTCGCTTGCATCGCGCCTTGCCCGATCGCGAGTTGGCAGACGTCGCTCGGTTCGAGCGGCAAGCCGTATACTTTCATCGACCACGCATTCGTCGGCCAGTTACCGGCGTATTCGCCCGGGATGTCGACGCCGAGCCTGCTGCCAAGTCCGTATTCGAGCGCCCAGTGCCGCAAACGCGCATGCCCGAGGCGATAACCGAGCTGGTAGAAATACCCGTCGGACGAGGCGGCTAGCGCATGGACGAAATTGGTCCATCCGAGTCCGCCCGCCGCGATGTCGCGAAAGGTGACGCCGTGGCAATTCCAAGCGCCCGAATCGTAGAGCACTTGATTTTTTCCGATGACGCCCGAGCTGATTGCGCCGCTGCCCGTCACCATCTTGAAGGTCGAACCGGTCGGCGTTGCGGCGCCTATGGCGCGATTATATAACGGCCGCAGCGGATCGGTTAAGTAGCGCCTGTACGTCGATTCCTTGATGCCGTTCGTGAAGTCGTTTGGATCGAAGTTCGGGTACGACGCGAGCGCGAGAACGCCGCCGTCGTGTGGATCGATGGCGACGACGGCGCCCGCCAGCCGATGTCCTCGGAGTTTTGCCGTCGCCGCCAACTGGTCGCGCAGCGCGTTCTCGGCCATGCGTTGAATGCGCCAATCGATCGACAGCACGAGACTGTGGCCGGGGATCGGCTCGACGGGTCCGAGGCGGCGCACGAGTTGCCCCTGCGCGTTGACTTCAATTTGTTCGCCGCCGGGAACGCCGCGAAGTTCCGAGTCGTACTGCTGCTCGAGGCCTTCTTTGCCGATGACGTCGTTCGGCGTATACCCTCGTCCTTTGAGCGCTTCGTACTCGTCTTCGTTGATCTGCCCGACGTAGCCGAAGAAATGCGACCCGAGTTTGTGGTACGGATAATCGCGCACCGGCTGCGCTTCGAGATCGAGCCCGCGCAGTTGATCTTGCTTTTCGGCGAGCCGCGCCATCTGTGCGTTGCTCAGATCGCTCGCGAGTACGATCGGGCCGTACGGTTCGTAGGTCGCCGCCTCGTCGAAGGTTTTGTATCGAATGCCGCGGTGTTCGAGCAAACGTTTCCACAGATCGCGCTCGGGAATGCGGAGCACGCCCGCGAGTTCGTGCACGGTCGCGTCCGGGTCGCGCACGTCGGAGGGAATCATGGCGACGACGAACGATGGGCGGCTACGCACGAGGGGAATGCCGTGGCGGTCGTAGATGCGTCCGCGCGGCGCCGCGACGGGGATGCGCCGGATTTGATTCGCACGGGCCGCGGCCGCGAAATGCGCTCCTTCGAAGATCTGCACTTGCGTCAAGCGCGCGACGAGCGCCACGAGCCCGAACGTCACCCCCGCCACGAGGACGCCGATCTTCCACATGCCGCCCCGGAACGGCCGTGGTGCCTCAGCGACGGTGCGCATGCGCGCCTCGCGCGGACGGCGTGCTGCGGACGAGTTCGGGGCGTACCCGCAGCAGCACGGCCGCCAGCAGAGCGGCTTCGACGCCTTGCCAGAGTGCCGCATGCAGGCCCGCCAACGGCACGGCGATCGCGTGGCGCTCCAGTAGCATGAGCGCGACGAACGCGGCGTAGCGCGCTACCGTCATCACGGCTGCGGCGAGGCAGAGCGCGGGCGGCATGTCGGCGGCCCACGTTCGGGCGAATCGTCCGGCGCCGAGGCCCGCCGCAGCGGTCGCGAACGTCCATGCAGCTCCGGTCGTGCCGGCGAACGCGTCTTCGCACGCTCCCGCGATCAGCCCGAACAGCAGCCCACGTAAGGCACCGGCGCGCAGCCCGTACCAGCCGACCACGAGCATGACGAGCGGAGGAACGCCGCCTCGAAAGGCGAGCGCCGGCCCAAAGGCACTTTGGAGCGTCAGGGCGGCGGCTAGAGCGAGCGCCGCGTGCCACCACAAGGGGGGGTCGGCGAAACGTGCCGGCTCGACGACATGCGCGGGTTTGCTCGCCGTCCAAAAGGCGCTCGAACGACTGAGGTCGCCACTCGAACCGGTATCGCGCAAGGTTCGAGCTTGCCGGTTGCTAGCGGTGAAGGACGACGACATGAAAGAGCCGCCCGAACTCGACCGCCGGTTTCACGAGAGCCGACTGATACAACGCTCCTTCGGGATGATCCACTCTCGCAATGCGGCCGATCGCAAGGCCCGCGCGGAACGATCGACCTTCGCCCGTGACGACCGCATCGCCGGTTCGCAGTCTGGCATCTTGCGAGACGAATTGCAGCCGCACGCTCGCGCTCGTTCCCGTCGCGATGCCCCACCAGCGTCCGCGCTGCACGACGGCCGGCACTTTGCTTGCGCCGTCGATTAGCAGCAGCACGGTGCTTTCGAACGGCGCGACTTGGACCACGCGGCCGACGACGCCCGCGGCATCGATCACGCCGTCGTCGAGGCGCACGCCCGCGCTCGATCCACGGTCGATGGTCATGCTGCGCGTCACGTTCTCGGGGTCGTAACCGATCACGGTCGCCGGCGTACCGCTCGCCTCGCGCTCGGCGACGCGCGCGATGGCCGCCGCGTCGGGGCTGCTCGCGAGCGATTCGCGCAAGCGCGCGTTTTCGCTTTCGAGTTCGCGAGCGCGCGAACGTAGTTCGGCGTTCTGCTCGGAAAGGTGCGGTAACGCGCCGAGCGCTGCCACTGCTAAGCGCGCGTTTTCCGTGCCCGCGGCAAGCGTGCGCTGCACGATCAGTGCCGTCGAGCCGAGAGCGAGAGCGATGAAGCTCGGCTTACCGCTTCTTACGGCATCGATCTGGACGAGAGCGATCACGGCGGCGACGATCACCGTGCCGACTAAGGCGAATAGCTTTCTCTCATCCCGATACGTAAAGATTGGTACCACCTCGTGACACGATCCGCGTGCGGCCGAAGCTGCTCGTGCAGCGTCGGCGATCCGAGAATTTCGCCGGCACCGCGGGCGACGCACGTGAGTGGATCCGGCGCTACGACGGTCGGCACGTTCGTGCGAGCACCGATTTCGCCCGCCAAGCCCGAGAGCAAAGCTCCCCCTCCCGTGAGCGTGATCCCGCTTTCGATCAAATCCGCGGCGACGTCGGGCGGAACGGAGGCAAGGACGCCATGGACGCCGCGCAAAATGCGCTCGACCCCGTCGCGCATCGCTTCGCCGACGAATTCAGCGCTTACTTCGCGCGCGCGCGGCGAGACGGAATCATGATCGTGGCCGTTCACCGTCGCGCCGTAGGGACCGTTCCACGCTCCCGCATGGCCGAGTTCGATCTTGAGACGCTCGGCCGTCAGCATGCCGATCGAAAAGCGCTCCGCGCGCAATTTATGTGCGATCGCGAGATCGAAGTCGCTGCCGCCGACTTGGATCGACAGCATGGCAATGACGCCCGCCGCACCGAGAACGGCAATTTCGGTCGTGCCGCCGCCGATGTCGACGACCATTTGCGAGCGCACGCTCGCGATATCGAGTCCGGCGCCGACGGCGGCTGCTACCGCCTGCACGACGTACGTCGTGTAGCGCGCGCCCGCGGCGCGCACCGCTTGTTCGACGGCCTTGCATTCGATGTCGGTCGCGCAGGCGGGAACGCTCGCAATCAGCCGCGGCGCCAAACGAGGTCGCGTCGAAAGCGCGCGGTCGACGAGGCGCGCGACGAGCGTTTGCGCAGCGCGAAAATCCGAAATCGTACCGCGCTGTAGCGGCCGCACGATGCGGACGCGCTCCGACACGCGGCCTTCCATCTCTTTGGCGGCGTTGCCGATCGCGATGATCTCGTCCGTGCGCGCATCGTACGCGACGATCGACGGTTCGCTGACGATCACGCCCGCGCCGCGCTCGTACACGACCGTATTGGCCGTTCCGAGATCCAGTCCGATGTCGGGACTGATCGTCGCGCGTACGCTGCGAAACAGCGCCATTACGTCGCGGCCGCCGTGGAAGCTTCGGGTAAGGCGTAACCGAGTTCGGGCAAACGGCGAACGAAATCGCCGAGCGGAAAACCCATCACCGTGTAAAAGTCGCCCTCGATGCGCTCGACCAGCGCCGCACCGCGGCCTTGAATGCCGTACGCGCCCGCTTTGTCGAGCGGCTCCCCGGTCGCGACATACGCGTCGATGGTCGCACGCTCGAGCGGCGCGAACCACACGCGCGTGGAATGCGTTTGCGCGATACGGTGACTGTTCGCGGAGTCGAGCACCACGTACGCCGTGTGCACGACGTGTTCGCGTCCGGCGAGCGCTGCGAGTATCTCGGCGGCTTCGCGCGCGTCGCGCGGCTTGCCGACGATCGTGCCGTCGAGATCCACCACGGTGTCCGCAGCGACGACGAGCGCTTGAGGCTCGGTCCGCGCGACGGCGCCGGCTTTCGCCGAGGCGTGCAGCGCTGCGAGTTCGCGCGGACCGTAGCCCGGTCGCGCGCCTTCCACGACGTTGCTAACAACGACTCGTACGTCGATGCCGAGCGAAGCCAGGAGTTGATAACGTCTCGGCGAGGCGCTCGCGAGAACGATCGAATGCAAAGTGCGCATGCAGCGTGTTGCGTTCAGTATAGCGCACCCGCGCGACGCGTGATAGAGTGTCCTCGTTCGCGGCCGCGTTACTGGTAGAAGCGTCCGCCGGTTCGAACGTAACCGGCGGCGTGATGACCGCGCGGGTCTCGGTGCGTATAGTGGATCACGCCGCCGCGCGCGGTATAGATGTATTCGCCGCGAACTTCAGCGTCCGCGCCTTCGGTGAGTTCGAGCCGGCCCGTAAGATCGACGTTGTCTTCGACGCGAACCGTAAGTCCGTGGCCCGCCGCGCCGCGGAGATGCAAGAGGAACCCCGCATGTTCGCCGCTGCGGCCGACGCGATTACCCAGTAGCCGAACGATGCTGCCGGACGCCGTGACCTCGACGCGCGAACGCTGCGCTCGCCACGCGTCGTACACGTCGCCATTGGAATCGCTCGTCTGGGAAGGCGCGCACGCCGCCAGCGCCACGAAGAGAGCGGCGATTGCAGCGCAGCGCACGTTCCTAGTCCGCATCGAGCACGTCGTAACGCAGGACCTCGTCGCTCGTTTCGCGGCGAACCACGAGGCGATGCGCGCGTCCGCCGGCGAAGGCGATCGCCGGTTTCGTAAATCGATTGTAATTACTCGCCATGCTGTACGTGTACGCTCCGGTCGTGCCGAGTGCGAGCAGGTCGCCTGCGGCGAGATCCGCCGGTAACGGCGCGACGACCAGCCGATCGTTCTCGCACGAGCGCCCGCAAACGGTCGTATCGACGAGTTGCGCGCGCGACACGCGATCCGCGAGCAGCGGATGATGATACGCGCCATAGAGCGCGGGGCGCGGATTATCCGCCATGCCGCCGTCGACGACGGCGAAATGGCGTGCGCCCTGGCGCTTGACGGCGACGACTCGATACAGCGACGTCCCGGCTTCGGCGACGAGCGCTCGGCCCGGTTCGATACCCAAACGCGGTGTCGCGATACCGCGCGCGCGGGCACCCGTCGCGACGTCGCGCGCGAGTTCTTCGAGCGTCGCCTCGAAATCGAAACGTTCGCCCGCCGGGCGGGCGTCGATGCCGAATCCGCCGCCGAGCACGAGATCCGTCGCGCGGCGATCGCCGGCCACGGCTTGCGCGAGCGCGTCGAGCGCGATCGGCAAGCTCGCAGCATAGGCCGAGCCCTCGAAGATTTGGGAACCAAGGTGGCTGTGAATTCCGCCGAGCGCGAGCCCGCGAGCTTCGCTGCAGCGCGCGATCGCGTCGCTCAAGCGATCGACGGGAAATCCGAACTTCGATTCTTCGCCGCCCGTGCGGACGTAAGCGTGCGTGTGCGCTTCGATGCCGGTGTTCACGCGCAGCAGAACGCGTAGCGAGCAACGTGCGTGCGCGAGCTTCGCGAGGCGCTCGAGTTCCTCGAAGTTGTCGACGACGATGCGCCCGACGCGGCCGTCGATTGCGGCTTGTAACTCTTCGTCCGTCTTGCCGCAGCCGTGCAACACCATGCGTGCCCCCGGCATGCCGGCGGTTTCGCCGGTCAAGAGTTCGCCGAGGGAGCATACGTCGAGGGCGAGCGGACTGCGCGCGATGCGGCGCGCGAGCGCGACGAAGAGCAGCGCCTTACCAGCGTAGGCAACGTCGAGGCCGTGGCGCGCGCCCAGGGCCGCGAAATGCGCGAGGTTCGCGTCGAGAACGTCCGTGTCGATGGCGAGCAGCGGCGTACCGTACGCCGCCGCGAGTTCGGCCGCCGCCGTTCCGCCGATGCGCAGCTCGCCCGCCGCGCTCTCGACCCTCACGCCGGCGCGCTCGCGTACAACCCGCGTTCGGCGATGTAGCGCGAAACGTATTCGGGGACGAGGTAGCGGACGCTTCCGCCGAGCCCGAGTTGACGGCGGACGAGCGTCGCGGATCCGCTAAGCGCGGGGAAGTCCAAGAACGTGAACTTCGCGCGCTGATCGGGAGCGAGCGTTGCCAGCAGCGCGTCGATACGCTGCGGCGCGTGCTGTGCCCGCGGCGCGATTGCAAATGCGTCGAGATTGGCAAGCACCGTCTCGAAGCGCTGCCAGGGCGAATCGACGAGCGAGTCGCCTCCGACGACGAACGTCAGTCGAGCTGCCGGGTATTTGGCGCGGATACGTGGCAGGACATCGGCGCTGAAGCCGCTCGAATCCTCGTCGAGATCGGTTTCGTCGAGCGCGAAACGTGCGTTGGACGCGAGCGCCCCGCGCAGCATCGCGAGCCGGTCGTCGATCGAAGCGACGGGTTTGACGCGGTAGTGCGCGCCGCGCGTCGGAAGAAAGATCATGCGGTCGAGCTCGAGTTGAACGCGCGCGGCTTCGGCTACGAAGAGATGAGCGTTGTGGACGGGATCGAACGTGCCGCCGAAAAGGCCGAGTTTCTCGGTCGAACTCACGGCCCCGTCGAGGGCGCCGAACGATGCGCGCGCACGCCGACGGGCGTTCGCGCGCCGAGGCCGGCCCTATAGCCGACCGCGAACGCTGCGACCACGATGACGGCGAGAACGAGGAAGAAAACGGAGTAGAATTTCTGCGTCGCGCTCATCACGAGTAATCGAATTCGTTGCCGGCGATGCGAACCGTGTCGCCTTCGCGCGCGCCGAGTTCTCGCAAACGTTTATCGACGCCCATTTTTGCAAGAATCGCTTCGAAGCGTCCCAGACCCTCGTCGCTATCGAAATCGGTCATTGCCGCGAGCCGCTCGACGCGCTCGCCGCTGACGACGAAGGTACCGTCCGTCTCCCGTGCGATAGCGAACGGTTCGTGCGGGGTCAAAACGAAACGAGGTGCGTCCGGCAAGACCGGCGGGCGCGCGGGCGTTGCGGCGATCGTTCGAAACGCGGCGAACAAGAGGTCGCGCACGCCTTCGCCCGTCGCGGCGGAAATACCGCGCAAGCCTGCAATCCGTCCGCGCAATTCTTCGAAGCGTTCGCGCGCTTCGGGCAGGTCGAGCTTCGAGATGACCGGCACGATGGGACGTTCGAGCAGCACCGGGTTCCACAAGCGTAATTCGTTTTCGATCGTTTCTTTGTCCGTCAGGAGGTCTTCCGTCGTACGGGCGCCGTCCATGAGGTGAAGCAGCACGCGGGTCCGCTCGATGTGCCGCAAGAAGCGGTCGCCGAGTCCCGAGCCCGCATGCGCGCCTTCGATCAATCCCGGAACGTCCACCATCACGAACGATTCGTCGACCCCAAGGCGCACGACGCCGAGCTGCGGTTCGAGGGTCGTGAACGGATAATCGGCGATCTTGGGCCGCGCCGCGGAAGCCGCCGAGAGAAGCGTCGACTTGCCGGCGTTCGGCAAACCCACGATACCACAGTCGGCCAACAACTTTAGTTCTAAACGAAGTGAGGCGGATTCGGCGGGTTCTCCCTTTTCCGCAAAGCGGGGCGCTTGGCGCTTACTCGTCGCGAAATGCTGGTTGCCGAGCCCGCCCCGGCCGCCTTTAGCTACCCTGAAGCGTTCGCCCGCGGTCGAAAGGTCGGCGAGCAAGACTTCGCCGCCGTCGTCGTTCAATCGGAACGCTAGCGTGCCGACCGGAACCGGAATGACCAAGTCGTCGGCGCTGCGGCCCGATTTATTCGAAGTCGAGCCCGCTTTGCCGGCTTCGGCTGCGTAGTGCTTTTTGAAGCGGAACTCGACCAGCGTCGAGAGTTCCGGCGTAGCGGTGAGGAAGACGTCTCCTCCACGGCCGCCGTCGCCGCCGGCCGGGCCGCCCTTGGGAACGTACTTCTCGCGCCGCCAAGCGACGATCCCGTCGCCGCCGTGGCCGCCGGAAACACCGATCGTCACCTCATCGATAAACTGCATGAAGCGGTCAGGCTCGTGACGACGGCGGAAACCCGCGGCGGATCCCCGCCAAAGGGCTTCGCATCACGGCTGCCGTCATCGTGACGTCTTCGGCGCCGGGGCGCCCCGCGAGGTGCGCGTTAAGGCGCAGCCAGCACGCTCACGTGTTTGCGATTGCGCTTTTCCGAATATTGCACTTGGCCGCTGACGAGGGCGAACAGCGTGTCGTCCTTGCCGATGCCGACGCCGAGGCCAGGATAGAATTTTGTGCCACGCTGGCGCACGAGGATGTTACCGGCGAGCACGATCTCGCCGCCGAAGCGTTTCACGCCCAACCGCTGGGAGTTGGAATCGCGCCCGTTGCGGGTCGATCCGGCGCCCTTTTTCGAGGCGAACAGCTGTAAGTCGAACGTGAACATAGCGGGCGTAAGTATATCAGGGGGTTCCGGCCCGCGCAACCGCCTTTCCCGGGCCGTCGCATCGGCAGGCTTCTCATCGGAGTGCGTCATAGGTCAGGAGGCTTTGCGGCGCGGGGCGCCCGAGCGGCGCCGGAAAGCGAAGCGCCGTCAAACGGAGAGATAGTTGGAGAAGAGACGGGTCGTCATCACGGGTATGGGGGCGGTGACGCCGCTCGGAAACACCCGCGACGAGTTCTGGCACGGATGTATCACGGGGCGCAGCGGCGTCGCCAAAGTGACGGCTTTCGATGCGGCGGCGGCCGGCCTCAAAGCGCAGATCGCGGCGGAGGTCAAAGGTTTTGACGCCGATGCGCGCATCGGGCGGCGCGACGCGCGCCGCATGGACCGGTACGCGCAATTCGCGTACGTCGCAGCCGCCGAAGCGATTGAAGACGCGAAGTTTCCCGAGGATAAGGAACTGCGTGACGAGACCGGCGTCGTCGTGGCGAGCGGTATCGGCGGCATCATCACGATTCAGGACAACGTCACCAAAGCTCGGGCGATCGGCACGGCCGGACGCATAACCCCCTTCTTCATCCCGATGCTGATGAGCAACGCTGCCCCCGCCCAGATTTCGATGAAGTACGGTTTTCGCGGGCCGATGTATGCCGTCTCGAGCGCGTGCGCGAGTTCGAACGACGCCCTCGGCGTCGCCTACGATTTGATCGTGCACGGCAAGGCGCGCGCGATGCTGACCGGCGGTTCGGAAGCGACGATCACCGATTGCGCGATGGGCGGGTTCGATTCGATGAAAGCGCTCTCCACGCGGAACGACGAACCCGAACGCGCGAGCCGGCCTTTCGATAAGGAACGCGACGGATTCGTGCTCGCCGAAGGCAGCGCGATCTTCGTCGTCGAGGAGCTCGAACTCGCCATAGCGCGCGGCGCCCGAATCTACGCGGAACTGCTCGGCTACGGTGAATCGGCCGACGCGTACGATCTGGTCGCCGTCGACCCCAACGGCGGCGGCGTGGAACTCGCCCTCTCGCGCGCGTTCAAGTGTGCGGACATCGCTCCGGCCGACATAGATTACGTCAACGCGCACGCGACGTCCACGCCGATCGGCGATCCCGCCGAATCGCAGGCGCTCGGCCGCGTGATCGGAGCGAACGGGCACAAGTTTGCGGTCAGCTCGACCAAGAGCATGCACGGCCACGCGCTGGGAGCCGCGGGCGCGCTCGAAGGCGTGGCGACGGTGCTCGCGATCTACAACGGCATCATTCCGCCGACCATCAATTACGAAAACCCGGATCCCGAATGTACGCTCGATTACGTGCCGAACGTAGCGCGCAAAGCCGACGTGCGCGTCGCACTTTCGAGCTCGTTCGGCTTCGGTGGCCATAACAGCGTCGTCGTCTTCGGAAAATACACGGGTTAAGCACTCCGCCGCGAGCGCACTCGATGCCGGGTGAAGCTCGGCGCCGGCGTCTGCGCGCGCTGCTGCGCCGCGCGGGAGCGGGCAAAGCCGAGTCCGCGACTTTCGACGCCGCTTTCGTCCACACGAGCGCCATCGGCGAAGGCCTCGCCTCGCGCTCGAACGAGACGCTCGAATTCCTGGGCGACGCGGTTCTCGGTTTCATCGTCGCGCGTTCGCTCTTCGAGCGTTACGCCGCCGCGAGCGAAGGCGAACTCGCGCTCCGTAAGTCGGCGCTCGTCGCCGACACGGCGCTTGCGACGACGGCCGCGCGCCTCGGCTTCGAGGCGCTACTCGTCCTCGGCGCCGGACTCGCGAATATGCCGGCCGAGCGCCGCCACTCCGCGCTCGCCGATGCGTTCGAAGCGTTTGTGGCCGTGCTATACCGCGAATGCGGAATGGACGTCGCCGCGGCGTTCATCGCGCGCGAACACGTAGCCGAACACGAGCGCCTGGGCCTCGCGCTCGACGATCCCAAAACGGTGCTGCAAGAGTGGAGTCAGCGGCACTACGCGAAGATGCCCGCGTACGTCGACCATCACGAAGGCCCCGACCACGCGCGAACGTTCCATGCAGAAGTCCGCGTGGCCGGGGACGTTCGAGCTGCCGGTTCCGGGCCGTCGAAAAAGTCCGCGCAGCGGGCGGCGGCGGCGGCGGCGCTCGAAGCGCTCGGCGAGCGGTACGACGACGTTGCGCAGCGCGTGCTGTCGCCGACCCAGCCGCAAGAGCGGCGCGGCGGCGTGCAGACCAAGCGTCGTAAGACGTCGAAGAAGACTCATCCGTGAGGCTCAAGTCCCTACGGCTCTTCGGATTCAAAACGTTTGCCGAGCAAACCGTGCTCGCGTTCGAACCGGGAATCACGGCGCTCGTCGGCCCCAACGGCTCCGGTAAGTCGAATTTGGTCGACGCTATCCGCTGGGTTCTCGGCGAGCAGAGCGCGCGTTCGCTGCGGTCCACGAAAACCGAAGACGTGATCTTCGCGGGCAACGAGCGGCGCAAGCCGCTCGGCATGGCCGAAGTCGTGTTGACGTTCGATAACGCGTCGGGCGCGCTGAACGTCGATGCTACCGAAGTGCAGATCACGCGGCGCGCTTATCGCGCGGGCGAGAGCGAGTTCTACATCAACCGCCAGGCCGTACGCTTGCGCGACGTCGTCGAATTACTGATGGGCACGGGCCTCGGGCCGGGCTCCTACGCCATCGTATCGCAGGGGCAGATCGACGCGATTCTCGCAGCGAAGCCTGCCGAACGGCGCGGCCTTTTTGAAGAGACCGCAGGCATCAATAAATTTCTCGCGCGCAAGAACGAGTCGCTGCGCCGGCTCGAGCAGACGGAGCAAAACGGCATCCGCACGAGCGATCTGCTGCAAAC
>JALYUE010000097.1 GCA_030853925.1 Vulcanimicrobiota bacterium | reverse complement strand
CCGACTCGATTTCGACGACATGCTCGCCGCGGCAAACGCCGCGCCGATCGGAAACTCCGTAACGGACGAAGATGCGACGATCTCGATCAACTACACGAGCGGAACGACCGGGAAACCCAAGGGCGTGATGTATACGCATCGCGGCGCATATCTCAACGCGCTGGGCGAAGTGTTCCATGCGAACCTGCGCCCCGAAAGCGTGTATCTCTGGACGCTGCCGATGTTCCATTGCAACGGCTGGACGTATCCCTGGGCCGTGACCGCCGCCGGCGCGACGCACGTGTGCCTTCCTAAAGTGGATCCGGCCGCCATCTTCGATTCCATCGAACGCGACGGCGTGACGCACTTCTGCGGCGCGCCGACCGTGCTTATCGCGCTCGCCAACCATCCGAGCGCGAAACTCTTCTCGCATCCGCTGCACGTGATCACGGCGGGCGCGCCGCCCGCGCCGACGACGATCGCGCAGATGGAAGCGCTCGGCGCGACGATCACGCAAGTCTACGGCTTGACGGAGACGTATGGACCGGTAACGGTTTCCGCGTGGCAAACGCAATGGGACCCGCTTTCCACGGCGGAGCGCGCGCGCTACAAGGCCCGTCAGGGCGTGGCGTTCGTCACGGTGGGCGCGGGCGACGTGCGCGTCGTGCGGACGGACGAAGGGAGCGGCTATCCGCACGTCCTAGTCGACGTGCCGCCCGACGGCACGACGCAAGGCGAGATCGTCATGCGCGGCAACAACGTGATGAAAGGCTATTACGCCGACGACGACGCGACGGAAAAAGCGTTCGCCGGCGGCTACTTTCACAGCGGCGACATCGCGGTACGTCATGCGGACGGCTACATCGAGATCCAGGACCGTGCGAAAGACGTCATCATCAGCGGCGGCGAAAACATCTCGACCGTGCAAGTCGAAAGCGCGATTCTCGAACACGACGACGTGCTCGAATGCGCCGTCGTCGCGAAACCCGACGAGCGCTGGGGTGAAGTTCCTAAAGCCTTCATCACGCTCAAACCGGGCCGAGAAGCATCACCGGCCGCGATCGTCGCGCATTGCCGCGAGCGTTTGCCCGGCTTCAAAGTCCCCAAAGACATCGAGTTCGGCGAACTGCCGAAAACCTCGACCGGGAAAATTCAAAAATTCCTGTTACGCGAGCGCGAGTGGGGCGATCGGCCGCGCCGCGTTCATTAACCGCGTGGACCTCAGCGATCAGTACGATACGTCGAAGCAAGTGCGCGACGGCGACGTACAGCCGTACTTCGACGATTTCAACGCCGCAAGCGAACGTGCGCGTGCCGTTTTGCGGCCGCGGACGAACGTTCGCTACGGCCCGCACGAACGCGAAACCGTCGATTTTTTCGCGGCTCCTGCGCCGGGCGCGCCGCTCTTCGTGTGGGTGCACGGCGGGTATTGGCGGCGCATGTCTAAGGATGCGTTCTCCTTCATCGCCGAGCCGATCGTGCTCGCCGGCGGCGCGGTCGCGATCCTGAACTATCCGCTCGCGCCCGGACCGACGCTCGACGATATCGTCGCGTCCGTACGGCGCGGTTTTGCTTTCTCCCGAAGCTCGGCGGGCTCCCTGCTCGCCAATCCGGCGCGCACGTTCGTCGGTGGACACTCGGTCGGTGCTCAACTTGCTGCAATGATCGCCGCGAATGAGGAGGTGTCGGGCATGCTCGCGCTCAGCGGCCTTTACGACCTCGAACCGCTGCGCCGCACGCATATCAACGCATGGATCGCGATGGACGCGGCCATCGCTCGGCGCAACTCACCACTGTATAACCGTCCGCGCGCTTCGGCGTCGCTGGTTGCGTCGGTCGGTAGCCGCGAACAAGCGGCGTTCCACACGCAACAACGCGCGTACGTGGCCGCCTGGCGCTCGTGGGGAGCAGCGGCGACCGAAGTGCCGGGCGAGGGGCACGATCACTTTTCGATCGTTCGCCAGCTGGGCGATGCGACGGCGCCCCTTACCGGAGCCCTGCTTGCCATGATGTCGCTCGGCTAGGGAGAATCTCGACCTATCGAGCCCCCGTAAGGGCAGACTTTTTACGACCACTGTGACTTTGGAGATTTCGATGTTAGACACGCAGGCTCGCGCAGCCTCACTCGTCGCGGCCGAAACGCGCGACGGAATCCGCATCTTGAAGATGGATAATCCACCCGTCAACGCTTTTTCCGCCGCCATGTCCGCAGCGCTGTACGAGCAGATTGAGGCCGCCGATGGCGACGGCTCGATTACGGCCATCGTCATAACGGGCGCGAACGGCTTCTTCAGCGGCGGAGCGGACATCAACGTGTTCGCGACGGGTCCCGAACCGGGCTCCAAGAACGTGCGCGACATCGTCGCGGTCATCGAGAAAAGCGATAAGACGTTCGTGGCCGCCTTGGACGGCAGCGCACTCGGCGGCGGATTCGAAACGGCGCTCGCTTGCGATTACCGGATCGGCACGCCGAAAGCTAAAGTCGGTTTACCGGAGATCTTGCTTGGGCTCATTCCCGGCGCCGGCGGCACGCAGCGGCTGCCGCGTCTGCTCGCCAAGAAGAACCCGCTGAACTTTGCAGGCTTGCAGATGGCGCTGCAAATGATGCTCGACGGAAAACCTAAGGACGCGAAGCCGGCCAAAGGGATGGGCATCCTCGATGAAATCGTCGAGGGCGATATCGTCGACCATGCGGTTGCCTTCGCGAAATCTAAGGCCGGCACGAAAAGTCGCATCAGCAGCCATAAATTCTTCGTTCCGCCGCCGATGGTCGCGCTCGCGCACGGCATGGTCCCGAGCGAAGAAAAAGGCGGATATGCCGCGCACCGGCTGATCGACGCGATCGCCGCGGCAGGCGACCTCGACTACAAGCTCGGCATCGCGCGCGAAGCCCGCATCTTCGACGAACTCGTTAGAAGCCGGCCCTCGCAATCCGCCGTGCATCTGTTCTTTGCCGAACGGGAACTCGGGAAGATTCCCGGGCTTGCGGCGGACATTCGGCCCAAAGAAATCAAACGCGCCGCGGTCGTCGGCGCGGGCACCATGGGCACCGGCATTGCGATGGTGTTCGCAAACGCCGGCATCGCGGTTTCGGTGATCGACGTCAATGCGGAACAAGTCGAGCGCGGCAAGAAAAACGTCGCCGACACGTATGAAAGCCAAGTCAAAAAAGGCCGCCTGACCGCCGACAAGGCCTCCGAACGCACGCAGAGCGTGCAATTCGTGGGCGACTATTCGGCAATCGCCGACGCGGACGTCGTGGTCGAAGCCGTGTTCGAGTCGATGAAGGTCAAAAAGGAAGTCTTTGCGGCGCTCGATGCCGCGCTCAAGCCCGGAGCGATCCTCGCTTCGAACACCTCGACGCTCGACATCGACGAAATCGCAAGCGCGACGTCGCGTCCCGAGAACGTCATCGGCTTGCACTTTTTCGCGCCGGCCAACATCATGGCGCTGCTCGAGGTCGTCCGTGGCTCGAAGACGTCGCCCGAAACGATCGTCACCTCGATGGCGCTCGCAAAACGCCTGAAGAAAAAGGGCGTGCTGTCCGGCAACGCGTTCGGCTTCATCGGTAACCGCATGCTCTTCGACTACGTGCGCGAGGCGACGTTCCTCTTGGAAGAGGGCGCTTCGCCGCTGCAGATCGACACCGCGATCAAGAACTTCGGCTTTCCGATGGGGCCGTTCGCGATGAGCGATCTCTCCGGCATCGACGTGTTCTACAAAATCAGCCAAGAGGCGCCCAAGGTAAATTACCGGCAGTCCGAAATCGCTACGCGACTTTACGAAAAAGGGCGTTACGGTCAGAAAACGGGCTCGGGTTTCTTTACCTACGAACCGGGCAAACGCGAACCCGTGCGCGACGAAGAAGTCGAGCGCATCATCGCGGCGGAGTCGGAACGCCTGGGCATCGAACGTCGCTCCGATATCACCGAAGACGAGATCGTCGAGCGCTGCATGTTCGCGCTCGTGAACCAAGGCGCCCAACTCTTGGGCGACGGCATCGCCCTGCGTTCGGGTGACGAAGACGTCGTTTGGATCTTCGGTTACGGCTTCCCATGGTATCACGGTGGGCCGATGTGGTGGGCCGACACGATCGGGGTCAAAAAGATTTACGACCGGATCGTGGAGTGGCAGAAAACACTCGGCAACCATTGGCAGCCGGCGCCGCGTCTGAGAGAAATAGCCGAAGCGAACGGCTCGTTCGCAGCACGTCCCAAGATTGGAGCTTTCAACTAATGTCGACCGAAGCAGTGATCGTCAGCGGCGCACGTACGCCGATCGGCCGCGCATTTCGCGGCGCTTTCAACATGACGCACGGCGCGACGATGGCCGGGCATACGATCAAGCATGCCGTCGAGCGAGCGGGCGTCGAGCCGAACGACATCGAGGACGTCGTCATGGGCGTCGGCAATCCGGAAGGCGCGACGGGCCACAACCTGGCGCGCAACGCGGCGATCCGCGCGGGTTTGCCGGTAACGGTCGCGGGGACGACGATCACGCGCTACTGCGCCTCGGGTCTGCAGGCGATCTCTTCGGCCGCGCAACGCATCATCGTCGACGGCGCGCCCGTCATGGTGGCGGGCGGAACAGAGTCGATCAGCCTCGTGCAGAACAATACGAATTTTAAGTTCTTTACTGAAGAGTGGCTGATGCGGCACCAGTCGGATCTGTATATGCCGATGATCGAAACCGCCGACCTCGTCGCCAAACGTTACAAGATCTCGCGCGAAGCGCAAGACGAGTATGCGTTGCAGAGTCAGCAGCGCACTGCGGCCGGACAAGACGCCGGACGCTTCGATTACGAAATCGTGCCGTTACCCGCTTACAAGTACGAAGAAGATAAAGCGACGGGCGAAGTGCGCGAAGTGATGTTTACGCTGACGAAAGACGAGGGCAACCGGGCCGATACGACGCTCGAAGGACTCGCCAAACTTAAAGGCGCGAGCATCATGAATCCGAAGTCGCCGATCACCGCGGGCAACGCGTCGCAGCTTTCCGACGGCTCGGCCGCCCTCGTGCTCACGAGCTACGATTACGCCGAAAAGCACGACCTCGAACCGCTCGCGTACTATCGCGGAATGGCGGTCGCCGGACTCAAACCTGAAGAGATGGGCATCGGACCGGTTTTCGCCGTTCCAAAATTACTCGAACGTCATAATCTGACGGTCGACGATATCGATCTCTGGGAACTCAACGAGGCCTTCGCGGTCCAGACGCTCTACAGCCGCGACGCGCTACACATCGACAACGACAAGTTCAACGTCGACGGCGGCGCGATCTCGATCGGGCACCCGTACGGCATGAGCGGCGCGCGCCTCGCGCTTCACGGCATCGCCGAAGGCCGCCGGCGTAAAGCAAAATGGCTCGTCGTCACGATGTGCATCGGCGGCGGCATGGGTGCCGCCGGCCTCTTCGAACTCATCGCCGCCTAACGTCGCCAAACCGTTATCGAGCACGCGGATCGGCTACGAGCACTCGAGGCTGCCTCCGCGCCGCTCGTACGGCACACCTCTCGCGCTAACGCCGCGTCGCGCGGAAGGATGTTATCGTGATCGCTTTCATCGCAGCGACAGTGCTTGCCATGGGGACGCTCGATGCAAAGTTTTGTCCGGAGGCTCCGTCGCCCGACCTCTACCAGCAGAACGCTAACTATTTAATACTCGGGCCGAGCGGAAAGTTCGACGTCCCAAGCAGCTTTGAAGTGGCGGGCAGACTGGTCGACACGCGCTCGGAAAAGCTCGTCGGATGGCTGTATCTCGACGAGCATGCCACGATATCGGTCGCTTTGATTCCTCACGTGGACCGAAAGATTTATGCCGCCTTCGGAATGGCCGGACATAACTGGCATCGTCCCGACTATCCTACGGAGGCAATCATTCAGCCGAACTTCCGCATGCCGAAGGGAATCGAAGTGCGCTCGTGTACGCAGCCATCGGGCTAGCGACACATCGAGCGTCAAATCACGGCTCGCATAGCGGCGACGATCGCGCCGTCGAACTGCGTGCCGGTATGAATTTCGAGCTGCTGCATCGCGACGGCGGGCGGCATCGGTTGACGATACGGCCGGCGGCCGATCATCGCGTTGAAGCAGTCGGCCACGGTGACGATGCGCGTGTAGAGCGATAACTCGCCCGCGGGCACGGCGTCCGGATACCCTTTGCCGTCGAGGCGCTCGTGATGCGAGCGGACTGCGGGCGCGAAGGTCGTCAAGCGCGGGTCTTGCAACACGATGCGTTCGCCCGCCGGGGCGTGGTCGCGCATAATGAGCCACTCTTCGGGCGTCAATGCGCGGGCGGCGTGCAGGACGCTCGTCGGCGTCGTGATTTTGCCGACGTCGTGGATCAAACCGCAGCGCGCCACGTGCACGATTTCGTCTTCAGCCAGCGCCATCCGGCGCGCGAGCCGCGTGCACCACGCCGAAACGGCCCTCGAATGCTCGGCGCTCAGCGGATCCGCTCGCTCTAAACGCGCGATCAGCGCGTGGATGGCGGCGTCGAGTTCGTCGACGTGCGCGGCGGGCTTTTGAAAACTGCGGCGCTGGCGAACGCTCACTTCGCGCAGCGCCGGTTCGAGCGTGCGGAGCAGCGCGCGCTCGAGTCGATGCGCGTTGCCGGCGCGGCCCCGTATGGCGAGCAGCCCGCACACCTCGGCGAAGAAGAGCGCTACCGCCGGAATTTCGACGTGTGCGTCGCACATGCGGTCGGCCCACTCCAGCAACGGTTGCGAGTTCCCGCTCTGCGCCGCAGCCTCGAACAGATCCAGAAACGAGCGTGCGATCAGCTCGAGCAGCAACGAGCGACTCGCGACCGGTACCGCTTCGAGCAGCGTGAACACCACTTCGCTCCGTCCGTCGGCATCGGCGCTTTTTACGCGTGACGAAGCGAGATGCGCGACGTTCATGCGCTCTCCGCAGCGACCGGCATCGCGTGCACGACGTCGAGCGGTAACGCCTCGAGCATGCGCGCTACCCCCCCGAATTCGCACGCGTGAAGAGATTCGAGCGCCTCCAGCAACGCACGATAGTCGCCCTCACCGGAGCGGAAAGCCGCGAGCCGCTCGACGGTCGTCGCAAGGGCGTGAAGGCGGCGACGATCCGGCGCGAGTTCGCGCCGCACGGCCGCGAGCATCATGCGTGGAGCGACGCTGCGGCCGAGCAAAACGAAAGCCAGCGCGCAATACAGCCGCGCCCGCAGCGTCCGATTGCCGTCGCGCGGGGCGTCTTTGAGTTTTCGCAGCGCAGCGACGAGCGCCGCTCCCGCTTTGGCAGCATCCTTCGACGCCGCAGCGTAGACGGCGACTTCCGCCGAGCGGTACGCCTCGCGATCCACGGTGCTCTGCTGGTCGGCGG
The DNA here is from genome assembly GCA_030853925.1 of Vulcanimicrobiota bacterium. GTDB lineage: Bacteria > Vulcanimicrobiota > Vulcanimicrobiia > Vulcanimicrobiales > Vulcanimicrobiaceae > JALYUE01. Next base: position 7,780 of record JALYUE010000097.1, on the reverse strand, counting down.
TCGCGCCGAGCATGCGATGAGCGCGCTCGAAATCGCCGGACCACGTCGCCTGCAGCACCTGAGCCGACAACAAGGACTCGTTGATGATATGCGAGCCGTACTGCAAATCGAATTCGGCTAAGGCGCGCTCAATCTCGACCGCCGCACCCGCGTCGCCGCTCTCGATCTCAATCTCGTATGCTCCCACCCAAGCGAACATCTGCTTCTCGACGTTGCCGCACTTGGCAGCGTAGGCGGCGATGCGCCGGAGATACCCCGCGGCGCGGCGCGGATCGTCGTCGAGATCGGCCGCGATTTGATACAGCACGCTGCACGCGCCGCTCGCGATTTCGAACGCGCCCGCGCCGTCCGCAATGTCCGCGGCCTGCGTCGCGAGTTCCGTCGCTCGGCTCGCATTGCGCTCGAACAGCGCAACCCAAGAAGCCGTATGGCGCACGCGTGCGGACAAGACGTCGTCGCGCACCAACTCCGAGCCGCGCAGCGCGCGATCGGTCCACTTCTGGGCGTCGAGCATGCGGTTTTCCAAAACGTATGCGGCGCCGAGCGCCGACATGACCGCTACGCGCAGATCGAGCGGTGCGCTCAAAAACGTTCCGTCGGGCTTCAAAAGGTCGATCGCGTCGCGCCGGCCGCGTCGTAGCAATTCCGCCGCGTAGACGTAACGTACGCGGATGCGCTGCGTGTCTCGGGTGCAGGCGGCAAGCGCGTGTTGAAAGAGCGACTCGGAAACGTCGCTCATTCCCTGCGATGCGGCCGACATCGCGCGCAGCGCGAGTACCGTCGGGTCGCGGTCGCGCGTTTCTGCATCGAGCGCTCCGATCGCATCGTGCACGATCGAGGCGTTGCTCGTACCGACGGAGTCAAAACCGAGGCGTTCGATGAGGCGCAAGATGCCGCGCTGAAAGCGGATCGACGCGAAAAGATGAAGCGCGCCCGTCACGTCGCCCGAAGCTTCAAGCGCGAGCGCGGTCCGGGCGATCACGCAGTCGCGCCGCGGTACGCTCCACTCCGTTAGCTTCGCGTGCAAGAATTCGATGAAACGGCTTTGATAGCGCAAGCCGTCGTCGCGAAACACTTCGGTATGCGATACGCGCAGGCGGTCGATCGACGCGAGCGCCGCCTCGCCGCCGACTTCGCGCAGCATCGCATCGCCGAGCGTCGGCAGCAGTGAAGTGCGTACCGCTAGGTTTCTTTCTTGACGCGAGAACGAGTGAAAGATCGCTTGCAGCGCGTGTTCGACCGTCGCCGAATGCCCCTGCATATCTGCGGCTGCATTACGGTCCGCGCGCAGAGCGAACGCGAAATCTGCGACGCGCCCGCGCGACATCGTCAGAATGCGCAGAAGCTCGGGTGCCGCCATCCCCGGCGACAGACGCTCGGCGAGCGACGTTGCTTCTTCGATCGTCAGCCGCATGTCGCGTTCGGTAAGCGGCACGCTAGCAATGCCGAGTGCGAGCCACGTCGGAATCGGCAGATCGTCGATTCTGGTGGACGCGACGATCCAGTGGCAACTCGCCGGCGTCCGTTCGATCGCGCTTTGGACGAAGGCCGATACTCGCGGGTCTTCGGCCCGATCCAAACGGTCGAGTACGATCGTGCACGTGAGAACTCGCGCGTGCCGCGCGAACCACGCCGCCACGGCCCCGGGGACGTCCGCAGCCTGCAGCGCACGCTCGTAGGCCGCCGCAAGCGTGCCTTGCATGCCGGGCACGAACGGAACCAGCGCATCGACGAGGTCCCCCGCGAAACGGGCTAGCGACGACCGCTCGCGCACCGCGACGTACGCCGAGGGGACTCGGGCGCAATACGTCTCGAGCAGACTCGACGTCCCGTACCCCGGGGGCGCACCGATCAAGGTGATGCGGCGGGCCGAGGAGGCGCGTAAGTGTTCCGTGAGGCGAGGACGCTCGACGATCGTGGACAGCATAGGTTTAGGACGCTCGGGCGCGAGCGACCGTCGCCGGGAGCGTCGGACGGCCGAAAACGGCCGCTAAGGCTCTCACTGTTAGCACACCGCTCCAAAGACGAATAGGGACCTACATCATACGGCGCAGCTTTAGGAACTAGAGCGTGACTTGGACCACAGTAGCCGGTACGAAGAACGATTTCACGGGTTGCGCGGGAATGAAGTTCTTCGCAGATAGTATTTTCGCAATTGCGGTGCTTCTGCGAACACTCACTACTACGATTAATGGAGAACCAATGTCAGCGCTTACGTTCAGTTTCTTAGCCTCCCTCTTGCACGCGTCGGGTTCCATCCTGCATGGGATCGGCACTTCGATAACGTCGTACCCCATCTAACTACCGACTCTAGATGACGTTCGACGGCTCGTCGCTCCGGCGGCGAGCCGTCGCTATTTCACCAGAGGCAACACATCGCTCGGTGCGATTGGATAAAAACCAAGGACGAGCGTCGCAGCCGCGCATAGCACCACGCCGATCCAGGGCAGAGCGCTCGCAGGTTTGAACGCGCGTACGATCGGCGCTCCCGTGGTGCGCCGATACATCGCGAGCACGATCTTTAGGTACGCGTATGCGGAAATCGCCGTTCCCACGATGAGCAGAACGCCGAGCCATGCATAATGCGCGTCGACGGCGCTTGCGAGAATAAGTATTTTCCCGGTGAATCCGGCCGTCGGCGGTAAGCCCGCGAGCGATAACAGAAAGAACGTCATCGCGCCCGCGAGCAGCGGTTGCCGATAGCCCAGGCCCGCGAAGCTCGCGAGATGCGAGCCTTCGTCGCGCTCGCGCGATAATAACGCGACGACCGCGAAGGCACCGAGATTCATGAACGTATATGCGGCGAGGTAAAAGATCGCATAGCGCAGACCTTGCGCGGTCGTGCCCGCGAGTGCCGCGACGATATAGCCGAGCTGCGCGATGCCGGAATACGCGAGCAGGCGTTTCATGTCGGTTTGCGCGAGCGCCCCGACGTTGCCGACGATCATCGATGCGGCCGCGACGATCCACAGCGGCAACAGAATCTGCTGCGCGTGCGCGGCCGGAAGCGCCGCATACGCGAAGCGCGCGACGACCGCGAGAGCGCCTGCCTTCGTTACGACGCTCATGAACGCCGTCACCGGCAACGGCGCGCCTTCGTAGACGTCCGGCGTCCACACGTGAAACGGCACGAGGCTCAGCTTGAAGCACAGCCCGATCAAAAACAATCCGCAACCGGTCTCGAAAAGACCGGCCGACGCATTCGGCAAAGCCAAAGCCGCAAGCGACACGCTGCCGGTCGCGCCAAACAACAATGCCATTCCGTACAACAAAAACGCGGACGCGGTGGACGAGAGGATCAGATATTTCAGCGCCGATTCGCGTGCGCCGGGCCGCGAGCCGACCGCGCACAGGCAGTACAACGATAACGACAACAACTCGAGTCCGAGGAAAATCGTCATCAAGTTCGCCGCGCCGGCCATCAGCATAGCGCCGCTCGCGCTCCACAGCATGAGCGCGATCGCTCCGCCCGCCTGATCGTCGCGACCGAGCGTAGCGCACAACAACAGGGAGAACACGGCAGCGACGACGACGATCTCTTGAAAGACGATCGCAAACCCGCCGTTGATGAAGGCGCCGCCGAAGGCCGCATAGGGATGGCCCCAGCCGAGCGCTGCCAGCAGCCCGGCAGCGACGACGCCCACGATCGCAATGCCGGTCCCGGCCGCACGCCGTTGTTTGCGCGGTAAGATCAAATCTGACAGGATAACGACCAGCGCCGTCAAGGCTACGATCGAGGCCGGTAAGACGGCCGACCAGTCGGCCTGCCCGAAGGGGATGACCAACTGCGGGACGTTCATCGGCTCGTTCCGCTCGCTACGGACGCTCGCTGCACGGACGACGCCGCGCGCGTCAGCGGACCGGGATTGACGCCGAGCAAGACGATCGCGATGACGAGCGGCGCGAGCGCCAGCACTTCGAGTCCGGAAAGGTCCGCGCGCACCGGGACGTCGTCGACTTCAGGCCCTTGCATAACGGTTTGGAACATGCGCAGCATGTACGCCGCAGCGAGCACGATCGGGACGAGAGCGACGACCGTCTGCCATACGTAGCCGGCTTGATATAGCCCGGTCAGAATCAAGATTTCACCTGCAAATCCGCACAAGCCGGGTAAGCCGAGCGCGGCCAGCACGACGATCGTAAGAGCTCCGGCTAGGCGAGGATTGCGAGCGCCCAGACCCCCGAGGCGAGACAAGGAACGCGTATCCTCGCGAGTTTCCACCTGGCCGAGCGTGATGAATAACCCGGCGCTGAACAAGCCGTGGGCGACGACGTACACGACGGCCCCCCCGAGCGCGATCGGATTAAAGCTGAAGATCGCGAGCAGAATCAAACCGAGGTGTGACAGCGACGAGTACGCGACGATCCGCTTCGCGTCGTCCTGTACGAGCGCCGACAGTGCGCCGTAGACGAGCGCGATCAGTCCGAGCCCGAACATCAGCGGCGCGGCGAAGTGCATCATTCCCGGAAAGACGGCGAGTCCGACGACGATGAACCCGTACAAACCGGCTTTCGATTGGACGGCGCTGACCGTAGCCGCCATCGGCGCGGGCAGCTCTGCGTACGTCTCCGGCATCCAGGTGTGCAGCGGCCACACGGGCGTCTTGATGAGAAAGGCGAGCGCGAAGCCCGCGAAGATCCAAAACGTCCAAATCGGTGAGAAGGCGACGGACGACCCGGGCGCCCGGCCGATCACATCGGTCGTACCTTGCACGACGCCGTACGCCGCCGTCGCGAGCAGCAGCGCGAGTCCGCCGCATAAATTGTACACGAGATATCGCCAGGCGGCTGCGCTCGTTTTCGTCGTCGACCACGCGACGAGCGTCAAGAACACGGGCACCAGCATCAGATCCCAAAACAGCGCGAACAGCAGGAGGTCGCGCGCGACGAAAACACCCGTCATGGCGCCGAGCAGCAGCAACATCTGCGCGGTAAAATCGCGCATGCGGGCGATGCGCGTCGCGAGCAGCGCGCACCCGGTCGCGAGCGTCAAGAGTAGGACGATCCAATACCCGGGTCCGCCGGAGAGCCCGACGTGGAAGTTCGCGGTGAACGGGCGCTGCAGCCAACGCAGCGATTCGTCCGGAGCGCCGTAGCCAAAGAGAGCGCCGAAAAATGCAGCGAACGATACGGCGACGCCTACCCATCGGGCTGCCGTTTCGGCCGAACGCGGCAACGCGTACAGCAGTAAGCCCGCGACGATCGGCACGACGATCAGCGCCGCGATCATGCGCGCGCCTTCACTTCGCGAGTCCGAGAAAAGCGTAATACGCCATGAAGGCCGTCGCTCCGACGACGATCGTCAGGACGTAGCCGCGCACAAGACCCGTTTGCGCGCGCCGCGCGAGCAGGCCCGCATAGCCGGCGAGCCAGGCGACGTCGCGGACGGCGCCGTCGATCAGATGCGGATCGACGACGCGCGCGATCGCCGTACCGACGAGCTGCGCCGGCCTCACGACGAGCGCCGCTATCGCGTCGTCGAACCAAAACGCTCTGCGCAGAGCGCTCGGCATGCGCATGGCCTCGCCGCGTAAGCGATCGATCGAGGCATGCTGCGCCGCGGGCGTCCCGTAGCGAAAGAACGCGGTCACGATGCCGAGCGCGACGAGCACGAGCACGAGCAGAGTCGAAGCAAACTCTCCGATAGGCGGCGCCCCCGACGCGACGTTCGCATGCGTGCCGAACAGCGTCCCGAAGTAGCGATACCACGGGCTCGACGTGCCGCCGATCGCAAGGTAGCCTGCAACGACGGTCGGCACCATCAACACTGCGACAGGGCCTTGCGTCAGCCACGCGGGCGCGTGCGAAGCATGTTCTTCGGCGTGAGCCGCATCGGCGGGTTGGTCCGCGGGCCCAATCGCGAGCAGGGTGTCCGGTACTTCGCCGCGGTACGGTCCGAAGAAGACGACGAACATCATGCGGAACATGTAATAGGCCGTAATACCCGCCGTCAGGACGCCCGCGAGGTACAGCAATGGATGCCCGTGTTCGAGCATTCCGTAAACGACCGCGTCCTTCGAATAGTACCCGGAGAAAAACGGAAAGCCGCAAATCGCGAGCGTGCCGAGCAGCATCGCCCAAAATGCAAACGGCATGCGCCGATAGAGGCCGCCCATCTTGCGCACGTCTTGCTCGTCGTGCAGCGCATGGATGATAAGCCCGGCGCCGAGAAACAGCTGCGCTTTGAAGAACGCGTGCGTGAAGAAGTGCAGCACGCCCGCCTGGTACGCGCCGACGCCGACGCCCATGATCATGTAGCCGATCTGCGACATCGTCGAATACGCAAGAATTCGCTTGATATCCCATTGGGCGATACCGAGCAGCGCTCCGGTCAACATCGTGAGCGCTCCCACGACGCCTACGAGCGTCTGCACCGTCGGCGATAGATTCCACAGCGGTGCGAACCGGGCGATCAGATAGACGCCGGCCGTCACCATCGTCGCGGCGTGGATGAGCGCCGACACGGGCGTCGGACCTTCCATTGCGTCCGGCAGCCACGTATGGAGCGGAACTTGCGCCGACTTCGCGGCGGCGCCGATGAAGAGGGCGACGCAGATCGCGATCAACAGTCCGAGCGGTAGCGAGGTCGCCTTAGCGAAAATATCGCCGTAAGCGATCGAATTCGTCGCCGCGAACAGCGCGAACACGGCGAACATGATGCCGATATCGCCGACGACGTTGATCACGAACGCTTTGCGCGCGGCGGCCACGGCGGACGGTTTGAAGAACCAGAAGCCGATGAGGAAATAGGACGCGAGGCCGACGAGACCCCAGCCGACGAGCAGCCCCACGACGTTGTCCGCAAGCACGAGCGTCAGCATCGAGAACACGAAGAAATTCATATACGCGAAAAAACGCGCGATCGCGCGATCCGTCCACATATATCCGATCGAGTACACGTGGATCAAGCCGCCCACGCCCGTGATGATCAGCGTCCATAGCAACGACAACGGATCGAGTAAGAGCCCAAACGAAAAACCCGGAATCCAGTTGACGAGCGACATCTGCAGCCCGGGTACCGAAGCTCCGGGCGCGAGCGAACTGCCGCCGCCGAACAGCGACACCGTCAGCGCGAACGACAGCAGGACCGTTGCGGAACCGAGCCACCCGCCGGCTCGGCGCAACTGCGGCCCAAAAGCCCACAGCGCGACGGCGCCGGCGAGCGGCAAAAGCCAGATGGCGTAGAGCGACGCCGCGGTCGCTTGCGTGACGGCACCGTAGCCGCCCGTTTGCGCGAGCAAAAGGCTCACGATCGACGCTCCTTCACCCGTGCAAACTCGCGACTTCGTCGATATCGACCGCTTTCGCGCGCCGGAACACGGCGACGACGATCGCGAGTCCGATGGCAGCTTCGGCCGCCGCGACCGTAACGACGAGAAACACGAAGATGTGGCCCGCGTTGTTGACCCATTGCCGCGAGAACGCGACGAGCGCCAAATTCGCCGCGTTGAACATCAATTCGATCGCCATCAGGACGATCAGCGGGTTGCGGCGCAGCATGACGCCGGCCACACCGATGAAGAACATAACGGCCGAAAGGGCGACGTAATTCCCGACGTCCAGCATTACCGCCGGCCGCTCTTGACGATCGCTTCGCGCTTTGTCTTGCGGTCGCCCGGCTCGTGGCGTCCGCGCGTCGGTTGCGGCACCGCTTCCCCGGCAAGCATCACCACTCCGATGACCGCGACCATCAAGATGAACGCCGTGACTTCGAACGGCAGCAGCTGCACAGTGAACAGCGCGACGCCGAAATCCGCGACGCTGCCGAACACGTTCGCGT
>JALYUE010000046.1 GCA_030853925.1 Vulcanimicrobiota bacterium | reverse complement strand
GACGTCGGGCAGTGCGAGATCGGTTTCGCAAAATGCGTCGATCAGTTCGACGGCGAGATGCGCGGTCGCAAACGCATCCGGTTCGACGATCGACGTCCAATACACGGTGTCGATCTCCGCGCTCGTGATCACGTCGAGATTTCGTCCGCGATGCAGCGTGAGCGCCGCCTCCGTTACGAATTCCAGACGGCCGGCGAGTTGGCTCTTGGAACGCCGCACGCCTTTGGCGATAGCGTCGAGTTTACCGCGCTCGTCGGTAAACAACGTAAAGATCTTATCGGCTTCGCCGAGATTGCGCGAGCGCATGACGATGCCGCGCGTTTTATACGCGCGCGCAGCGGTGCTCACGAAGGGCCCGTCAAGCGAAAAGCCGCGGGCAGTAACGCGCCGACCGTCGTCGCCTCGTAACGGTCGCCCGCCGCATACAGCAATCGCGTGTCGTCGCCGAACTCCGCGAGCACTTGGCGGCAAGCGCCGCACGGCGCGGCCGTCGCGCCGTCGGGGCCGGCGACTGCAATGCTCACGAAGCGCCGGCGGCCGCTTGCAACCGCGCCAAAGACGGCGCTGCGCTCGGCGCACATCGACAGGCCGAGCGAAGCGTTTTCGACGTTACAGCCGAGCATCACGGTGCCATCTTCGCATGCGAGCGCAGCTCCGACCGCGAAGTTGGAATAAGGAGCGTAAGCGCTCGCGCGCGCAGCCCTGGCCGCCGCGAGCAGCTCGGCGTCTTCTGGCAAACGTCCGATCACACCGGTCCTTCGTTTGAGGCGCTGCCTTCGAACACCCCGCCGTTCGCGACTCCCGACGCGGACATCCCGTTACGATAGATATGTAACGTTAGTATGCGGCGGCCGCGCGTGCGATCGATGCGCAGGCGCACGTCGCCCGAGGCGATCTCTTCGCCTTCGTGCGGTAATCGTCCGAACAACCCGACGGTTAGACCGCCTATCGTTTCGAAATCTTCGTGCGGAAGGTGCAGGCCGAGGCGCGCATTGACGTCTTCGATGTTCGTTTTCGCGTCGACGACCGCTTCGTGTTCCGAGACGAGGCGGATCGACTCTTCTTCGCCTTCATCGTGTTCGTCGCGAATCTCGCCGACGATCTCTTCGAGTAAGTCTTCCATCGTCACGACGCCCGCAGTGCCGCCGTATTCGTCGACGACGATCGCGAGCGAAAATTTACTGCGCTGCATTTCGCGCAGAAGTTCCGAAACGCGCTTCGTTTCGGGAACGAGCGTGATCGGCCGCATCAGCGTCCGAATCGGTGTCTGCGCTAAGGTACCGTTGGAAAGCGCGATCAACAGTTCGCGATCGTGCGCGACGCCGATCACGTTATCGACCGTTTCCTCGAATACCGGCAGTTTCGAGTAGCCTTCCGAAATGACGAGGTCGAGCGCCCGGCGGGCGGACGCTCCGACGTCGACGGCGACCATGTCGGGACGCGGCGTCATCACCTCGCGTACGATCGTGTCGCCGAATTGAATGATCGAGTGGATCATCTCGCGCTCTTGTTCTTCGAGCACTTTCTGTTCCGCGCCGGCGTTAACGATGTTGCGGATATCGTCTTCGGTGACGAACGGCCCGTGCGCGACGGGCGATACGCCGAACAAGCGCACGATGAAGTTCGTGAAAAACAAAAAGGCCGCATTGACGGGCGTCATCACCCACGCGACCTTTTCGAGAATCGGCGCCAAACGGACAGACCATCGTTCGTTATTGGCGACCGCGATCGTCTTGGGCGCGATCTCGCCGAAAGCGAGCAGCAGGATCGTCATCAGTACGGTCGACCAGAGTGCCGGGTTGCGAATCCCGGCGCGGACGAAGAGCACCGTCGCGAGCGAATCGGCGGCTAGGAGCACGATCGTATTGCCGATCAAGATCGACGTTAGGAACCGGTTGCGGTCGTCGAGCAGCCGCAGAACCGCTTCACTGCCCTTGATGCCGCGCTCGACCATGCCGCGAGCGCGCAAGCGCGACAGCGAAATGAGCGCCGCCTCGGAGCCCGAAAAAAACGCCGATCCGAGGATAAGGGCTGCGAGCGCCGCGATCTCGAGCCAATGCTGCACGACGGGCTCGGGAGTCATCGTGGGCGCGCTGCCCAGGGCGGCAACTGCACGGTCGCGGGGTCGGTGCTCAAATTGGCGCTATTATACCACACGCCGGAAGCGGGAGTAGGTAGCGCTCTCAGACCCGGATGAACATGAAAATGGCCACGCTGACACCCGAACCGAGAAGCGCTCCCATCAACACCTCGCGAAAGCTATGAATGCCGCCTTCGACGCGGCTTTGACTGACGAGAAAAGCGAGGAAATACGCCAGCAGACCGACGACGAGCGTTTGCGAGAGCAGCGCGATCAGAGCGGCGCCCGCGAACGCGAGCGCGGCGTGGCCGGAAATCGCCCCGCCTTGCAGCGGCGAGCCGCGTCTGCCGGCATAGGCTTTCGCAAAGATCGTAACGACGCCGACGATCGCGAGCGTCACGAAAACGTAGTTACGCGGCACGCTCGCAAGCGCCGCGGAAACCTTGGCGCCGCCGGAGGTGACGCCTTCGTAAAAGACGAGATAACCGACGATGATCGCCGCTATCGAGACCACGAGCACGGCGCCGGCGGCGGCATCTTTGGCGATCTTTGCAAGCGGATGGTGTGCGACGGTCATCAAGTCGACGACGGCTTCGATCGCCGTGTTGACGAGCTCGAGCGCGATCACGAGCGTGATGACCAACACGACGATCGCGACGTATGCGCGCTCGAGCCGCAGATACAACGTCGCGAACAACGCGAGCGAGCCGGCGACGAGGTGGATGCGCATATTGCGCTGCGTCCGCGTCGCGTACAAAATGCCTTGAAAGGCGAAATCGAATGCGGCCCAGACCCGGTGGTCTTGGACCCGCTTGACGCTCGGCGGCAACCGCACGGGGTGCATTAGGAAGCGTTCGCGTCGTACGGCCACGGCAAACCGATCGCCGCGGCTAGGCGCCGTTCTTCCCCGATCATGCGCGCGCGCTCGCGCGGCTCTTCGTGATCGTGCCCGAGCAAGTGCAGCACCCCGTGGATCAGCAGCCGTTCCAGCTCGGCGTACAGCGGCGCGTCGTACGCCGCGGCTTGCCGCCTCGTGGCGTCCAGGCTAATCACGATGTCGCCCAGCAGCAGCTCGGGACCCGCGTCGCCCGCCGCTGCCGGAGCGGCAAAAGGCTCGAACAACGGAAAACTCAGGACGTCGGTCGTGCGGTCCTTGCCGCGATGCTCGCGGTTGAGGCGACGCATCGCCGCATCGCCGAGTAAGGTTACGCTCAGCGTCGCGTCCGGCAGGCCGGCCGCGTCCAGCAGCGCCCGTATCGAGCGGCCGACGCGCCGCGCCGAGATGCGGTGCTTGCGCGTCGTGTTCCGGAAATAGATCAACCGCCGGCGAGCTTGGCATACGCACCGATAATTTTCCCGAGCAGCGGATGGCGTACCACGTCGTTTTCGGTCAGCTCCACGATGCCGATGTCGTCGATGCCCGAGAAGAGCTGTGGAACGTCCAGCATGCCGGAGCGCACGCCCCTGGGCAGGTCGATCTGCGTGACGTCACCGCTCGCCACCATTTTCGAGTTCGGTCCGAGGCGCGTGAGGAACATCTTGAGCTGCTCGCGGGTCGCGTTTTGCGCTTCGTCCAGGATGATGAACGCGTCGCCGAGCGTGCGGCCCCGCATATAGGCGAGCGGCGCCACCTCGATCGTACCGCGTTCGATAAATTTGGCGGTGGTACCATCGTCGAGCAGCTCCGAGAGCGCGTCATACAGCGGCCGCAAATACGGGTCGACCTTCTCCTTGAGATCGCCCGGCAGAAAGCCGAGTTTTTCGCCGGCCTCGACCGCCGGACGCGTTAAGATGATTTTGGAGAGCTCGCGATTGCGCAGCGCCCGAACCGCCATCACCATGGCGAGGAAGGTCTTTCCGGTTCCGGCCGGCCCGATTCCGAAGCTCAGCGTGCAGCCTTCGATCGTCTCGACGAAGCGCCGCTGCCCTTCGGTTTTCGGGCGAATCTCGCGGCCCCGCTGCGTCGTAAAAAGCGTCTTCGGATGCGTCTTCGGGCCCTGCTCCGAGAGCGTTTCGTGCGCCGCGAGCACGACGTCGTCCGGGGTCAATTGAGCGCCGCCGTTCGCGGCGTCGCGCATGCGCGCCAAGATTTCGGAAGCGGAATCGACCGCCTGCGGCGCCCCGGAGATGCGTAATCGGTCGCCGTCGAGATTGACGACGACCGGCACCAAACCTTCGAGCGCCGTGAGGTTGCGGTCATGGTGGCCGCAAAAGTTCAAGGGGTCGCGCAAGCCCGCAAGTTCGAATACCCGCTCGAGCCGGGCCTCAGGCAGCGTCGAAATTCCGCATGTACGTCTTCTTTAACGCAAGCGGGCGTCAAAGGGTTGAAGCGAGAGCGGTGGACCGAGCGCCTCCCCGAGTACGATGGCGCCGAGCAGCGGCGGCCCGCCCCGAAAGGCCGCGAGCAGCGCGCTTCCAGCGCCGGGGGAACTGCGCGCCGGCGGGACGAGGACCGCGTCCGGCGTCGGCAACGT
>JALYUE010000045.1 GCA_030853925.1 Vulcanimicrobiota bacterium | reverse complement strand
GTCGAGATCGGCGCGAACGCGTGCGTCGACCGAGCGCAAACCGGAACGACGTCGATCGGCAACGGCACGAAGATCGATAACATGGTGCAGGTCGGCCATAACTGCCGCATCGGCGCGCATTGCGGCTTCGCGGCGCTGACGGGTATCGCGGGCTCGGCCGTCATCGGCGATTACACGGTGGTCGGCGGGCTCAGCGGCATCCAAGGACATATTCGAGTCGGCTCCCGCGTGCGCGTCGCGGGCAACACGATGGTCTGGAACGATGTAGAAGACGGCGCGTTCGTCAGCGGGCAGCCCGCGCGCGACCATCGCCAAGAACTACGACAGCAGGTTCGGCTTCGCAACCTCGACAAGCTTTTCGAGCGAGTGAGCGCATTGGAGCGAAAGTGATGCACGAGCAACACACGTTGCGCGACGTGCTCGAGTTCAGCGGAGTCGGATTGCACACGGGCGTTCCTTGCAGCGTGTCGCTGCGGCCTGCCATCGCCGGCAGCGGTCTCCGTTTTCGGCTCGGCGACGGCCCCGCTTTTCCGGCCCTCGCGGAACGCGTGGTCGAAACGCGGCGAGCGACCGTCATCGGTTGGGGCGAACGTACCGTATCGACCGTGGAGCACGTGCTGGCGGCGTTGTTCGCGATGGGCGTCGATAACGCGCTGATCGAAGTGCAGGGTCCGGAGATTCCCGTCGTCGACGGCAGTTCGGCCGCTTTCGCCGAAGCGATCGCCAAGATCGGACTCGCCGCGCAGCGCGCGCCGCGCGCATCTTTCACGATCGATCGACCGCTCGTCTTTCGCGACGGCGAAGCGCTGCTCGTGGTTGCACCGGCCGATGCGTTCCGCGTGCGTTTCGCCGTCGACTACGCGCCTCCGATCGGCGCGCAATTTTTGGATGCGACGATCGACCCCGATTATTTCATTCGGGAAATCGCGCCCGCTCGGACGTTCGGCTATCTGCACGAAGTCGAAGCGCTGCGCAGCGCCGGCCTCGCGCGCGGCGGTTCGCTCGAAAATGCGCTCGTCTTCGCGCCGGAAGGACCGATGACGCCGCTGCGTTGGCACAACGAAGTCGTCCGACACAAGACGCTCGATCTGATCGGCGATTTCGCGCTGCTCGGCGCGTGGCCGAAACTCGAGGTCGTGTCGGTCAAGAGCGGACACCGGCTCCATGCCAAAGCGGCGCGCGAAATGCGGGCCGCGCACGCATCGAACCTCGCGGCGCTCGGCTCGTAAGACGGAGGTTCGACCTTAACGATGGCGATCGAAGTCGGTAACTCGATGGATATTATCAAGATCATGGAAGTGCTGCCGCACCGCTATCCGATGCTGCTCGTCGACGGCATCACGGATTTCCAGTCGATGAATCATGCGAACGGCTACAAGAATCTCTCGATCAACGAGCAGTTTTTTCAAGGTCACTTTCCGGGGATGCCGCTCATGCCGGGCGTATACATGATCGAGGCGCTGGCGCAACTCGGGGGAACGATCATTCTAGGCCCCGACGATTTCTTGCGGCGTACGGCCTTTCTGACCGGCATCGACAAGGCGAAATTTCGGCGTCCCGTGGTACCGGGAGACCGGCTCGATATGGAAACGCGCGTGCTACGCGCGCGCACGAGCATGGGCTGGATCACGGCCGAAGCGCGCGTCAACGGTAAACTCGCGTGTTCGGCGCAGCTGATGTTTTCGGTGCAGAACGTGACGAATTTCGGGATGGACGCCACGGTGCTGCACGAGTGAACCGCCGCGTATGATCCATCCGACCGCGATCGTTCATCCCAAAGCCGTGATCGGACAAGGCGCCGAGATTGGTCCGTATTGCATCATCGGCGAGCATGTCAAAATCGGAAAGCACGCGACGCTGCTCGCGCACGTGGTCGTCAACGGGTACACGACGGTCGGTGAGGGCGCGCGCATTCATCCTTTCTGCTCGATCGGCGCGCCTTCGCAAGATCGCAAGTATCACGGCGAGATCGCCTATACGACGATCGGCGATCGCACGGAAATTCGGGAATTCGTTTCGGTGCATCGCGCGACGGGCGAAGGCGAGACGACCTCGATCGGAAATGACTCGCTCTTGCTCGCGTACGTTCACATCGCGCACAACTGCCGCGTGGGCAATCACGTAACGATGTCGTCGACGGCGCAGCTCGCCGGTCACGTCGCCGTCGAGGATTACGCGACGATCGGCGGGCAGACGGGAGTGCATCAGTTCGTGCGCATCGGCGAGCACGCCATGGTGGGCGGCATCTCGAAGATCACGCGCGACGTGCCGCCCTATTTCCTGGTCGAGGGCAACCCCGTGCAACCGTACGGGCTCAACAACGTCGGTTTGCGCCGAGCCGAATTTTCGCCCGAGGTGCTGACCGAACTCAAAGAGTGCTACAAGATCGTGTATCGCTCCGGCTACAACATCTCGCAAGCGGTGGAAGCGTTACGTTCGCTCGTTGTCAGCCCGCAGGGACGCCATCTGCTGGCCTTCATCGAAGCGCCGACGGAGCGCGGTATCGTAAAATGACCGTTCCGCCCGCCGCGGGCGGGATGCGGGTCTTCTTCGCAACGGGTGAAGCGTCGGGCGACTTTCTAGCGGCTTCGCTCGCGGGCGCCATGCGCCGGTTCGCGCCCGACATGCGCTTCGCCGGTGTCGGCAGCGAGCGCATGGCCGAAGCCGGCTTCGAGTTGACGACGCGCACGACCGGTTGGGGCAGTCTCGGGCCCCTCGAAGCGCTACGGCGCATCCCTCCGCT
>JALYUE010000040.1 GCA_030853925.1 Vulcanimicrobiota bacterium | reverse complement strand
CCAAGATCGCCGCGACCGTCGCCCGCACGTCTTCGGGGGCATCCCAGCCGCCCGCGTAGAGGGACGCGAGCGCGCTCTCATCGCGCACGTCGACGATCGTCACGCGCGCTCCGGGTCGAGCCGCGCGAGCAACGCGCTGACGGCCGCATACTTGGCGCGGAAGCGGACGGGATTCACCACGAAGCGCGCGGTCGACGCCGCGATTTCGCTCACGACGACGAGATCGTGTTCGCGCAAGGTATTACCGGTCGCGACCAGGTCGACGATCAGATCGGCAAGTCCCACGAGAGGACCCAATTCGACGGAACCGTGCAGCTTGACGATTTGCACCGGAAGATCGCGTTCGGCGAAAAACGCCTCAGCGCTCTTCTCGAACTTCGTGGCGACGCGTAGGAACGTGGGCAACTGCGCGCCTTCGTGAAAGCGATCTTCGCGTCGTGCCGCGACGACGAGCCTGCAGGCGCCGAAACCCAAGTCCGCAAGCTCGCACACGCTGCGCTCGGTTTCCCACAGCACGTCGGCGCCGACGATGCCGCAGTCCGCGGCGCCGAACTCGACGTATGCAGGGACGTCCGTCGGACGCAGAAACAGCAAGCGGTGACCGTCGCTCGTCTCGACCGCGAGCTTGCGGCCGGGGTCGGCCGCCACGTCGATGCCGGCCGCGCGCAAACGCGCTGCGGATTCGTCGTAGAGCGTTCCTTTCGGAAGCGCGATCGTCAGCGCCGCGCCGTCGCCGCGCGCGCCGAAACCTACCATGCGACTTGGAGTTCGCGCACGTCGCCCGGCGTGGTCGCAATGATGACGCGCGGGATCTTTTGGAGACGGGCTTCGGCGAGTAATTCATCTTCGCTGCGTCGCTCGAAGTCGATGCGCACGGTTCTTCCCGCAGCGCGCTCGCGCGCCGCCACGACGTCCGAGCCGCTCACGAGCACGTCGATCGCGGGTTCGGCGCCGAATTGCGGACTATGCCGGCGTTCGAGCGTAATGAGCAGCCGCTCGACCGACAGCGACCAGCCGACGGCGCCCACGTCGAAGCCGAAGCGCGGCAAGACCGTATCGTAGCGGCCGCCGCCGCATAACGCGAAGCCGACTTCGCGCGCGAAGCCTTCGAAGATAAAGCCGGTGTAATATTCGATGTCGCGCAAGAGTGCGAAGTCGACGTTCACGCGGCTGCCGAACCCAAGTTCGTTTGCGCGCGCGAGAATATCGCTCAAACGCTCGATGCCGGCAAGGCCGGCCGTGGTATGGCAGAGCCGGCGCAGCGTTTCCAACACGTCGCGGCCGCCGCGCAAGAGCGCGAGCCGGACGATTTCTTCGACGGCGTGCGCACTGCCCGTGCCGGCCAGATGTTCACGCAACGCGACGATGTTGCGGCCGGAAATCAAGTGTTTGGCTTGCGCGATGGCGGCGGCGTTCAGTTCCAAGCCCGCGAGCACGCCGTCGACGATCGCGGCGTGATTGATGTCGAAGAGCGTATCGCCCAGGCCGAGCGCGTCGAGCGCTTCGATCGCGGTAAACAAGCTTTCGGCGTCCGCGTTGAGGCTTTGCGGACCGATGAGTTCGATGCCGGCCGTGGTAAATTCGCGCATGCGGCCTTCTTGCGGATCCTCGTACCGGTAGGCCGGTACGACGTACGAAAGCCGCAACGGGAGCGGCGCTTCGCGCATGCGCGTGGCGACGAGCCGCGCGACGGGCGTCGTCATCTCCGGACGCAGGGCGATCTGCGTTCCACTCTTGTCTGCGAACAGAAACGTTTGCTGCGCCAAGCGCTCGCCGAGGCCCGCTTCGAGCGCGTCGAAGCGTTCGAAATTCGGCGTCTGCACTTCCGCGTATGCCCAGCGCGCGAAGACCGAGCGCAAGACCCGCTCGACGGCGCGTTTACGCCGCAGTTCCGCAGGCAGCCAGTCGCGCGTTCCGGGCGGCAGGCGCATCAGTCCGGGCTCGCCTGCGCGACGGGCGCTTCCCACACACGGGCTCCGCCGAAGATCGATTCGAGTTCGTTCTTGACGTACACGCTGTTCGAAATACCGCGCGGCAGCGTTTCGGCGGCGCCCCGGGCGTGCAGCACGATCGGCACGCTGCCGGGCGATTCGTCGAGTAAGCGCGCGAGCGCGTCGATCTCGCGCGTGAAGCGCGCTTCCACGTGCCAACCGCACGGCGGCGGCGGAACGTCGCGGCGTTCGTAGGGTTTCGCTTCGTTCACCGACAGCGACAGTTCGACCGGCGCCTCGTCGCCCGGCACCGAACCCCGGCGTTCGCGGAAACGCACGCGGCCTCGCAGCGTCACGATGGCGTCGGGAGTGAAGGTGGCTTGCAGCTGCGCATAGGTCTTCGGGAAGACGATGCATTCGATGCTGCCCGTCATATCTTCGAGCACCGCGACGAGCATCTGCTGCTGCGCTTTGGTCAACGTGCGCCGCACGCTCGTCAGCATACCGGCGACCGTCACGAGTTCGTCGTCTTGGCGGGAACGGAGATCTTTGATCGAGATCGCGCCGCCGCGCGCGAGCGCGTCCGCGACGTCCGCGAGCGGGTGCCCCGAGACGAAAATGCCGAGCGTTTCTTTTTCCCAGGCGAGCGCTTCTAAGACGGGCGGCGCCGGCAGCGCGCGCAGTTGCGGCTTGAGTTCTCGATGCGCGGCTTCGAGATCGCCGAACAGCGAAACTTGCCCCGACTCCCGATCGCGCGCCGCGCGGTTCGCGATTTCGAGCGCCGTATCGAGCGCGTCGAGCTTTTGCGTTCGGTTACCGGGCAGCGAATCGAGCGCGCCGCACTTGACGAGCGCCTCGAGAACCTTGCGGCCGAGCACCTTCGTGTCGACACGCGCGACGAAATCGAACAGGTTTTCGAAACGGCCGAGATCGCGTGCGACGAGGATCGCGCGCACGGCCGCTTCACCCGCGCCTTTGATCGCGGCGAGCCCAAAACGAATATCCTCGCCGACCACGGTGAAATCCATGCGCGACTCATTGACGTCGGGCGGCAGCACGCCGACGCCGACTTTCTTGGCCTCGTCGATATACTCGACGAGCTTGTCCGTCTTGTCGCGTACCGACGTCATGAGCGCCGCCAGATACGCGCGTGGATGATTGGCCTTCAGATACGCCGTTTGGTACGCGATCCAGCCGTATGCGACCGCGTGACTTTTATTGAAACCGTAACCCGCGAACGGCTCGACGAACTTGAAGATCTCCTCGGCCAAATTCGCGTCGATGCCGTTCTCGACTGCGCCGCGCAAGAATTTCTCGCGGTACGCCGGGATCTTCTCCTTCTGCTTTTTCCCCATGACCTTGCGCAGCTCGTCGGCCTGGCCCATCGTGAAACCGGCGATGTCGCGCGCGATCTGCATAATCTGCTCTTGGTAACACGCGACGGAATAGGTCGGCGCGAGAATAGGCTCGAGTTTGGGATGCAGATACTTCGGCTTCGAGCGGCCGTGTTTATTGGCGATGTAGAGCGGAATCCACTCCATGGGACCGGGTCGATACAACGCGACGAGCGCCACGATATCGTCGAGGCTATTGGGGCGCAGTTCGCTCACGACGCGGCGCATGCCGTCGGACTCCAGCTGAAAGACGCCGGTCGTTTCGCCGCGGCTCAGCATCTCGAACGTTCGAGCGTCGTCGTCGGGCAGCGTCGCGAGATCGAAGTCGGGTTTCTCGATGCGGCGAATCTCGTCTTCGGCGTTCTTCATGACCGTGAGGTTGCGCAGACCGAGAAAGTCCATTTTGAGTAGACCGATGCGCTCGACCCAGCCCATATCGTACTGCGTGTTCACGTCGTCGTCGCCGAGTTTGATCAGCGGCGTCACGTCGACGAGCGGATCTTTCGAAATGACGACGCCCGCGGCATGCGTCGAAGCGTGGCGCGCCAAGCCTTCGATCGATTTGGCGGTGTCCAGCAACTGCCGGATCTGACTCGAGCCTTCGTATGCGGCCTTGAGTTCGGGAATGCCCCGCAGCGCCTGCTCGATCGTGAGGCCACCGGGACCCGACGGAATGAGCTTCGCGACGCGGTCGACGTCGCCGAGCGGCACCGCGAGCGCGCGGCCGGCATCGCGCACGGCGGCGCGCGCCGCCATCGTCCCGAAGGTGACGATTTGCGCGACGCGATCGGTACCGTACTTTTCGGTGACGTATTGGATGACTTCATCGCGGCGTTCGACGCAGAAGTCCGTGTCGATGTCGGGCATCGAGATGCGCTCCGGATTGAGGAAGCGCTCGAACAGCAAATCGTATTTGATCGGATCCATATCCGTAATGCGCAACACGTACGACACGAGCGACCCGACGGCCGAGCCCCGCCCGGGACCGACCGGAATGTCGCGGTCGCGCGCGTATTTGATGAAATCCCACACGATGAGAAAGTACGACGCGAAGCCCATCTCGAGAATGACCCCGAGTTCGTATTCGAGCCGCTCGCGCAAAGGGGCGTCACCGAGGGCGCGCTCGCTGCCGTAGCGGGCGACCAAGCCCGTTTCGCACACGCCGCGCAAGAATGCCTCGGGCGACTGCGGCTGGGTCGCGCTCGGTTCGCACGGCACCGGAAAGACCGGAATGTTGAATTGCTTTTCAGGAATCTTGATGTCGATGCGTTTGGCGATTGCGAGCGTGTTGTCGCAGGCATCGGGTACGTCGGCGAACAGCGCGCGCATTTCTTCGGCCGATTTCACGTAGAACTCGTCGGTCATGAATTTCATGCGGCTCGTATCCTGCACGGTTTTGCCGGTGCCGATGCACAGCAGGACGTCGTGCGCCTGCGCGTCGCCGCGCGCGAGGTAGTGCGAGTCGTTGGTCGCGACGAGCGGCAGGTTCATCTCGCGCGCGAGCTTGATCAGGCCGGCGTTAACGACGTCTTGCTCCGGGATGCCGTGGCGCATGATCTCGATGTAAAATCGGTCGCCGAAGATGTCGGCGAAAGACTGCGCGGCCTTCTTCGCGCCCGCGTAATCGTTCTTGAGCAGCGGCTGGGCGCACAGC
Source organism: Vulcanimicrobiota bacterium (assembly GCA_030853925.1). Lineage (GTDB taxonomy): Bacteria > Vulcanimicrobiota > Vulcanimicrobiia > Vulcanimicrobiales > Vulcanimicrobiaceae > JALYUE01. The sequence continues at coordinate 1,787 of JALYUE010000040.1, read as the reverse complement.
GACGACATGCAGCCCGAGAGCACGATGAGGCCGTCGTTGTGCCTGGCGAGCAAGTCGAGGTCGATTCGCGGCTTGTAATAATAGCCTTCGAGGAAACCTTTCGAAATGAGCGCCACGAGGTTGCGGTAGCCGACGAGGTCGGCGGCCAGCAGCGTGACGTGGGCTTCGTCTCGAACCGTGCGGTCGAAGCGGCCCCGCGGTGCGATATAGGCCTCACAGCCGACGATCGGGACGAGCGAATGCTCGCGAGCGGCGTAATAGAATTCCATCGCGCCGAACATCACGCCGTGGTCGGTCAGCGCGATGCCGGGGGAACCATCATCCGAGGTCCTGCGGCACAGGTCGTCGACGCGGCAGGCCCCGTCCAGCAGCGAGTACTCGCTGTGGACGTGAAGATGAACGAAGGAACTCACGAGCTGAAGGCGCGACCTCGGGTGGCTGGCGGACCGCTTCCAATTAGCGGCCGCCGGGCCAGGCCCTGTCCTCGCCGAGGCACCGGCCCGCCGGTCGCAAAACGTGCGACGAAGGTACTTGGGAGTGCGCGGAAGCTACTATAAGATGAAAAGAAGTTTCACGACCTGGGAGAGGCGTAGAAGTTGATCAAGCACGATGTCGTCGTCGTCGGCGGCGGACTTGCAGGAATGCGCGCGGCGGTCGAGGCCGCCGAAGGCGGAGCGGACGTTGCGGTCGTTTCGAAAATGCACCCGGTGCGCAGCCATTCGGGCGCCGCCCAGGGCGGCATCAACGCGGCGCTCGGTAACCGGGAAGACGATTCGCCCGAGAATCACGCGTTCGACTGCGTTAAAGGTTCCGATTACCTCGGCGATCAGGATTCGATCGAGGCGATGGCCGAGGATGCGCCGCGCCAGATCGTCTGGCTCGAGCATCGGGGCTGTATCTTCTCGCGGATGCCGGACGGCCGAATCGCTCAGCGGCCCTTCGGCGGCGCGGGCTCCGCCCGCACCTGTTATTCGGCGGACGTGACGGGACTCGTCATCCTGCACACGCTGTGGGAGCAGCTCGAACGTTTCGGCGTCAAGGTGTACGAAGAATTTTTCGCCACGGCGCTGTGCGTCGAAGACGGCGTCGGAACCGGCATCGTCGCATATAACATGCGCACGGGCGAATTGGAACTCGTCACGGCCAAAGCTACGATTTTCGCGACGGGCGGCCTCGGTCGCGTCTACGCGAAGACGACGAACGGCTATGCATCGACGGGCGACGGCATGGCGATCGCGTACCGCGCGGGCATTCCGCTCATGGACATGGAGTTCGTTCAGTTCCACCCGACGTCGCTCAAAGAAAACGGCGTGTTGTTATCGGAAGCCGCGCGTGGCGAAGGCGCGTACCTGCTCAATAGCGACGGCGAGCGCTTCATGTTCAAGTACGCGCCCAACAAAGGCGAGCTCGCCTCGCGCGACGTCGTGTCGCGCGCCGAGTGGACGGAAATTTTAGAAGGACGCGGCGTCGACGGCTGCGTGTTGCTGGACCTGCGGCATCTCGGACGCGAGAAGATCCTCGAACGCCTGCCGCAGATTCGCGAACTCGCGCTCGACGCGACCGGTAAAGACGCGATCGACACGCCGATTCCGATCCTGCCCGGAATGCACTACGCGATGGGCGGTATCGAAACCGACAAGTTCGGCGCGACGCGCATCCCGGGCGTCTACGCGGCCGGCGAATGCGCGTGCGTGAGCGTACACGGCGCAAACCGCTTAGGCGGCAACTCGCTGCTCGAAACGATCGTTTTCGGCGCCCGTAGCGCCAAGCACGCCGTAGAATACGTC
>JALYUE010000002.1 GCA_030853925.1 Vulcanimicrobiota bacterium | reverse complement strand
GCAAGCCGCGCGGCAACGCGCTGCTCGACGAGCCCCGCACCTGCGGCAACCGTGTCCGCGGCGTGCTGCGCCGGAGAATCGTCGTCGCCGACCGCAGCGGCGATGCCGCCTTGCGCCCACGCCGACGAAGTCAGTTCCCCGAGCGAACGATAGGAGACGAGCGCAACGCGCAGCGGGCGCAGTTCGAACGCCGTCATCATGCCGGCAAGACCGCTCCCAATGACGATCGCATCGAAACGCGGGCCGTTCACGCCGGCACTGCATCCCTGCGCACGAGCGTCATCCGCTCGACCGCCAGCCGAGCGCGCGCCGCGAGCGCGGGCTCGATTTCGATCTGCGGCTGCATCGTTTCGAGCGCCCGCAAAATTTTCGGCAACGTGATCCGCCGCATGTGCGGGCACAGGTTGCACGGCTGCAGGAATTCGATCTCCGGAAACGCGTCGACCAGATTTCCCGCCATCGCACATTCGGTGATCATCGCTACGCGCGCCGGCCGGCGCTCTTTGACGTACGCCAGCATCGCCGTCGTCGAGCCGACGAAGTCCGCGTTCGCGAGCACACCGGGCGGGCATTCCGGATGCGCGAGCACGACGATGCCGGCATGCATCTCGCGAAGTTCGACGATCTCCGCGGCGGTGAAACGCTCGTGCACTTCGCAGTGCCCTTGCCACGTGACGATTTCGACGCTCGTTTTCGTAGCGACGTACGCGGCCAAATATTGATCCGGAATGAAGATCACTTTGCGCGCGCCGAGCGACTCGACGACGGCCACCGCATTCGCCGACGTGCAGCAAACATCCGATTCGGCCTTGACCGCAGCGGACGTATTCACATACGTCACGACGGGCGTCCCCGGATGCGCGGCGCGCAATTCGCGTACGTCCGCTGCGGTTATCGACTCTGCGAGCGAACAACCCGCCGCGAGATCGGGCAGCAATACCGTCTTCGAAGGATTGAGCAGCTTCGCCGTTTCCGCCATAAAATGTACGCCGCACATGACGATCGTATCGGCAGGGGTGGCGGCGGCCGCCTGCGCCAACGTCAGCGAATCGCCGACGATGTCGGCAACGCAGCGATAGATTTCTTGCGATTGGTAATGATGAGCCAAAACTACGGCGTTGCGTTCGCGCTTGAGCGTTTCGATGCGCGCGACGTACGGCGCGTACAATTCCCACTCGGCCCGCGTCACGCTGCGCCGTACGCCTGCGTACAAATGCTCGGTCGCGGCGGCCACGGCATCCGTGTACGGTAACGCGAGACGTTCGGCTGTAATCATTGCACCCTCTATTGATGCACACTTACGGAGCTGCGGTTTCGCATCCATGCCGGCAAACCGCACATTAGTTCATGAAACGATCGTTTCATAAATGTGGGCGGCCGTCGAATACGGATCGCGAGGCCCGTCGTCCGCCCGGGTGGAATCCTCGATACGTTCGTCGACGCGCCGCGCGAGTTCGCCCATCACGAGGGCGCGCACGCGATGCGCGAACGCTCCGCGGCGTTTGCGTTCGAGCCCGCCGCTTTCGCGCAGATATGCTTGATGGCGCAGAATGGATTGCCACAGCTCCTCGATGCCCGCGTCCTCGCGTGCGCGCGTCGCGATCAACTCGGGCACGCGTCCGGAAAGATCGAGCATTTCGAGCATGCTGCGAATTTCGCGCTGCAGCTGCAGCGCCATCGGGTGATCGGCTTTGTTGACCACGAAGATATCGGCGACTTCCAAGATGCCTGCCTTGAGGAGCTGCACCGAATCGCCACTACCGGGCTGGAGCGCGACGAGCGTCGTGTCGGCGAGTTCGGCGATCTCGATTTCCGACTGTCCGACGCCGACCGTTTCGATCGCGACCACCTCTAAACCGAAAGCGTCCATGAACGCCACCGCGTCGCCCGTGGCACCGGCGAGACCGCCGAGATGTCCGCGGCTCGCCATGGACCGGATGAAGACGCCTGGATCCGTGAAATGTTCGGTGAGCCGGATTCGGTCGCCCAGAATCGCACCATGCGAAAACGGCGAGCTCGGATCGACCGAAACGACGCCGACGGTCTTGCCGGTCCGGCGCACGACGGCGACGAGCGCCGCGCACAGCGTCGATTTGCCGACACCGGGCGGCCCGGTCAAGCCGATCGTCATCGCGCGGCCCGTACGCGGCGCGAACGCCTGGGTCAAGTCCGCGCCGCGACCGCTCTCGGCGCGCGAGATCGCGCGGGCGAGACCGCGCGGGCTGCCTGCTTCAAAGAGCGCGGCGATGGCCGCGTCGCCGTCGTTCACCGGACTGCCGCTTTCGCCGCGGCCAGGACGCCCGCATGGACTCGCGAACGGTCGCGCGCCGCCGCGATGAGGCCTCGAACGGTTAAGGCGGCGAACGCCGTCGGCAGCGCTGCCAGGACTACGAATAGCAGCGCCCAGGCGTTCGAGCGAGCGATGGCACCCGCGGCGAGCGCCCACAAGATCAGCCCGCAGAGCGCGTTCCCGGCGAGCATGAAAGCGAGCCGGGCGAGTTCGGAACCGACCGCGAGCGACGCTCGCGCCGGAGCTTCGGCGAGAATATAGTCGACGTAGCGCCGCCGGTAGGCGAAATACTTGCCGAGGAAATGCTCGTTGAAAGACGTCACGCTGCGAGCTTCGACGCCGTGCAGCGTGCCGCCCCAGCCGGCCGCCTGCCGGCACTCGGCGGAAAACGCAGCGCCCTTGCCGCACTTTACCGCATGAACCAGACCGGGTATTACCGTTTCGCCGCGAGCACGGGCGATGCCGTCGTCTTCGTGTGCGAGGACGATCTGTGGAGCGTGCCGCGCGCAGGGGGGCTCGCGCGACGCCTCACCGCGAGTACCGGAGAGATCGCAACGCCGCGCTTTTCGCCAGACGGGCGGACGCTCGCGTTCGTCGCGCGAGAAGAGGGCAATCCCGAGGTCTGCACGATGCCGGCCGGCGGCGGCCCCGTTCGCCGGCTGACGTTTCTCGGCAGCGACGCGTGCAGCGTGTCGGGTTGGACGCCGGACGGCGCCGCCATCCTGTTCTGTTCCGACGCCGGTGCGCCGTTCGTCAAAGAGACGCACGCTTTTCGAGTAGCGGCGGATGGCGGCGCGGCGAAGCCCCTGGGGCTCGGGCACGCGCGCTCGATCTCGCAGCATCGCGACGGGCGGTACGTGATCGGGCGCAATAACGACGATCCGGCGCGCTGGAAGCGTTACAAGGGCGGCACCGCGGGCGACCTCTGGATCGACCGCGACGGGACCGGCATCTTCTCGCGCCTCGTATCGCTCGTCGGCAATCCCGTCTGGCCGATGTGGGTCGGGGACCGCGTGTTCTTTCTCTCCGATCACGAAGGCGTAGGCAACCTGTACTCGGTGCGACCGGACGGCGAGGACCTACGCCGGCATACGCACGAGATGGAATATTTCGTACGCTTTCCGTCGAGCGACGGGAAGACGATCGCATACACGGCCGGCGCCGGGATCTACCTTTTGGACCCGGTGACCGACCGCATCGAGCGCGTCGCGGCCGAAGCGCCATCCACGGCGCCGCAGACGGCGCGCCGCTTCGTCGAGGTTTCGGGCGGCCTCGAGCACTTCGCGCCGAGCCCCGACGGCGCATCGCTGGCTCTGGTTTCGCGCGGCCGTCCCTTTACGATGCCGCTCTGGGAAGAAGCCGCGACGGCGCACGGATCGGGCAGCGCGGTGCGCTATCGCGCCGCCGAATGGCTGCACGACGGCGAGCGTTTCGTGTGCGTCAGCGACGAAGGCGGCGTCGAGCATCTCGAAATTCGCGATGCCAAGGGCGACGCGCCGGAGCAAATCGGTACCAAAGCCGACATCGGCCGCGTCGTCGAGTTGGCCGCATCGCCCGTCGCCGACATCGTCGCGGTTTCCAATCACCGCCACGAATTATTGCTCGTGGATTTGAGCGAACGCGACGTCCGCATCATCGATACGAGCGCCGCTTCGCATATTCGCGACCTCGCTTTTTCGCCCGACGGACGCTGGATCGCGTACTCGTGCGCGGTGTCGCCGGACTCGATCGCGACGCCGAATCCCGATACCGCGGTCATTCGGATCGCCAAGGTGAAATCGGGCGCCGTCCACGACGTCACGCCACTGCTGCGCGTCGACCGCGGTCCGGCCTGGGATCCGGAAGGTAAATACCTATACTTTATCTCGACGCGCGATTTCAACCCCGTCTATGACGCCTTGCAGTTCGATCTGAGTTTCCCCCAAGCGTCGCGGCCGTTCTTGGTAACGTTGCGCGAAGACGTGGCGAACCCGTTCGTGCCCAAACCTGCGCCGTTACACAAAGACGAGAAGCCGCCCGATGCGGGCGACGACGGCGACGGCAAAAAGAACGGCAAGCCGCGCCGCATCGAAATCGATTTCGACGGCATCGGCGGTCGCATTCTCGGGTTTCCCATCGACGAAGGCAAATACGAGCAGATCGTAGCCGCGCGCGGACGCGCGTTGTTCACGCAGTTTCCTCTGCGCGGTATCAAACCCGAAGGCGCTTCCTGGGACGATGACGACGAAACCGGCGTCTTGCTCGCGTACGACTTCGAGCAGCAGCGCGTCGCGCCGCTCGCGAGCGAAGTTCACGACATCAGACTCGGCATCGACGGCCGCACGCTCGTGTTTACTTCGCACGAGCGCATGCGCGCGATCGACGCGCTCGGCGACCTGCCCGAAGACGCACACGACGAAGCGAAACTTTCGAGCGACCCGGGCCGACGCAGCGGTTGGCTCGATCTCTCGCGAGCGAGCGTGCTCGTCGAGCCGCGCGACGAGTGGACGCAGATGTATCACGAAGCGTGGCGGATGCAGCGCGAACAGTTCTGGGACGAAACGATGTCCGGCGTCGACTGGAATCTCGTGCGCGAACGGTACGCGAAATTGCTGCCGCTCGTGCGCACTCGCTCCGAACTCTCCGACATCATGTGGGAAATGTTCGGCGAACTCGGCACGTCGCACGCGTACGAAATCGGGGGCGATCATCGGCGGCCCGCGCAGTACCGGCGCGGTTTCCTCGGCGCCGATTACTCGTGGGACGAAGAGAGCCACGGCTACAAGATCGACAAGATCTATCGCGGCGACTCGTGGAACCGCGAGATCGACTCACCCCTTTCGGAGCCCGGCCTCGCGATCCGCGAGGGACACACGTTGCTCGCGATCGGCGGTCGCGCGTTGTCGCGCGACGTCACGCCCGACGAACTGCTGGTTAACGCTGCGGGGCACGACGTCGCGCTCACGATCGGGACCGGCAAGAAAGAACGCCGCCGCGTCGTCGTGCGCGCACTGCGCGACGAACGGATGCTGCGCTACCGCGGCTGGGTCGATGCGAACCGCGCGGAAGTTCACGCCGAGACGCAAGGCCGCGTCGGCTACCTGCACATCCCGGACATGGGTCCCTGGGGTTTTTCCGAATTCCACCGGGGATATCTCTCCGAGTTTAATCGCGACGCCTTAATCGTCGACGTGCGCTATAACCGGGGCGGGCACGTTTCCCCGCTGCTGATCGAAAAGCTGGCCCGCAAGCGCGTCGGGTACGACATCTCGCGTTTCGGGCCGCCGGCACCGTACCCGCCGGAATCGGTCGGCGGCCCGATCGTCGCGCTGACGAACCAGTTCGCCGGCAGCGATGGCGACATTTTCAGTCACGTCTTCAAGCTTTATAAGCTCGGGCCGCTCGTTGGGAAGCGCACGTGGGGCGGAGTGATCGGCATCAATCCGTATCATCGGCTCGTCGACGGAACCATCACGACGCAGCCCGAATTTTCGTTCTGGTTCGTCGACGTCGGCTGGAAAGTCGAAAATTACGGCACGGATCCCGACTACGACGTCGATATCGCGCCGCACGACGAGCGGGCCGGGATCGATCCCCAAATGCAAAAAGCGCTCGAACTCGTCGGTCAGTTGCGCGCCTCGTGGAACGGCAAACCGCACTTCGACGTTCGGCCGCGGCTCGATCTGCCGACTGAGCTCACTTCGACGCGGTGAAGTTGGCGGCTCGCACGCTCGGATTAACGCTCGGACTCACGCTCGCCGCGATCGCCGCGATCGCCGCGAGCGGTGTCGCCGCACGTGCAGACGACACGCCGACGCCGGACGAACTGCTCGCCCGCGCTCGCGTCGCCACGGGCGCCGACCGCCGGCCCGACGCCGAACGCGAGGTTTGGTCGATTCGCGTCGCAGGTTTAGAGGGAACCCTCGAAACGTTGCGGCGGGGAGCCGACACGGCCGGCACGACGGTACTCGGGCCTTTTCGCACGGGGCGCGGCGTCTGGCACGGCGTTCGTTGGCACCAAAATGAAAACGGTCAGACGCTCGTCGATCGGCCGGAAGCCTCGGGCGCGCAGCGCGTCGTGACGCAGACCGTCCTGCGGGAACGAACCCCGGTCGATGCGTGGGTGCTGGTCACGACGTATGCAAGCGGGCACGTCAGCCGCGTCTTTTACGACACCCGAACGTACTATCTCGTGCGGACGGAACGCGTCGCCGCCGGCCGCACGACGCACACGACATACGACGATTTCCGAACCGATGCGCGCGGCCGGAGCCGGCCTTGGCATTACAGCGGCGGGGACGAGCGGCCGCCCGACGACTTCGATTACCGCCTCGAACGTGACGAAACGCCCGACATCGCCGAAGCAGAAGTCGCGATCCCTCGCGACCGGCGCACTCTCGTCGAGTTTCCGGCGGGTAACGATGTCGTGCGTCTGCCGGCCCGCATCGCCGACGGCCGCGTCTACGTTCGCCTGACGATCGCAGGTCGCGGTCTCGATTTCTTGCTCGATACGGGCGCGTCGTCGCTAACGATCAACGAATCCGTCGCGCGTCAACTGCGGCTCCGGGTCTACGGGCGAGCCGCGCAGACCGTCGCCGGCACGTTCGAGACGAGCCGCGTGATCGTGCCCTCCGTCTCGATCGGCGGGCTCGGCATGCGCGACGTCGTGATGCACACCGTGCCGCTGAATCTGGAGGAAGGCCGCGATTCGCGCGTGGTCGGCCTGCTCGGCTTCGATTTTCTCGACGCCGTCGCACTGAAAATGGACTATGTGAACGGCTCGATTGACGCCGGCCGTCCTGGAACGCTCGCGGCGCCGGCGGCTGCCTCACCGCTGGACGTTCGGCTCGGCACGGGCGCCCCGGTCGCCCGCGCGACGATCGGCAACGCGAGCGGCGACAATTTTATCCTCGATACCGGCGCCGCGTTTTCGTACGTGCTGTTTCAACGCTTTGCCCGAGCGCATCCCGACGCCGTTACCCCCTCGGGCGACGGGCGGCTGCAATACGGCATCGGCGTGGGCGGCGTACTGTCGCTCCGCTCGGTCGCTGCCAAAAAGCTGGCCCTGGGTGCCTCGACCTTTGAGGACGCGCTCGGAGTCGAAGCCCTCTCGCCCTATGCGCTCGGCTTCGACAATGAGGACGGCTTGATCGGCGCGCACATTCTCAAGCAATTTACCGTTTACTTGGACTACGCCGCGAACCGCGTCTACCTGGCCCCGCCCGCGCACGAGCAGACGGCGCTCGGCGCGGAGCCCGACCGGCATTGACGCTGAACCAGGTTCCTGCTACCATACGCGAGCCGAAGCAGGTCGCGCGAGCGCCCTCACCGGATGCCCTCGGGCCATCCGGTCGCACGAATGGAATCGACGGTAGGTTCCGCTGAAGTGCGTTGCTTTTGCATCGCCTTTTTTTATTGCCTGCTCGCAGGAGAGTTCACATAGCACGACCGCTGCGCATTAACGATCAGATCCGTATCCGCCAAGTTCGCGTCATCGACGACGAAGGTACGCAGCTCGGCGTCATGCCGACGGAAAACGCCCTCGCCCTCGCGCGTCAGAAAGGGTTGGACCTAATCGAGGTCTCGCCTACGGCGGTGCCGCCGGTGTGCCGGGTTAGCGACTACGGACGCCTCAAATACGAGCAGTCGAAAAAAGACAAGGACGCGCGGAAAAAGCAGAAAAACTGGGAGCTCAAAGAAGTCAAGCTCCGGCCCAAAATCGAGACCCACGATTACGAAACCAAAGCCCGCATGGCGGAACGTTTGCTGCTCGACGGCGGTAAAGTCAAAGTCACGATCATGTTTCGCGGCCGCGAAATCACCTACACGAGTTTTGGCAAGCGCCTGCTCGACCGGATGGCGGTCGATATGACCCCGATCGCCACGGTCGAGCGCGATGCGAAGCTCGAAGGCAAGAATATGTTCATGATCCTGGCACCCCGGCCGGTTCCGACGGGTCCGCCGAAGTTCACCCACCCCGATGAGCCGCGCGTCGAGCCGCAAGCGGAGCATGAAGACGACGACGACGAGAACGATACGGTCCCGAGCGTCGCGGCGACCAATGGCTCAAATCTTCCCGCAGAAGCCCCAACCGTGGGAAGTGCGCCTGCCCCGGCGGATCACGCACCCACCCCAGCCGAAGGAGTCGTCTCCAGTGCCTAAGATCAAGACGCATCGAGGAACCGCTAAGCGCGTGAAAGTGAGTGCGAACGGCAAAGTTTCGCACCGGCATCAATTTAGCGGCTGCGGTCACATTCTCAGTAAGAAGACGCGCAAACGGAAGCGCAACTTCCGCAAAGACCAGCCCGTGTTCTCAGGCGATCTCAAGCGCTTCGCGCCGCAGATCCCGTATCTGCTGTAGGAGCGTAGGAAACAATGGCACGCATTAAACGCGGCATTCTCAAATCGAAGCATCGCCGCAAGGTGATGAAGATGGTGAAGGGTTTCCGCGCCGCCCGCCGCCGCAATTACCGGGTAGCCAACGAAGCGCTCCTTCACTCGCTGAGTTATGCGTTCCGCGACCGCCGCGTGCGCAAGCGCGATTTCCGGTCGCTGTGGATCAGCCGCATCAATGCGGCCGCGCGCCGCGAAGGCCTCTCCTATTCGCGCTTGATCGACGGGCTCAAAAAAGGCGGGGTGATGCTCAACCGCAAGGCGCTAGCGGACCTCGCAGTGACGGATCGAGCCGCTTTCGATTCGCTTTTGAACATGGCAAAGGCGCAGCTCGAAGCGTCCGCATCGGCTCAGGTGGCGTCCTAGCGGCACGAAGTGCGCGCGGGGTCGAAACGTAACGCAGGGCCGCACGGTTGTAGTATTTGGCTGGCCGATCGTGCGGCGCCGGCCGACGAAACACGCACGGCTTCCGTCCGAAAGGACTCTTGAAAGCGACCATGGCGACGAACGCGGCGAAACCAGCTCGAATAGTCAAGCGCGATTGGCCGGTCGGCATCGGCCTCGCGGTCATTCACGTGGGAGCGCTCGGCGTGTTTCTTCCGCGCTTTTTCTCATGGAGCGCGGTCGCGGTCGGAGTCGGTTTGTACGTTCTCACCGGCATGGGCATTACGCTCGCTTACCACCGCTTGCTGACGCATCGCAGCCTCGTCGTACCGCGTCCGATCGAGTATGCTCTGAGCATTATCGGTCTGTTGGCGTTGCAAGGCGGTCCGATCGAGTGGGTCGCGCAACATCGCGCGCATCACGCGAATACCGATCGCGACGGCGACCCTCACGATTCGCACAAGGGCATGCCGTGGGCTCACATCGAGTGGCTGTTCCGCACGAATAAAGATCGCGTCGCCCCTAAAGACCGTCCGCGTTGGGCGCCCGATCTCGTCAAGGACCCGTTTTATCGTTTCATCGAGCGCTACAACGTGCTGTTTACGGTCGCGCTCGGTCTCATTCTGCTCGCGATCGGAGGCTGGTCGTGGGTCATTTGGGGCGTCTTCGCGCGCCTCGTGTTCACCTATCATTGCACGTGGCTGGTCAACAGCGCTTCGCACGCCGCCGGGTATCAGACGTATCGCACGGGCGACCGTTCGACCAACAACTGGTGGGTGGCGCTACTCACGTTCGGTGAAGGCTGGCATAATAACCATCATGCCTTCCCGTTCTCGGCGCGCCACGGGCTGCGCTGGTTCGAATTCGACCCGACGTATTGGGCCATCAAAATGCTCGCCGCGGTGCGACTCGCGCGCAACGTGAAAATTCCGACGCAAGAGATGATGGAACGCCTGCAAGTCGCGAAATCGCGCGAATCTTTCAGCGGTTAACTCATCTGGGGCGGCGGTCGGACGCTTCGCTTGCAAGCGTGAGACGGCGAAACGCGACATCATTGCTGCGGACGACGTCGCCGTCCAGCAATTCGCGCAAGAGTGTGAAGATCGAGTCGGGTACGGTAAACCCGTCGAATGCAGCGTCGGGATCGTGAAGCATAACCGCGACGACGTCGAGGGCCGCGTTCGCCGCGCGGGCCATCGTCTCGCGCACGGACGACACCGCAGGCGCCTCGTCGTCGAGGAGTTCCGCGGCACACCGTACCGACATGAGCAGCGCGTAATCGAGCGCCGCGGCGCTCGCCAGCAATTCTTCGGAACGCACGCATGACGCGCCGTTGGCGATGACGTCGTGCCTCGCCGCATCCATGAGAAAGTGCTGAAGTTTAACGACGTGCGCTGCGTTGAGGATCACAGAGTAGGCTCATACGTTCGCGCGCGCCCACCCGAGCGCAATTTGTGTCTTCGCATCGCGGAGTTCGTCGCGTTCGACTAAGGCCCAGGCCTCGTCGAGCGGCCAGCTGCGCAACTCGAATTCCTCATCCTCTTCGGGTTGCGCCTCACCCGCTTCGAGCCCATCGGCTACGAAGAAATGAATGCGCTCCTCGCAGAACCCCGGCGTAGGATACATACTCCACAAGAATCGTAAAGAGCGCGCGCGATAACCGGTCTCTTCGATCAGCTCGCGTTTGGCGGTCTCGATCGGAGGCTCGCCCCGTTCGATCATGCCGGCGGGTACTTCCCAAAGCGCTTGGTCGACTGCGTGGCGCTGCTGTCTTACGAGTACGATCTCGCGTGGAGCCGGCCGCGCGATGACGCACACGCCGCCCGCGTGTTCCACGACCTCCACCTTACGCCGGCCACGTCCTTGGGGCTGGTCGATCTCATCGATGCGCAGATTCACTACGCGGCCGCTGTAAATGCGCTCGGACGAATAAGCTTTCATTTTTCCTCGGGCGCTAAGGCGGCGCGGGCGTGAGGCGAGTGAAGAGTTCTACTATCAGGCCGAGCTCGCAGGCGACGACCGCCGCACCGAGCGACCAATGCGCCGGGGCGGCTACGAACGCGATGGCCGCTGCAATGGCCGCTAAAAACGCAGCGTCCCGCGTCGCCTGCAACCTTACCTGCGGCCCGCCGGCCAGGTAATTTCGACGGAACGCGTACGTCAAGCAGAAGGCGAGGGCTCCCAGCATCGAGATCGCGACGCCGTGAAACTGCGCCACATGCGCCAAGAAGGCCGCACCTCCAAGCAGGACGGCCAGCATAATCACGGCGAGAAACGCACCTTCGAGCATTCGCGAGTTCACCCCGGCTCTCTGAACGGTCGCAACCGCGGTCTCCTTCGAACGCGGCTGCAACGAGCGGAACTCGCCTCGGCGTCGAAGCACTGCCTGCATGCCGACGCTGGGCGCTCATTCGTCGAAGCTCGATGCCGTTCGCGCGCTTCGCACGAGAGACGGACGACGGGAGCAGCGAGCCTTCGCCGTCGAGGGCGCGACGATGCTCGCGGAAGCGCTCGCCGCCGGGCGCAAACCGCAAGCCATCTATGTGACCTCGGCCGGCCTGGCGACGCTCGAGGCTCTGCGCGGAATAAGCACGGAGCGCGTGTTCGTGATCCCGCCGGCGGCGATGCGGCGCCTATCGGACCTCGAATCTTCGCCGGGCATCCTCGCCGTCTTCGCTGATGGCCTGATGCCGCTCGAAGCGTTATTGCGGCCGGCGGAGCCTGTGTTGCTGCTGGCGGGTTTGGCCGACCCTGGGAATGCCGGCACCCTCGTACGGACGGCGGAAATCTTCGGCATACGGCGAGTCGTTTTCGGGAGCGGCGGAGTCGAGCCGCATAACTCAAAAGTAGTGCGAGCGACCATGGGGGCCGTTTTTCGGACTTCGATCGCCACGGCCGAGCCCACCGACCTCGTCGAAGCGATTCGCCGCCACGGCTTTACTATCGTATGCGCGGCGAGAGGCGGCACTTCGCTCGCCGAATTCCGCTTTCCGGCTAAACCTTTGATCGCGATCGGTAGCGAGCGTCACGGGGTGACGAGTTGGCTGCCGCGCTGCGACCTAACGGTAAGCATTCCCCACCAGGGAGTCGGCGAAAGCCTCAATGCTGCAATCGCAGGAGGCATCGTACTCTATGCGTTTGCTCAGCAGCTTCGCGCCAATTAAGAACCCCCGCAATTCTCAAAAAGCCCTGATTTGTCAAGACTATGCGGCCCATGAGCCCTATGCTATACTGCGCAAAGTTCCGAGCGACGACGCCGTGGCAACAAAACTTGAGAAGGGGACACGCCGACTAATGCGCACACATGACCGCTTCTGGAAACTGTTCACGAGCACCGGTTCGATCTATGCCTACCTGATGTATCGGCAAATCAATCAGTCACCGGCAAGCAGCTAATTTGGCGCCCCTATTGTAATCGCTAAACTAAAGATGTAACGAACGCCCGGCCGAAGCGGCCGGGCGTTCACATTTACGGAGTTACGTTCATCGACGCACTTACGCAGCAACTCGATGCGCTCGCAAGCCGGTTACGCGAGGCGCTCGCCGGTATTTCAGATCACGCCGCGCTCGAGGCGGCGCGAGTCACGTTTCTGGGACGTAGCGGAGAGATTACGGCGGTGCGTCGGTCGATTGGAACGTTGCCGCCGGCCGACCGGCCGCAGGCCGGCAAAATCATCAACGCCCGCGTAACGGAATTGGAGGCGTTGCTGACGGCGGCAGCGCGCGACCTCGAATCTCACGCGCTCGATGCGGAGCTCGCGCTCGCAATCGACGTAACCTTTCCGGCAAACGAGCCCGCTTTAGGTTCGCTCCATCCGCTGCGGCGAACGCTCGAGGATGCGTGCGATTATTTCGAACGGCGCGGTTTTGCCGTCGTATTCGGTAACGAGATCGAAAGCGAATACTATAATTTCGACGCTCTGAACATCCCGGCCGATCATCCCGCGCGCGAAGGGCTCGACTCGTTCTACCTGCGCCCGGGCGTTCTATTGCGGACGCACACTTCGCCGATGCAAGTGCGCACGATGCAGAAGTATCCCGCGCCGCTCGCAATCGTCGTGCCCGGACGCGTCTATCGGCGCGATGGCGTCGACGCTCGTCATTCGCCAGTCTTTCATCAAATCGAAGGCTTGCTCGTCGCGCCCGGCATCCATCTCGGACATCTTAAAGGCGTGCTGACCGGCTTATTCCGTCACCTGTTCGGACCGAATCAAGCGGTTCGTTTTCGACCATCCTTCTTTCCATTTACCGAACCGAGCGCCGAAGTCGATACGACGTGTCCGGGCTGCAGCGCGCTTTCCGCCGACGGCGCGGCCGCGTGCAGAACGTGCGGCGGTTCGCGTTGGATCGAAATCGGCGGAGCGGGGATGGTGCATCCGCGCGTACTGCGCGAATCCGGTTACGATGCTGCGAACGTAACGGGCTGGGCCTTCGGCGTCGGTATCGAGCGCATCGCGATGGTGCGGCACGGCATCGACGACATTCGCGTCTTCTTCGAGAACGAGCCGCGCGTTCTGGCGCAACTCGCGTGAGACGCGGATGAAACTTCCCATCGCGTGGTTGCGCGATTATCTCGACGTCTCGCTCGACTCGGACGACATCGCCGCGAGGTTTGCCGCACTCGGCTTCCCGGTGGAAGACATCGAGCGTCGTCCTGCGCTCAGCGGCATCGTCATCGGTAAGATCGCGGCGCTGGAAAAGCATCCGGCCGCGGATCGCCTACAAGTGTGCACGCTCGACGTCGGCGGCGGCCGGCAACTGACGATCGCCACGGCGGCGACGAACGTGGCTGCAGGCCAAGTCGTGCCCGTCGCGACCATCGGCGCGCAACTCACGAACATGCAGATCGGACCGCGTAAGATGCGCGGTATCGATTCCGAGGGCATGCTGTGCTCCGCGGACGAAGTCGGGCTAACCGCAGAGTGGTTCGAAGACGGCATCATGCAGCTCGAAGCCGGGCTCGAACCGGGCGCAGATTTCGCGCGGCTCTTCGGCTTGAATGACGACGTACTCGACGTCGAGATCGTCGCCAACCGCGTCGACGCGTTGTCCATCGTCGGTTTGGCGCGCGAGCTTGCAGCGTCGCTCGGCGAAAGCATACGCGAACCGTCGACCGAGATCGTTCGATATCAGACGACCGTGCCGGCGGACGCTTGGGTGACGATCGAAAGCGCCGATTGCAAGCGCTTCGTAGCGCAGCGTTTTTCCAACGTCGCGATCCGGCCGGCGCCCTTTTGGATGCGCGTGCGCTTGGCGCTTGCGGGGCAGCGGCCCATCAATAATCTCGTCGACATTTCGAATTTCGTCATGCTCGAAACGGCGCAGCCGCTGCACTTCTACGATTTCGAACGGCTCGCCGGTTCGCGCTTGACCGCGCGCGACGCGCGCGATGGCGAAACGATACGAACGCTCGACGAAGCGGACCGCACCTTGAATCCGCGCTTCCTCGTTATCGCCGACGATCGGGAACCGCAGGGCATCGCCGGACTCAAAGGCGGCGCCGGCAGCGAAGTCACGCCCGCGACGCGCGAACTCCTCGTAGAAGCCGCGACGTTTTCCGGACCGCGCATTCGCCGCATGAGCGCGGCACTCGGTTTGCGCACCGAAGCTTCGACACGACACGAGAAAGGTTTGCCGCTCGCACTTTCGTCATGGGGCGCCGCGCGCGCCGCCCACCTGCTCGAGCGCGAAGGTGCGACGGTCCACGCGCCATTCGTCGTCGGCGCCGACATCGCTGCGGCGGCCGCCATTCGCGTCGACGTCGACCGCTTCGAGGCGCTCCTCGGAACGTACGTGACGGAAGTCGAAGCCGAACGCGCGCTCCATGCACTCGGCTTTGCCGCGCGAGCGTTAACGGTCGAAGACGAACTGGGCAAAGCGCCCAAGCGCGTTATCGAAACGGTTCCGCCGGCGTGGCGAGGCGACGTGGCGATCCCCGAAGACGTCGTCGAAGAGGTCGCGCGCATCATCGGCTACGATCGCATCGTCGCCGAGATGCCGCCGATACTCGAACAGAACGTTTCGAGTTGCGCGTATCGCGACGAAAGCCGCGTCGCGCATGCGCTCGTAGCGCTCGGCTATCGCGAAACGGTTATCTCATCGCTGCAGCCGGCGGCCGTGGCGGAAACGTACGCGCGCGCGGGCGTCGCCCTGCCGGGGCCGGTCGTCGAGATCGAGAATCCGCTTTCCGAAGATCAGCGTTTTTTGCGCTTTTCACTGCTGCCCGGCTTACTCGGCCTCGCCGCAAAGGCGCCGCGCGACGCGCCGTTTCGAGCGTTCGAGATCGGTCACGTGTTTTACGGCGAGCAATACGTCGAGGCGCCCGGCGTCGCGTGGCTTACGACGCTGCCGCGCAGCGCGGAACCGGCATGGCGCGACGGCGGCTTTCTATCGTTCAAGGGTGAGTCGCTCGGGCTATTGCGCGTCCTTACGGCGCGAGACGCCGAGGCCGGTGCCGTAACGGAGGCCGCTTGGCATCCAGGTAAGGCGGCGCGGTTGCGCATCGACGGCAGCGACGTCGCCACGATCGGCGCGGTCGACCCGCGCTTGCTGGCCGCATACGGCGTCGAGTCGCGCGCGTACGCAGGCTGGATGCGATTCTCCGATATGCCAGCCTACGCCGTTCCAAAGTACTTGGCGCCGTCGAAATACCCGCCGATCGCTCGGGATCTCGCGCTCGTGGTCGCACCGGAGGTTCCGGCGCAGGCCATCGAAGACGCCGTCGTTGCCGGCGGGAGCGCGCTCGTCGAAAGCGTGCGCGTGTTCGACGAATATCGCGGCTCGCAAATTTCGGACGGAAAGAAAAGCCTAGCGGTCCGCATCGTCCTACAGCGCGACGATGCTACGCTCACCGACGGCGATGCGGATACAGCCGTCGCTGCCATCCTGGCCGCCTTACGCGACCGTTGCGGGGCGCTTCTGCGGACGTGAACACGATCGCGTGGCCGGATATCGCGATCGGTTTCGTCGTGGCCTTCGGGGCGCTCAAAGGCTTCAAACGGGGTTTCGTCAACGAACTCGCGGGCGCAGTCGCGATCGTCTTCGCGCTCGCTGCGGCGTTCGCATATTCCGGGGCGTGGGATGCGTTCGCACGCGAGCATACGCACCTCGGCCCGGGCTCCGCGCACGTCGTCGGAATGGTAGCGTATGCTGCCGCCGCGTATTTCATCGTACTCGCACTCGGTGCGGCATTGTCGGCGGTTGCAAAGCTACCGCTCATCGGCACGGCAAACGCACTGCTCGGTGCGCTCGTCGGCGTACTCAAAGCGGCGATCTTTATGTGGGCGATCTTGTATGTGGCGCTTTTCTTCCCGCTGTCGCACGACCTGCGCGAGGATCTGCACCGCTCGCGCTTCGTCGCGATCCTTCAGCAACCTAACGCCGGGCTCGACGAAACGGTGCGCGCGTCGCTACCGCCTTTCGTGCGGCCGTTCGCGGGCTCCATGTTCTCTCGCCACCGCGTCTAGAGGTCTACGTCGCAGCAGCGAGCTCGACGTTGAGCAAAGCGCGTGCCATCTCCAGCCCGTCCTTTGCATTTCGAGCGATGCCGCGCGCATGCAACACGCTGTCGAGCGCTTCGAGGCCGTGCAGCACGTCTGTGCCGCTCAGGTCGCCCATCGTTCCCATACGCAAAATTTTGCCTTTGAGTTCGCCCTGACCGCCGCCGAGCACGACGCCCTGTTCTTCGCGCAACTCTTTACGGACGCTTGCAACGTCGAGCGCGGGCGGGGCGTGCATCGCAACGACGGTTACCGAATGCGCGCCTGGGGCCGAGAACAAGCGCGCGCCGACTCCTTCGGCGTACGTGCGGATGGCGCGTGCGTAACGCTCGTGACGCGCGTACGCGCGCGCCGCGCCTTCGCCGCGATAGCGCCGTAACGCCTCGTCGAGGGCGAAAACGATCGAAACGGGCGGCGTCCACGGCGTCTGACCCTGGCGCGCGAACTCGCGCGCGCGCGGCAAGTCGAAATAGAAGCGCGGCGCGGTCGCTTTCGCCATACGTTCCCACGCGCGCGCGCTCACCGCGACCATCGCTGCGCCGGGGGGCGCCGCGAGAACTTTCTGCGACGCGGTAACGACGACATCGAAATTCCAAGCATCCATTTTAAACTCGGTCGCGCCGAGGCCGCTAACGGAGTCGACGATGACGGTCGCGGAATGTCGACCGATCGCTTCGGCGAGCTGCGCCATATCGTTTTGAACGCCGGTCGAGGTCTCGTTGTGGGTGAGCAGGATGCCGGCAAATTTTCCGCCGTCGACCGCACTGAGGCGCGCCGCCAAAACGGCCGGATCGAGCCGTTCGCCGAGCGGCGTTTCGAGAATTTCCACGTCGAGGCCGAACGTGCGCGCGATCGCCGCGAGCCGTCTTCCAAAGACGCCGACCGGACATGCGAGAATCTTGTCGCCCGGAGAAAACGCATTCGCGACTGCGGCTTCCAGACCGCCGGTTCCCGAACCGCCGAGCAGCATCACGTCGTTCGAAGTTCCGAACAGAGGCTGCATTCCACTCGTAACCCGGCCGAGCAGCGCGGCGAACTCGGGACCGCGATGATCGATGAGCGGCTGCGCGAGCGCAGCGAGGACCTCGGAAGCGCACGTGACGGGACCCGGGATAAAAAGCAATTGCTTGGCCATGGCCGCCTTATCTTAGCATAGCCGCTTGCGGAGCACGTGCGCGACGCATAGAGCTACCGCTTACGGGTTGCGATTCTGCGCACGGAGGCGCGCTTACGTTCGTGTTGCGAAGCCGGGCGTTTGGTCGATGGCCGCATCGGAACGACGTTGCCGTCCGTGCGGCGGTCGCTCTCACCGCCCAGCATCACGGGGGTGATGATGCGCTTCCCGAACGCCTGCTCGAACACTTCGGAAATCTCTTCGACCGGCACGAACGTCATCGTGTCGCGCACTTCTTTGGGCACGTCGTCCAAGTCCATCTCGTTGCGTTTCGGCATGACGATCTTGTTGATGCCAGCCCGCTTCGCTCCTAGCACTTTTTCCTTGAGTCCGCCAATCGGCAACACTTGCCCCGTGAGCGTGATCTCGCCCGTCATCGCAAGATTCGAATCGACCTTCGTGTTCGTGAGCAGCGACGCGATCGACGTCGCGAGCGAAACGCCGGCCGACGGACCGTCTTTTGGCACGGCACCGGCCGGCACGTGAATGTGCAGGTCGTGCTTGGAGAAGTAGTCGTCTTGCAAGCCGAGCTCGCCCGAGCGCGAGCGTAGGAACGATACCGCCGCCTGCGCCGATTCTTTCATCACGTCGCCGAGCTGGCCCGTGAGCACGAGCTTACCGCTGCCCGGCATCACGGTGGTCTCGATGAACATGATGTCGCCGCCGACCGGCGTCCAAGCCAGGCCCGTCGTCACGCCGACGGAAGCCGTCCGCTTCTTCACTTCGTTGTAGAAGCGGGCGCGCGAGAGGTACTCGACGAGATTCTCGGGCTTGACGCGCGCTTTGAAGCGTGGATCTTCCGCAATCTTGCGCGCGACCTTGCGGAATACGGTGCCGATTTCGCGTTCGAGGTTACGGACGCCGGCCTCGCGGGTGTAATCGTTGATCACCGCGCGCAC
>JALYUE010000185.1 GCA_030853925.1 Vulcanimicrobiota bacterium | reverse complement strand
GGTGGATACGTGGGCGACCGTGGGCTCGTGCGCGCAGATCGGGAAGAACGTTCATCTCTCCGGCGGTGTGGGCATCGGCGGAGTCCTCGAGCCGCCGCAAGCTCAGCCCGTCATCGTCGAGGACGGTGCGTTCGTCGGGTCGCGCTGCATCGTCGTGGAAGGCGTGTACGTCGGGCGCGAAGCGGTTCTCGGCGCCGGCGTCGTGCTCACCGCGAGTACCCCGATCGTCGACGTGCGCGGTTCGGAACCGAGCGTGACGAAGGGGCGGGTCGAGGCGCGTTCGGTCGTGATTCCGGGGACGATTCCCAAGACGTTTCCGGCCGGAGTCTATCAGGTGCCCTGCGCGCTCGTGATCGGCGAACGCCGCGAGTCGACCGATCGGAAGACGTCGCTCGAAAGCGCGATTCGCGATTACGGGATTGCGCTGTGAATCCGGCGATCGAAGCCGTCGGAGGATCGCTGATTCGGGCGCTCAACGCCAAACGCCGTCCGACGTCGATCAATCTCGGCATGGGCGAGCCGACGTTGCGCGCGGACGTCGCGCATTTCGAGAGCGCCACGCGTTGGATCGCCGCACACGGGTGTCCGTATTCGAGCAACATCGGGGACGCAGACCTTCGCGCGGCGATCGCCGCATATTACGCGTACCCCGGGCTCGACCACGCCGACAACGTGTGCATTACGACGGGTTCGCAGGAAGCCGTGTACGTCGCGATGCGCACGCTGCTCGATCCGGCGCGCGACGAAGTGCTGATCGTCGACCCGGCCTTTCCGGTGTACGCGAAAATCGCGCAAGTCGAAGGCATTCCGCATCGCCGTTTGTCGCTCGACCCGCGGGCCGGGGACGCATTCGACGCCGAACGCATCCTCGCGGGCGTCCGGCCGAACACGCGCATGATCGTCATCGGCTCGCCGAGCAACCCGACGGGGCGAGTCATTTCGAAGGCGACCGCGCGTCGCCTCGCGGAGGGACTGGTCGCTCGCGGTGGACCGCCCGTTTACGTGCTGCACGACGAGATTTACCGCGAACTCGTCTACACGGACGATGCGGGCGAATTCGGCAAGATCTATCCGTACACCGTCGTCGTAAACTCGCTTTCAAAATCGAACGCGTTGACCGGTCTGCGCATGGGCTGGTTGATCGCGCCGCTCGAAACGATACCCCAGATCGTCAAGATGCACGGCTGGGTCACGTCGTGCGCGAGCACGTTCGCACAACGCGTCGGCTATGCAATTTTCACGGCGCGTCAATTGACCGCGTCGCAACCGTGGTATGCGGCGCAACGCTCGGGCGTTCTCGAGATCGCGCGCGACCTGCGCCTCGACTACATCGAGCCCGAAGGCGCGTTCTACCTATGCGTCAACGTCGGCGCCCACGACACGCTCGCCTTCGCCGAAGCCTTACTCGCCGAACGCGACGTGGTCGCGATACCCGGCCACATCTTTTCGCCGCTGCTGCGCGGGTGGCTGCGCACGAGCTTCGTCGGGCCGCTACCCGACGTGCGCGAAGGCCTGTCTAGAATTGCGCAGTTCGCATCGGAGCGTCAGTCGCCGGCGGCAATCGCGACGTCGTAGCTGCCGCTGCGTTATCGACCGTTCGACAACGTCGACAGGCGCTTTTGCGCCATGCTCAAGTGCATCCGCACCGTCGGCAACGTCGCGCTTGCGAAACTCCGCAGCGCCGCGTTCGCGCCCGATGTCGTTTCGCTTTGCATCAACGTCGCCATCTTACGGTGCCCCGCGACTTGGCCTTTGAGATACGTCGTGTCGAATTCGGCGCCCGCGAGCTGCGTTAAGGCCGCGCGCATCGCGGCGTCGGCTTGACTCAAACTCGTCGGGAGCGTCGGCCCGCCCATCGCGGCGACGATCGACGCAAGGTTGGCGGCGGCTGCGGAATGATCGCGAATCATCCGGCGAGCGAAAATCGTCACGGAAGCGTTCGTCGACTTCTTGAGCGCGAGGCGCGCCATACTGATTTCCGCGTTCCCGCCTCGTGCCGCTTTCATCACGAAGCGATGGTCCATGGGCGCAACCGCCGCAAAAGCCGCGAACTGCATGGTCGCGGGCGGTACGGTTCGTACATCGGCATGCGCCGGAGCGGAGAAGAGGATGGCGGCGGCGGTAAACGCCGCGACGAGGCCGATACGCCGGAGCGGCACGATGGCTACTCGGCCGGCGTCGCCGCCGGGGCGGCATTACGAGCGGGCCCGATCCAGACGGTCTGCACGTTGACGAATTCGCGAATGCCGAAAGCGGAGAGTTCGCGTCCGTAACCGCTCTTTTTAATGCCGCCGAAGGGTAAACGCGGGTCGGATGACGTCATGCCGTTGACGAACACGGCGCCCGATTCCAAACGCGCGGCAATCGCTTTGGCGCGCTCGATATCGCGCGTCCAGAGGTTGCCGCCGAGACCGTATTGCGATGCGTTGGCAAGTTCGATCGCATCTTCCGCATCGCGCGCTTTCATGACGGCGGCGACGGGACCGAAGGTCTCTTCCTCGCAGGCGGCCATGCCCGGTTCGACGTCCGTAAGAATCGTCGCTTCATAGTAAAAGCCGGCCCGATCGAGCGCTTTACCGCCGGTCGCGAGCGTCGCCCCTGCGGCCAGCGACGCGCTGACTTGCGCCGCAAGCGCGTCGCGCAAATCGGCGCGCGCGAGCGGTGCGAGCGTCGTCGCGCGATCGAGCGGGTCGCCCGCATGCAGTTGCCGGGCGCGCGCTACGAATGCCGCGTTGAACGCATCGTACACCGGCGCTTCGACGATGAACCGCTTGGCGGCGATGCAGCTTTGGCCCGCGTTTTGAAAGCGCGCTTTAACCGCCATCTGCGCCGCCGCATCGATGTCCGCGTCGCGCAACACGATGAATGCGTCGGAGCCGCCGAGTTCCAGCACGGTCTTCTTCAGATGTTTGCCGGCGGTCGCCGCGACCGAACTGCCGGCATCCTCGCTGCCGGTCAACGTGACGGCCGCGACGCGCGGGTCCGCAACGATCGCTTCCATGTCGCGCCCCGCGACCACGAGCGTGGTGAAAGCGCCTGCCGGAAACCCGGCGTCGGTAAATAGCCGTTCGATTTCGAGAGCACAGCCCGTTACGTTCGCTGCGTGTTTTAAAACGACGACGTTGCCTGCCATCAGCGCGGGCGCGGCGGCGCGGAAAACCTGCCAATACGGAAAGTTCCACGGCATGATCGCGAGCAATATGCCGAGCGGCCGGAACGCGACATAACTCTCGCTCGCGCCGCTTTGCACGCGCTCGTCGGCGAGATGTTCGGAGCCGTGATCGGCATAGTACTCGCAGCCCGTCGCCGATTTCTCGACTTCTGCTTCGGCCTCGACGACGAGCTTGCCCATCTCGCGGGTCGCAAGGGTTGCAAGTTCGGTTTTCCGCTCGCGCAAAGCTCGCGCGACCGCGCGGAGCATGTGGGCGCGTTCACTCGTCGGCGTGCCACGCCAGCTGCGAAAGCGCTCGGCGGCGCGTGCCAGCACCGCTTCGATCTGCGCGGTGTCGTGCTGCGAGTAGGTGGCGAGCGTGTCCCCGCTCGCGGGCTCGATGGTGGAAATTCGGTGCTCGGGGCCGGCCACGCTCGTCGTCATCTGGTGACGTTACTGCACGTCACGGGGCAGGGCCTCGATGCCGAGCGCTTGGGCCGCGACGGCCGCGAGCGCGCCGCGCGGCACGAGCCCGATC